>JAHCKS010000171.1 GCA_026125665.1 Rubrivivax sp.
GCTCGTGCCCTTGTCCGACAGCCGGCGCAGCGTGACGAAGAGCTTCTCCACCGCCTGCGGCGTGAGCACCGAGGTCGGCTCGTCGAGGATCAGCAGCTGCGGGTCGGTGAGCAGCGCGCGGATGATCTCCACGCGCTGGCGCTCGCCGACGCTGAGCGTGTGCACCGGGCGCGCCGGGTCGACATCGAGGCCGTAGGTGGAGGCCACGTCGACGATGCGCCGGCTCACCTCCGGCAGTGCGATCGCCTTGTCGAGGCCGAGCCAGACGTTCTCGGCCGCGGTCAGCGTGTCGAACAGCGAGAAGTGCTGGTACACCATGCTGATGCCGAGCCTGCGCGCCGCCGCCGGATTGGCGATGTGCACGACCTGGCCGTTCCAGCGGATCTCGCCGGCGTCGGGCTGCACGGCGCCGTAGATCATCTTCATCATCGTGCTCTTGCCGGCGCCGTTCTCGCCGAGCACGGCGTGGATCTCGCCGGGCTTGACGCGCAGGTGCACGTCGTCGTTGGCGCGCACGGCCGGGTACTGCTTGGTGATGCCGGTGAGCTGCAGCCGCAGCGGCGCGCCGCCGCCGGCGGCCTGGCTGCTGCGGGTTGTCTCCTGCGGGGTGGCTGTCGCGTTCATGCCGCCCTCCTTTCGTCGTCTCGGGCAGGGGCCGTGGCGGCTTGCGGTCGCCGCGCGAAGCGCTGCGCGCCGGCCACCCAGGTGGCAAGGAGATGCCGCTCGTCGGCCAGGGTCATCCAGGCGAAGACCCTCTCGTGCAAGTCGCGGGCCAGCCGCTGGCGCTCGGCGTCCACCGCGTTTGCGCTCCAGCGCCAGACGGTGAAGTCCGCCAGCCGCCCGGGTTCGAGCGTGCCGATCTCGTGGCCGAGGCCGAGCGCCTCGGCCGCACCGCGCGTGGCCGCGTGCAGCGCCGTCCACGCGGTGAGCCTGTGGCCGCCCATCGCCTGCACCTTGTAGCCGTCGGCGAGCGTGCGCTGCATCGACAGGCTCGTGCCGCCGCCGACGTCGCTGGCCATGCTGACGGCGCCGCCGGCGGCGATCATCGCCGGCCAGTCGAACAGGCCGCTGCCGAGGAAGAGGTTGCTGCTCGGGCAGAAGGCCACCTGTGCACCCGTCTCGCGCAGTGCCGCCCGGTCGCTGTCGTCGAGCCAGATGCCGTGCGCCAGGATGGAGCGGCGGTGCAGCAGGCCGGCGCGCGCATAGACGTCGAGGTAGCTGCGCGCCTCGGGAAAGAGCTCGCCCACCCAGCGCACCTCGTCGCGGTTCTCGGCCACGTGCGTCTGCATGAAGAGGCTCGGGTCGGCACGGCAGAGCTCGCCGGCCATCGCCAGCTGCCCGGGCGTGCTCGTCGGCGCGAAGCGCACGGTCACCGCGTAGCTGGCGCGGCCCCGGCCGTGCCAGCGCTGGATGAGGTCGATGCTGTCGCGCTCGGCTTGCGCCACGTCGTCGCGCAGCCCGTCGGGCGCGTGGCGGTCCATCAGCACCTTGCCGGTGACGACGCGCATGCGGCGCAGGTTGGCTGCGGCGAACAGCGCCTCGGCCGAGGTCTTGTGCACGGTGGGGAAGACGGCGGCGGCGGTGGTGCCGTGGGCCAGCAGCGCATCGAGGAAGTGGGCCGAGCCGCGCGCCGCCACCTCGGGGTCGGCCCAGGCACGTTCGGCCGGGAAGGTGTAGTTGTTCAGCCAGTCGAGCAGCGCCGTGCCGTAGCTCGCCATCACGCCGATCTGCGGGCTGTGCACGTGCGTGTCGATGAAGCCGGGCAGCAGCAGGTGGCCACGCCAGTCTTCGCGCTCGATGTTCGCCGGCGGCTCGTGTGTCTGGACGCCCGCAATGCGGCCTTCGTCGTCGACGAGCAGCCAGTGCTCGGGGCGGAAGCGAACGGCGGCGCTCGCTTCGGTGTCTCCCCACGCGGGGGTGGACACGAAGTCGAGGAGGTCGGCGCGGTAGGCCTTCATGGGTGTGACGGCCTTCAAGCGTGGTGGCGGGCAAGGCCGCGGGCGGCCGAGCGGCGGGGCATCGCGCCACGACGAAGGCGCCTCACGCCGCCGCCCTCCGCGGCAACGCCCGCCGACCGAGCTGCCGCGCCACCTCACGCACCTGTTCGCGGAACCAGCGCATCGACGCCGCGTTGTGCGTCAGGTCGTGCCACAGCTGGTAGTAGGTGAGCGGCGGGAACGCCACCGGGCAGCGCACGATGCGCACCGGCAGCGTGTCGACGTACCGGCTGCAGAAGAGCCGCCCGGTCGTCAGCACGAGCCAGCTGTCGGCCACCATCAGCGGGATCAGGCTGAAGTGCGAGGCGCGCACGGTGATGTTGCGCTTGGCGCCGGCGGCGGCCAGGTGCTGGTCGATGACGCCGAGCGCACCCGGGTGCATCGGCATCGGCGCCACGTGCTCGCACTCGAGGTAGCGGGCGATCGTCCAGGCCCGACCTCCCTTGGATGCGCCCGCACGCGCCGCCGGGTGGTCCTCGGCCACCAGGCACACCACCTCGTCGCTGACGAGCCGCGCCAGGTGCAGCTCTTCCGGCGGCTCGAGCCAGTTGCCGATGACGAGATCCACGTCGCCCACCGCCAGGTGGCGGCGGTAGTCGTACTCGCGCGAAAGCGGCATCAGCTCCAGCCGGGCGTTCGGAGCCACGCGCTGCAGGTGGCCGACGAGCGAAGGCAGGAACAGCGGGTCGAGGTAGTCGCTGGCGGCGACGCGGAAGGTCACGTCGAGTGCGGCGATCTGCTGCTCGCTCGCGAGGCTGCGCTCGCGTGCCTTGGGGCTGAAGATGCGCTCGGCCTCGTGCAGCACGCGGCTCGCGGGCTCCACCAGCGCCAGCGCCGTCTCGGTGGGCATCATCTGCTGGCCGGCGCGCACGAGCAGCGGGTCGCCGGTCAGCTCGCGCAGCCGCTTGAGCTGCGCGCTCACGGCCGGCTGGTTGCTCGCCAGCTTGAGCGCGGCACGCGAGACGCTGCGTTCGGTGATCACGGTGTGCAGGACGCGGATCAGGTGGAGGTCTATGGTGTCGAAACCCGAACGCTGCACCATATGCAAACTCACATAGGGACTATGAGGGAGATCGTATCTGCACGGGGGCGAACCGGAGTACCTTTCGGGTAAACACCGAACGCCGGGCCCGGCCCGGGATGCACGACATGACTCAACGACCGATCCGCTTCTTCCACCGCGGCGCCATCGTCGAGGCGCAGCCCGCCGCCGCCACGCGCACCGTGCTCGACTGGCTGCGCGAGGAGGCCCTGTGCACCGGCACCAAGGAGGGCTGTGCCGAAGGCGACTGTGGGGCCTGCACGGTGGTGGTGGGCGAGCTCGGTGCGGGAGGCCGGCTCGAGATGAAGCCGGTGAACGCCTGCATCCGCTTCCTGCCCACGCTCGACGGCAAGGCGCTGTTCACGGTGGAAGACGTGGCCCAGGTCGGTTGCGCAGGCCGAGAAGCCGCCGCCCTGCACCCGGCGCAGCAGGCGATGGTCGACTGCCACGGCTCGCAGTGCGGCTTCTGCACCCCGGGCTTCGTCATGAACCTGTGGGCCTGCTACGAGCGCCACCACGAGGCCGGCACGCGGCCGACGCGCCAGCAGCTCGCCGACGACCTCTCGGGCAACCTGTGCCGCTGCACCGGCTACCGGCCGATCCTCGACGCCGGCGAGCAGATGTTCGACGCGCCCGCGCGCCGGCTCGACCCGGCGCCCGCCGTCGCGGCGCTGCAGACGCTGGCCGCCGATGCGCCGCTGGCCGGCCCCGCATTCCACGCGCCGCGCACGCTGGCGGCGCTGGCCGCGCTGCGCGAGGCGAAGCCCGACGCGCGCCTGCTCGCCGGCAGCACCGACATCGGCCTGTGGGTGACCAAGCAGCTCCGCGACCTGCCCGAGCTCGTCTACGTGGGCGACGTGGCCGAGTTGCGTGCCATCGAAGAGACGCAGGTCGAAGGCGCCAGGGTGCTGTCGATCGGCGCCGGCGCCACGCTCGAGGCCGCCTGGGCGGCGCTGCTCTCCCACTGGCCCGAGCCGTCGCTGCGCGACATGTGGCTGCGCTTCGCGTCGCTGCCGGTGCGCAACGCCGGCACGATGGGCGGCAACGTCGCCAACGGCTCGCCGATCGGCGACTCGGCGCCGGTGCTGATCGCCCTCGACGCGCGCCTCGTGCTGCGCCGCGGCGAGCGCGTGCGGCGCCTGCCGCTGGCCGACTTCTACGTCGACTACATGAAGAACCGCCTCGAGGCCGGCGAGTTCGTGCAGGCGATCGAGGTGCCGCTGTGGCCGCCGTCGCCGCCCGGAAGCGGCGCGAAGCTGCGCGCCTACAAGATCAGCAAGCGCTTCGACTCCGACATCTCGGCGGTGAGCGCCGGCCTGGCGATCGAGCTGGCCGCCGACGGCACGGTGCGCGACGTGCGCCTCGCCTACGGCGGGCTGGCCGCCATCGTCAAGCGCGCCGCGGCCGCCGAGGCGGCGCTGCGCGGCAAGCCGTGGGACGAGGCGGCCGTGCACGCGGCCATCGCCGCGCTGGCCCGGGACTTCAAGCCGCTCACCGACATGCGCGCCAGCGCCGCCTACCGCGCGCGGGTGGCCGGCAACCTGCTGATGCGCTTCTGGCTCGAGACGCGGCGCGAGGCGCCGCTGGCCGAACGCGACGTGAGCGTGTTCGCGCGCGTAGGTGCCGATATGCGCGCGGCCGCCGCCTGACCGATCCACGAGGAGTCGATCGATGAACAAGCCCTCGGACCTGCCGCTCGCCGAACCGGCGCTGGAGCGCGCCGCCGAAGCCCGTGCCAGGGCCGCCGCCGGCACGCCGTCCAGCGGTGCCGCCGGCAAGCCGCTGCCGCACGAGTCGGCCGCGCTGCACGTGGCCGGCGCCGCACCCTACACGGATGACCTGCCCGAGCTCGCCGGCACGCTGCACGCCGCGCTCGGCCTGTCGCCCGTCGCGCACGGCACCATCGAGCGGCTCGACCTCGACGCCGTGCGCGCGATGCCCGGGGTCGTGGCCGTCTTCACCGCCAAGGACATCCCCGGCGCCAACGAGTGCGGCCCGCTCGTGCACGACGACCCCATCCTCGCCGGCGAGGCCGGTGCCACGCTGCGCTACCTCGGACAGCCGGTGTTCGTCGTCGTCGCGGCCACGCGCGAGCAGGCGCGCCGCGCCGCCGCGCTGGCGAAGAAGGCGGTGGTGGCCAACGCCCTGCCGCCCGTGCTGACGCCCGAGGCCGCGCACGCCGTCGGCCAGTACGTGCTGCCGCCGATGCACGTCGTGCGCGGCGACGCGCGCGCCGCCATCGCCGGTGCGCCGCGGCGCCTGAAGCGGCGTTTCACGCTCGGCGGCCAGGAGCAGTTCTATCTCGAAGGCCAGATCTCCTACGCGCTGCCGGCCGAAGGCGGCGGCATGAAGGTGCTGTGCTCGACGCAGCACCCGAGCGAGATGCAGCACACTGTGGCGCACGCGCTGCACCGGCCGGTGCACGCGGTGCAGGTGGAGTGCCGGCGCATGGGCGGCGGCTTCGGCGGCAAGGAGAGCCAGTCGGCCGTCTTCGCCTGCTGCGCCGCGGTGGCCGCGGCGAAGCTGAACCGCCCGGTGAAGCTGCGCGTCGACCGCGACGACGACTTCCTCGTCACCGGCCGCCGGCACGGCTTCGTCTTCGACGCCGAGGTCGGCTACGACGACGCCGGGCGCATCCTCGGCGCCGAGGTGACGATGGTCAGCAATGCCGGCCACTCGGCGGACCTCTCGGGCCCGGTGATGACGCGGGCGCTGTGCCACTTCGACAACGCCTACTGGTTGCCGCACGTGGCGCTGCACGGCTACAGCGCGAAGACGAACACGCAGAGCAACACCGCCTTCCGCGGCTTCGGCGGGCCGCAGGGCGCCTTCGCGGCCGAGGTGCTGCTCGACTCCATCGCGCGCGAGCTCGAGCTCGACCCGCTGGCGGTGCGCAAGGCCAACTTCTACGGCACCACGTCCAGCAACGTCACGCCGTACGGGCAGGTGATCCGGGACAACGTCATCCACGAGCTCGTCGACGAGCTCGAGCGCACCAGCGGCTATGCCGGGCGGCGGGCGGCCGCCGCGGCGTTCAACGCGAAGAGCGCGGTGCTGAAGAAGGGCGTGGCGCTGACGCCGGTGAAGTTCGGCATCAGCTTCAACGTCGTGCACCTGAACCAGGCCGGCGCGCTGGTGCACGTCTACACCGACGGCACGGCGCTCGTGAACCACGGCGGCACCGAGATGGGCCAGGGCCTGAACACGAAGGTGGCGCAGGTCGTCGCGCACGAGCTCGGCATCCCGTTCGAGCACGTGCGCTGCACGGCCAGCGACACGCAGAAGGTGGCCAACACGTCGGCCACCGCGGCCAGCACCGGCAGCGACCTGAACGGCAAGGCGGCCGAGGACGCGGCGCGGCAGATCCGCGAGCGGCTCGTCGCGTTCGCCGTGCAGAAGTTCGGCGGGTCGGCCGGGGAGGTGCGCTTCGCCAACGGGCAGGTCGCGCTGCCGGGCGGCAGGTCGATGACCTTCGCCGACTTCGTCAACGCCGCCTACATGGCGCGCGTGCAGCTGTGGAGCGACGGCTTCTACGCCACGCCCGGCCTCAGCTGGGACCGCGAGAAGATGCAGGGCAACCCGTTCTTCTACTTCGCCTACGGTGCCGCGATGAGCGAGGTGCTGATCGACACGCTCACCGGCGAGAGCAAGGTGCTCGCCGCGCACCTGCTCTACGACGCCGGCCGCTCGCTGAATCCGGCGGTGGACATCGGCCAGGTCGAAGGCGCCTTCATCCAGGGCATGGGCTGGCTGACGATGGAAGAGCTCGTCTGGCATCCGCAGACGGGCCTGCTGACGACGCATGCGCCGAGCACCTACAAGATCCCGTGCGCGAACGACGCGCCGGCCGAGTTCGTGACGCGCCTGTTCCGCGCCGGCGAGGCCGACCATCCGGCCGACACCATCCACCGCAGCAAGGCGGTGGGCGAGCCGCCGCTGCTGCTGCCGTTCTCGGTGTTCCTGGCCACCCGCGACGCTGTCTCGGCCGCCGGCGGGCACCGTGTCGACCCGCCGCTCGCCGCGCCGGCCACGGCCGAGGCGATCCTGAACGCGGTGCAGGTGGTGCAGGCCGGGTCGCTCGCGGCCACGCCACCGCGATGACCGACCTGAAGCGCGCCGCGCTCGCGTGGCGCGCCGCCGGCCGTGCCGCGGTGGTGGTGGAGGTGGCCGCGCATCGCGGCTCGGTGCCACGCGAGGCAGGCACCCGCATGCTCGTCGCCGCCGACGAGGTGCTGGGCACCATCGGCGGCGGCCACCTCGAGCTGAAGGCCGTCGCCGAGGCGCGTGCGCTGCTCGCCGTGCCGAGTGCCGCAGAGGTGGGCATCGTGCGCGAGCAGGACGTGGCGCTCGGGCCCGGCCTCGGCCAGTGCTGCGGCGGCGCACTGACGCTGCGCTACGTGCCGCTGGCCGACGCCGCGCCGGCGCTGTGGAACGTGCCGGCGCCGCGCTTCTTCCTGCAGCTCTACGGCGCCGGTCATGTCGGCCGCGCCATCGTCGCGCTGCTCGCCGGGCTGCCTTGCCGCGTGCAATGGATCGACGAGCGCGAAAGCGAGTTCCCGCGCGACGACGCGGCGGGCCGGCCGCCGCACGTCGAGCGCGTCTGCGTCGAGCCGGTCGACGCCGAGGTGGCCGTGGCGCCGCCCGGCGCCTTCTACCTCGTGCTCACGCACAGCCACGACCTCGACCTCGCGATCACGCAGGCCATCCTGCGGCGCGGCGACTTCGGCTTCTTCGGCCTGATCGGCAGCCGCACGAAGCGGCGCCGCTTCGAGCATCGGCTCGCCGAGCGGGGCATCGCTGCCGAGACGCTCGCGCGCATGACCTGTCCGATCGGCGTGCCCGGCATCGAAGGCAAGGAGCCGGAGGTCATCGCGGTGGCCGTGGTGGCGCAGTTGCTGCAGGCGGCCGCGGCGAAACGCACCGAGCCGGCCTGAGCCCCCCCAAGGGACCGGGCCATGCCCGGCCCGTCGTCAGGGCGTGGCGGGCGCGAGACCGGCCAGGCAGAACGCCGTGCGGCCGGTGTGGTCCGCGCCCCAGGTGCGGTGGCGCCAGGTGTCGATGTGGATGCGGCCCGAGGGGTAGCGGCTGAGCCCCATCTGCCAGCGCGGGCCGTGCGTGCGCCAGAAGTCGCACAGCGCCGGGCCGGGGTCCGGCGCGCCGGCGCGCGGCGTCAGGTCCACCGCGAAGGTGATGAAGTGCGTGCTGCCCGCGGCGCCGCCGGCGCAGCGGTTCAGCGTCGCGCCGCGGTAGGCGGAGTGGACTTCCGCGTCGGCCAGCACGCCGGCGCGGCGCAGCTCGCGCAGCAGCGACAGCACCTTCACCACGGCGCCCCACTGCGCCGCCGGCGGCAGCGCGAACGGTTCGGCCTCGCAACGGCGCCAGTCGGAGGCCGAGCGCAGCAGCTCGTGCAGCGGCAGCAGGCCGGCCAGGCCGTGTTCGCGCAGGTGCGCCGCGAAGGCCGCCACCGCCGCTTCGTGTGCTGCGCGCCAGGCGGCGAAGAGCTCGGCGGTGCGGCTGTCCCGCGGCCTTGGCGAGGCCGCACCGGCCGCACCAGCCGCCTCGGATGCCCCGGCGGCGTCGGCCACATCGGCGGCACGAGCCACAGGGCCCATGTCCGCCGCGCCGGCCGGCTGCGCCGCGGCCGCAGTCGCGGCCACGAGGGCCACGACGGCCGCGACGGCCGCGACCCGGGCCCGCCGCGCGTGGCCAGGGCACCGCGCGCGCGCACCTGGCGCCGCCGTTCGCCGGCCCGACATGCCTCGGCCAGCGTGGCAAGGCGCGAGGCGTGCGTCTCGGCCTTCTTCGCCGTCGTCAACCATGAGCGCCGGAGCTCAGAAGCTGTA
>JAHCKS010000172.1 GCA_026125665.1 Rubrivivax sp.
GGCAAGCCATGCTTGACCGCGCCGCGCTGGCGCTCGTGCGCCCGCTGCTCGACGGGGCGGCACGCCGGCTCGCCGCTGCCGGCATCGGCGCCGACGCGGTCACGTGGACCGGCTTCGCTTTCGGCGCCGCGGCCGCCGCGGCCATCGCTTTCGAGGCGCCGCTGGCCGGGCTTGCCTGCATCGTGCTGTCGCGCCTGGCCGACGGGCTGGACGGTGCCATCGCGCGCGCCACCGCGCCCACCGACCGCGGCGCCTTCCTCGACATCACGCTCGACTTCCTCTTCTACGCTGCCGTGCCGCTCGGCTTCGCGGTGGCTGACCCGCCGGCCAACGCGCTGCCCGCCGCCGTGCTGCTGGCGGCCTTCATCGGCACCGGCTCGAGCTTCCTCGCCTTCGCGGTGCTGGCCGAGCGGCGGGGGCTCGCGAGCACCGGCTACCCCTCCAAGGGCTTCTTCTATCTCGGCGGCCTCACCGAGGGCACGGAGACGATTGCCTGCTTCACGCTGATGTGCCTGGTGCCGCAGCACTTCGCCTGGTGGGCCTACGGCTTCGCGGCGCTGTGCGGGCTGACCATCGCATCGCGGCTGGCGGCAGGATGGGTGATCCTCGGTCGCCGCCGGTGAAGCGGCCCGCGTCCGGGCTCGCCGCGACGGGGCGGCGCGTGTAACGTCGGCCCGCCCGCCACCGACCACCGGCGGTGGGTGCGCCGGCACGGCCGCCTGGTCCCGTGCGCTGCCGACTGGGCCCTGTCGAGGAGGAAGATGAAGAAGAACCGGTTGTGGCTGCTCGTGCTGCTGGCGGCGGCGGTGGCGGCGTTCTTCGCCTTCGACCTCGGGCGCTTCCTCAGCCTGGCGTACATCAAGGGCGCGCAGGCCGACTTCGCCGCGCTGTACGCCGAGCGGCCGTTCGTCGTGGCGGGCATCTATTTCGCCGCCTACGTGGCGGTGACGGCGCTTTCGCTGCCGGGTGCGGCGGTGATGACGCTGCTGGGCGGCGCCGTCTTCGGGCTCGTCGCCGGCACGGTGATCGTGTCGTTCGCGTCGAGCATCGGCGCGACGCTGGCGATGCTCGCCGCGCGCTACGTGCTGCGCGACAGCGTGAAGAACCGCTTCGGCGCGCGGCTGGCGGACATCGACCGCGGCATCGAGCGCGAGGGCGCGTTCTACCTCTTCACGCTGCGGCTGGTGCCGGTCTTCCCCTTCTTCGTCATCAACCTGCTGATGGGCCTGACGAAGATGAAGGCCGGCACGTTCTACTGGGTCAGCCAGCTCGGCATGCTGGCCGGCACGGTGGTGTACGTGAACGCCGGCACGCAGCTGGCGAAGATCGAGTCGCTGGCGGGCATCGTCTCGCCCGGGCTGCTGGCGAGCTTCGTGCTGCTGGGGGTGTTCCCGCTCGTCGCGAAGAAGATCGTCGATGCGGTGAAGGCGCGGCGCGTGTACGCGAAGTGGGCCGCGCGCCGGCCGACGAAGTTCGACCGGAACATGGTCGTCATCGGCGCCGGCGCGGCGGGCCTCGTCACCAGCTACATCGCCGCTGCGGTGAAGGCGAAGGTCACGCTCGTCGAGCAGCACAGGATGGGCGGCGACTGCCTGAACTACGGCTGCGTGCCGAGCAAGGCGCTGATCAAGACGGCCACGCTCGTTCGGCAGATGCGCCACAGCGCCGACTACGGCGTGAAGCGCGCCGAGTTCGAGCTCGACTTCGCGCAGGTGATGGACCGCGTGGCTTCGGTGGTGAAGGCGATCGAGCCGCACGACTCGGTCGAGCGCTACACGGGGCTCGGCGTCGACGTGCGCCTCGGCCGGGCGTTGATCGTCGACCCGTGGCACGTGCAGATCACCGCCGCCGACGGCAGCGGCACGCAGACGCTTTCCACGCGCAGCATCGTCGTTGCTACCGGCGCGGCGCCGCTCGTGCCGCCGCTGCCGGGGCTGGACGTCGTCGGTTACCGCACCAGCGACACGCTGTGGGACCTGCGAGAGCTGCCGCGGCGGCTGGTGGTGCTCGGCGGCGGGCCCATCGGCTGCGAGCTCGCGCAGGCCTTCGCGCGGCTGGGTTCGCAGGTGACGCAGATCGAGATGCTGCCGCGCCTGATGGTGCGCGAGGACGAGGAGGTGTCGCACCATGTGCGCGGCGCGCTCGAGAGCGACGGTGTCACGGTGCTCACCGGCCACAAGGCGCTGCGCTGCGGTGTCGATGACGGCCAGAGGTGGATCGAGGTCGAGGCCGGTGGCTCGGCGCGCCGCATCACCTTCGACCTGCTGCTGTGCGCGGTGGGCCGCGTGGCGCGCCTTGCGGGCTTCGGGCTCGAGGAGCTCGGCATCCCGACGCAGCGCACGGTGGTCACCGACGAGTACCTGCAGACGATCTACCCGAACATCCTCGCCGCCGGTGACGTGGCGGGGCCCTTCCAGTTCACGCACACCGCGTCGCACCAGGCCTGGTACGCGGCGGTCAACGGCCTCTTCGGCACCTTCAAGCGCTTCAAGGCCGACTACTCGGTGATTCCGTGGTGCACCTTCACCGACCCCGAGGTGGCGCGCGTCGGCCTGAACGAGCAGGAGGCCAAGGAGAAGGGCATCGCGTTCGAGGTCACGCGCTACGGCATCGACGACCTCGACCGGGCGATCGCCGACAGCGCCGCGCATGGCTGGGTGAAGGTGCTCACCGTGCCGGGCAAGGACCGCATCCTCGGCGTGACGATCGTCGGCGTGCATGCCGGCGACCTGCTGGTCGAGTACGTGCTGGCGATGCGGCACGGCCTGGGCCTGAACAAGATCCTCGGCACGATCCACACCTACCCCACGCTGGCCGAGGCGAACAAGTACGCCGCCGGCGAGTGGAAACGCGCGCACGCACCGCATCGGCTGCTGCGCTGGGTGGAGCGTTACCACGCATGGCGAAGAGGTTGATGCCGCGGCTGCAGCGCGCGGCCCGGGCGCCGAGGCGGATCCGTGGGGTCGTGGTGCTGCTCGCGCTGGTGCTGGCCGGCGGGGGCGCCTGGGCCGGCCCGGCGCAGCCGTCGCCGCTCGTCGACGAGGGCCGGCGCCTGGGCGCCGGCTGGCGCGTCGCCACGCTGCCGCGGCAGGCCATGCCGCTGACACGCTACGGCGTGGCCGACATCGACGGCCGCGCCGCGCTGCGCGTCACCGCCGATGCGTCGTACGGCAACCTCGTGTTCGACCTGCCGGGGCAGGCGGCGCCGGCGCGCATCCGCTGGCGCTGGCGGCTGCAGCAGGCGAACCCGGCCATCGACCTGGCGCGCAAGGAGGGCGACGATGCGCCGGCCAAGGTCTGCCTGGCGTTCGACCTGCCACTCGATGCGGTGCCGTTCCTCGAGCGCCAGCTGCTGCGCCTGGCGCGCAGCCGCGCCGGCGAAGCGTTGCCGGCGGCGACGTTGTGCTGGGTGTGGGGACATGCCGAGGTTCACGATGCGCTGCTGCCGAACCCGTTCTCGCGGCGCGTGCGCTCCATCGTGCTGCGCAACCGCGACGACCCGCGCGATCGCTGGTTCGACGAGGAGCGCGATGTCGCGGCCGACTGGGCGCGCGCTTTCGGCGACGAAAGCGTGGACGTGCCGCCGCTCGTGGCGGTGATCGTCGCCGCCGACGCCGACAACACCGGCGGCCGATCGGAGGCCTTCGTCACCGGGTTACGCTTCGTGCCGTGAGACGACTGTTGTTGCTGGGTGGCGGGCACGCGCACGTGCACGTGCTGCGCGAGATGGGCCGCGAGCGCTTCGCCGCGGCCGAGGTGACGCTGGTCACGCCGTTCGCGCGCCAGATCTACTCGGGCATGGTGCCGGGCATCGTCGCCGGGCACTACCAGGCCGACGACGCGGCGATCCCGCTCGCGCCGCTGGCCGCCGCCGCCGGCGTGGCGATGCACGAGACGGCCGCCGTGGCGCTGGACGCGGCGCGGCGCCAGGTGCGCCTGGCCGACGGCCGCACGCTCGGCTACGACGTGCTGTCGCTGGACGTCGGCTCGGACATGGATCGCGGCCGCCTGCCCGGGGCGCGCGAGCACGCGATCTTCGTGCGGCCGATCGAGACCTTCCTCGCCGCGGTGGAGAACGTGCTGGACGCGGCGGCCGAGCGGCCGCTGGACATCGTCATCGTCGGCGGCGGCGCGGCCGGCGTCGAGCTCGCGCTCGCCTTCCAGTTCCGCCTCGGCCTGCTGGGCCCGATCGGCGCTCGGGGGCACGAGGCGGGGCGTGTCGCGCTCGTCGTGGGCGGTGAACGCGTGCTGCCCGGCTATCCCGAGGCCGTGCGCCGCCACGCCGAACAGGCGCTGGACCGGAACCGCGTGACGCTGTTCCGCGACACCTGCACCGAGGTGCGTGCCGACGCGGTGGTGCTGGCCTCGGGTGCGCGCGTGGCGTGCGACGCGCCGGTCATCGCCACCGGCAGCGAGGCTCCCCGCTGGCTGGCGGGCAGCGGCCTGGCGCTCGACGGGCAGGGCTACGTCGTCACCGGGCCGACACTGCAAAGCGGTTCGCACCCCGAGGTGTTCGCCGCCGGCGACGTGACCACGCGCATCGACGCGCCGCATCCGCGCAGTGGCGTGTACGCGGTGCGTGCCGGGCCGCCGCTGCTGGCGAACCTGCGCGCGTGGTGCTCCGCGCCGGGGCTGGCTGCCGCGGCGGCCACAGAGGGTGCTGCCACCGCACTCACGAGCGGGGCGCCGCTCAAGCGCTACACGCCGCAGGCGCGTTCGCTCAACATCCTCTCGTGCGGGCAACGCCGTGCCATCGCCGCACGCGGCAACTGGGTCGCCGCGGGCCGCTGGGTGTGGTGGTGGAAGAACGTGATCGACCGGCGTTTCGTCGCCGGCTACGTGCTGCCCGCCGCACCCGCCGGCGCGCCCGCGGCGCCGCGCGCGCCGGTCACTCCTTCGGCCGGAACGCGATGATCATCCGCCCCGGCACGCGGCCGTACTCATCTGCCGGCAGCTTGCCGGTCCTGTCGATGGCACGCAGCACCGCATCGTCCCAGGCCGCGTGGCCGCTGCTCTTCAGCAGCCGGCGCGACAGGATGGTGCCGCCGGCGGCCGTGCGCACCTCGACCTCGGCGGCCGGGTTGCCCGGCACGTCGCCGCTGAAGACGCTGTTGCTGCGGATCAGCGCCGCGAGCTTCGCGGCATAACTGGCCGACGGAGCGGCATCGCGGGCCGCCGTGCCGGTGGGGCTGGTGCCGGTGGTGCCGGCGGCCTCCTGGATGCGGCGCAGCTGCTCCTCGCGGGCGCGTTCGGTGGCCTCGGCCTGCGCGCGGGCCTGCGCGGCGGCGCGTTCACGCTCGCGGCGCTCGCGCAGCTCACGCTCCTTCTGCTCGCGCTGTTCGCGCTCGCGTTGTTCGCGTTGCTGGCGCTCCTGCTGCTCGCGCTGCTCGCGCTCGCGTGCCGCGCGCTCGCGTGCCTGCTCGACGGCGATGTCCGGCGGCTTCGGCGCGGCGGCGGCGGGCGGCGGCGGCGGAGGCGGCGCCGGTACGGGGGCCGGGGCCGGCACCGGGGCCGGGGCAGGTGCGGGTGGTGCCGCGGCCACCTCGGGCACGGCGGCCCACAACTCGGCGGATGCCACCACTGGCGTCTGCGTGCGCCACTGCAGCACGCCGGCCAGTGCCGCGAGCAACGCCGCGTGCACCCCGACCGACATCGCGACGCCGACGCCCGTGCCCCCGGGCGAGCGGGGGAGCAGCGAGTCGGGGTTCGGGGTGGCGGCTTCCATGTCCGGTGAAGGGACCACGCGGGCGGCCGTTCAGTTCCCCGCCTGCTTCACCGCCAGGCCGACGCGGCGCACGCCGGCGCGCTGGAGTGTGTCCATCACCTTCACCACCGCGTCGTACTTGACGTTGCGGTCGGCGCTGATGATCACCGGGGCGTCGGCGTCGCCGGCCTGGCCCTGGCGCACGCGGGCGACCAGGTCGCGCAGCGTCGCCGGTGCCGGCTCGCCGCCGTCGACCTTGAGCTTGAGCTGTTCGTCGCTGCCGACGACGACCTCGAGCACCTTGGGCGGCCGCTGTGCGCTCTTGCCCACCGACGGCAGGTCGATGACGCCGGTGGTGATGAGCGGCGCGGTGACCATGAAGATGACGAGCAGCACCAGCATGACGTCGATGAACGGCACCATGTTGATCTCGCCGATGCTGCGGCGACGCCGGCCGCCGCGACCCATGACCGCAGGCATCCTAGGCCCCCCCCCGATGCGCCTTGGGCGCCTCCCCCCCGGGGGGGCGCTGCCGGCGGCCCGGCAATGCGCTCGCGCATCGGCGAAGGCTCATGTCGCGCAAGCGATGTGATGCCGAAGCCAAGGCCGGATCCGCAGCGGCCGCCGGCCTGGATTGCGCGCCCCGATCCGAGATGCCCTTGTTCATGATCTCAGTTGCTCCACCGCGCGCCGCGCGACCCGTGACCCATGAACTCAACTCAAGCCAGGTCGTGGCGCGCCAAGGCCGCCGTGCGGTCGAGGTCGTGGCGCGCCAAGGCCGCCGGGTGGTCGGCTCCGCGAATGTCCTCTTCGAGCGGCCCAGCTTCGCTGGTCCCCTCGATGCCCCCTTGATTTCGCTGCGCCGACCACCCGGCGTCCTCGGCGTGGCACCGTGGTCTGTGTTCGACGGGGTGCCACCGCGGGTGCCGGATCGGGCCGGTGGGGTGCCCTGCGCAGCGAAATCAAGGAGGCATTCGGGGGACCTGCGGAGCTTGCGGAGCAGGGCCGCCGAAAGAGGACCTTCGCGGAGCAGGGCACCCCGCCGGCCCGATCCCGCCACGACCTGCATAGGTTTCACTTCAGCGCGCCCCTTGTGCCGCCGTGCCGTGGATCTGCGTCGTCGCGCTCACCTGCCCGCCGGCGTTGCGCTGCAGGATGTTGGTGAACTCCTCGATGAAGGTCTCGAGCTGGATGGCGATGCGGTCGATGTCGCGCGCGAGCCGGTTGTAGGCCACGACGGCCGGGATCGCGGCGAAGAGGCCGATGGCGGTGGCGATCAGCGCCTCGGCGATGGCCGGCGCGACGCTGGCCAGCGTCACCTGCTGCAGCGCGCCGAAGTTGACGAAGGCATGCATGATCCCCCACACGGTGCCGAACAGGCCCACGTAGGGGCTCACCGAGCCGACCGAGGCGAGGAAGCTCAGGTTGCTCTCGATGACGTCGACCTCGCGCTGGTAGCTGGCGCGCATGGCGCGGCGGGCGCCGTCGAGCTGTGCGCCGGCGTCCAGGCGCCGCTCGCGCAGCTTCAGGAACTCGCGCATGCCGCTGGCGAAGATGCGCTCCATCGGCGCCGTGCTCGGCTTGCTGCCGATGGCCTGGTTCATCTCGGTCAGGCTGCGACCGGACCAGAACTCGCGTTCGAAGCCCTCGTTGCCGCCGCGCACGCGCTTCAGGCCGAACAGCTTGCCGAAGATGACCGCCCAGCTGACGAGCGAAGTGAGCGCCAGGCCGGCGATGACCACCTGCACGACGAGGCTCGCCTGCAGGATGAGCGAGGTGATGGACAGGCTCTGGTTCATGGCAGCAGTTCCAGGACATCGGCAGGGATCCGGCAGGGGCGCAGCGTCGCTGCGTCGACGCAGCCGATGCGCACCTCGCCTTCGGTGAGCAGCGTGTCGCCGCGCCAGGCGTGCTGTGCCACCTCGAGGCTGGCGCGGCCGGTGTGCAGCAGCGCCACGGTCACCTCGAGCTCGTCGTCCAGGCGCGCGGCGGCGCGGTAGTGCATCGACGTGTGCGTGACGACGAAGATGGCGCCGGTGCGCTCGCGCATCGCGCTCTGCGCCACGCCGAGCGCGCGCAGCCATTCGGTGCGCGCGCGCTCGAAGAACTTGAGGTAGTTGGCGTAGAAGACGATGCCGCCGGCGTCGGTGTCTTCCCAGTACACGCGCAGGGGCATGCGGTGCACGACCGCGGCCGCGCTGCGCGCCCTGGGCGCCGTGGCGCCGCGCGGGGCGAGGGGGCTTTGCATGGGCGCCGGCATGATACCGGCGCGCCCTGTAACGCCCGGTGAGAGGGGCCGGGCCCGTCAGCCGCTGCCCGGTCCGGCGCTCAGGGCTTGAGCGTGCGCCGGTACACCGGGCCCCACACGGGGTGGCCCGACTCGGATCGGCTGAGCTGGAACTGCGGATCGGCGGCCTGCGCCGCGGCGAACTGCGCCGCGCAGTCGTCGAGGCGGTCGCTGGTGCACGTGATGAACGCGAGCAGCTTGTGGGCGCTGGCGCGGTCGCGCCCGTCGGCCAGGCCCGTGGCCAGTGCGCGGCGCAGATGGGCCTCGGCCTGCACGTACTGCCCTTCGTCGTAGTGCCGGATGCCCTCGACGAGGGCGCGTTCGGCCGGACGTCGCATCAGCTCGGCCAGCGTGGGGGGCGGGGGCGGCGGCTTGACCGGCACCGGCGGCGCGCAGCCGGCCAAGGCGGCGGCGAGCAGCAGCACGGCGGTGGGCCAGGCGCCGGCACGCCGCCGTGCCATGCGCGCGCCCCGGCGCGCCGCGGCACCACGCTCACCGGCAGGGACGCGGCGGCGCGGCCTCATTGCCCGAAGCGGTGGCGCACGACGACCGGCTTGCCGGCCTGCACCTGCACCGTGGTGGTGAAGGGGGGGAAGTCGGCGTTGCGCACGGTGATGGCGTGCGAGCCAGCCGGCAGCGTCAGCTGCGTCAGCGGCGGGGTGGTGCCGGCCGCCTGGCCGTTCACTTCCACCTCGCCCCACGGGCTGATGGCCAGTTGCAGCGTGCCGTTGGCCGGCGGCGCACTGGCCGCCGCGTTGCCCGTCGTGGTGGCGGCCGCCCCTCGCCGTGCGTCGCGGCCCGAGCCCGCGCGCGCGC
>JAHCKS010000173.1 GCA_026125665.1 Rubrivivax sp.
GCGTGCCGTGCAGCCGCCCGTACCGCGCGGCGCTGCGGGCAGCGCTCGTGCGCCACGGCGCGCCGGGCTGACCGACCGAGAACGCACCGCACCCGCGGCCTTGACCGGGCTCGACAGCGGCGACGGAACGGCGCGGGCCGCGGTGCGCCTCACGTGCCGCACGCGCCACACCCGCCGCACCCGGCCGTTCGCCCCGGCCGGCATCCGTTTCGCCCCAAGTCGCTCGCCAGGGCCGCCGCGCGGCGCGAAGCTGCCGCCATGACGACCTCATCGCACCTCCCCACCGCGGCCGTGCCGGCCACCGTGCCGGCCCCTGTCGCCGCGCGCGAACACTTCATCGACTGGCTGCGCATCGTCGCGCTCGGCCTGCTCGTGCTCTACCACGTCGGCATGGCCTACACGGGCTGGGGCTGGCACGTGAAGAGCGAATACGCGCCGCAGGTGGCCGCGCTCGTCGAGCCGTGGATGCGCCTCACGGCGCCGTGGCGCATGACGCTGCTGTTCGTCGTCTCCGGGCTGGCGACGGCACTGATGCTGCGAAGGCACGAAGCCGGCGCGGCGCACGCCGAAGCAGATGGCGCGGCGCGCGGCTGGCTCGGCCGGCGCGCGCGCCGGCTGCTGCTGCCGCTCGCGGCCGGCATGCTGCTCGTCGTGCCGCCGCAGGCCTGGTTCGAGGTGCGGCAGTACCACGCCTACGGTGGCAGCTTCACCGACTTCATGAAGCTCTACGTCAGTGCCTACGGCGGCTTCTGCTCGCCCGAGCGTGGCTGCCTCATCCTGCCGACGTGGAACCACCTGTGGTTCCTGCCCTACCTCTTCGCCTACACGGCGCTGCTGGCGTGGCTGCACCGGCGCTGGCCGCGTGCGCTCGACACGGCGGCGCGACGCCTGGCCGACGCATCGTCGGCGTCGGCTTCTGCGCTCGTGCCGCCGATCCTGCTGCTCGGCCTGCCGGTGGCCTGGTTCATGCTGACGCGGCTGACGCTCGGGCGCGTCTTCGGCGAGACACACGCCTTCTTCGACGATGTCTTCCTGCACGCGCAGTTCGCGCCGGCCTTCTTCGCCGGCGTGCTGCTCGGCCGGGTGCGCGGGCAGCCAGCGGTGGGGCCGTGGGCGCGACTGGAGGCGCTGCGCCACCTCGCGCTGGCGCTGACGCTGCTTGCGTGGGCGCTGCTGGTTGCCACCACGCCCGGCGCGCCGTGGCGCGCGTTGCCGTGGAGCGTGATGCAGGCCTGCGGCGTCGTCGCCGCGCTCGGCTACGCGCGCGTGCACCTGCAGCGCGACGGTGCGGTGCGTCGTTACCTCGGCGGCGCGGTGTTCCCGGTCTACGTGTTCCACCAGACGATCACCGTGGCCGGCGTGGCGTGGCTCGCGCAGGCACCACTCGCGCCGGCCTTCGGCGCGCCGGCCGAAGCCGCGCTGCTCGTCGTGCTGACGCTCGCCGGCTCGTTCGCCGGCTACGAGCTCGTACGCCGCGTGCGCTGGCTGGCGCCGTGGTTCGGTGTCGGTGACACGCGGCGCGTGGTGGCCGTGCCGGCTCAGGGCGACGAGATGCGCGTCACCGCGCCGCGCGTCAGCACGTAGAGCGCGCCGTCGCCGCCCACCAGCATGTCCACCGGCAGCCCGCCGACGGTCGCGAAGGCGTAGGCGGCGTTGCCGTTGCCGATGTCGAGCAGGGCGACGAAGCGGCCGAGGAAGTCGGCGAAGAAGTAGTTGCCGCGGTACGGCGCGGGGAAGGGGCCGGCGGCCGGGTAGAACGCGCCGCCGGCAATCGCCAGGCCGGCGAAGAAGCCGCCGGGGGCCGTGCCCGGCGAGACCTGCGGCGTGTGCCCGTAGGCGAAGATCGGCCCGGTCATGCCGGCGCTGACGTTGTCCGGCCCCTCGGAGGCCGGCCAGCCGTAGTCGGCCCCCGGCGCGCCGAGGTTGATCTCTTCCCAGGTCTCCTGCCCGACGTCGTTGATGTGCACGCGCCCGGTACCGGGCTGGATGGCCATCGTGTACGGGTTGCGCAGGCCGTAGGCCCAGATGTACGCGCCCCAGCCCGGGTGCGTGCGGAAGAACGGGTTGTCGGCGGCCGGGCTGCCGTCGTCGTTCATGCGCAGCACCTTGCCGAACGGCTGCGTGAGGTCGCGCGCGAAGGCGCCGTTGGCGTTGTCGCCGACGCCGACGTACAGCTTGCCGTCGGCGCCGAACTTCAGCGCACCGCCATTGTGGTTGCTGGCCACCGAGAGGTTCGGCAGGTCGAGCAGCACCTGCTCGGGCGAGGTGACCACGTCGCCGGTGGCGACGAAGCGGCTGATGCGGTTGTTGCGCAGCGTGCCGTTGATCCGCGTGTAGTAGACGTACACGAGCCGGTTGTTGGCGAAATCGGGGTGCGTGGCCACGCCGATCAGCCCACGCTCGCCGGTCGCGTCGACTGCCAGGTTCACGAACGGCGAGCCGAGCAGCACGCCGTTCTTCACCACGCGCAGGCTGCCGCCCTGCTCGGCGACGAAGAGGCGGCCGTCCGGTGCCGGCGCCTGCGCGAAGGCGGTGGCGTTGGCGAGCCCCGTGACCCAGCTCTCGTTCTTCGTGAATCCCGGCGGCACGCTGCGCCCGCCGCCGAAGCGCACCACCGCGCTCGACCAGGCCGAGCGGTTGCCGGCCGCGTCGCGCCCGCGCGCGCGCAGCACGTGCTGGCCGCTGACCCACTGGCCGGTGTCGATGGTGGTCGAGTAGGGCGCCGTCGTGTCCTCGGGGCCGGTGGCCACGCCGTCGACCTCGAACTCGACGGCGACGATGCCGGCGCCGGCGACCGCCGTGGCGGAGAGGGTGAGCACGCCGGCCAGCCCGTCGCTGCCGCCGACCGGCGCCGTGAGCGTGACGGTCTGCGGCGGCGCCGGCGGCGTGCCGCCGCCACCGCCGCCGCAAGCCGCGAACAGCAGGGGCGCGGCGAGCAGCGGCGCAGCGCGTCGAACCAGGCGGGGG
Source organism: Rubrivivax sp. (assembly GCA_026125665.1). Lineage (GTDB taxonomy): Bacteria > Pseudomonadota > Gammaproteobacteria > Burkholderiales > Burkholderiaceae_C > Rubrivivax. The sequence goes on from JAHCKS010000173.1 coordinate 2,968, forward strand.
AAGGAACGGGACATCATCTCTCCTTGGCGGCAGGCCCGGGCCGGAGTTGAACGCAGGCACCGGCCGCACCGTGTAGGACAAGCGCGCGACCTCCTGCGGGCCACCGCCGACGCCGCGCGCATGACCTCCCGAGTCATCGCCAGGCGGCCGGCCGCGGGCTTCAATGCCCACCGAAGGCCCGATGGCGGGCCCACTCTAAGGCAAGGCCACCACCACCATGAACGGCATCGACTTCCTCCCGCTGGCCGTGGGCCACATGATCGGCCTGGGCGCCATCGGCTCGTGCATCGGCGTCGGCCTGCTGGCCAGCCGCTACCTCGAGGCGAGCGCGCGCCAGCCCGAGATGATGGAACCGCTGCAGACCAAGGTCTTCCTGCTCGTCGGCGTGCTCGACGGTGCGTTCATCATCGCCACGGGCATCGGGCTGTGGTTCGCGACGGCGAACCCGTTCAAGGGGTGACGCGGCCCGCCGCGAAGCGCATCAGGCCGCCAGCCCGGCCGCGATCTCGCGCAGCGCCGCCGCCGTGGCCTCGTCGGCCGGCAGCATCGCCTCCACCGCCAGCTCCGACAGCGTCACGTCGCGCGGCGCGCCGAAGACGGTGAGCGTGGTCAGGAAACGCAGCGTGCCGTGCGGCGTGCGCAGCGCCAGCGGCACGGCCACGTCGGGCGGCGGCACGTCGGCGCCGGCCGCCGCCGCGTCGGCTTCGTCGCTCGTGTGCTCGCCGGCGGGCCGGGCGGGCCGGGCGGGCCAGGTGGGCGCACCGGCCGGCGGCGGCAGCGCCTGCAGCTCGGCGTGCAGGCGCGCGAGCTCGGGGTCGTCGGTGGCGGCCACCTGCCGCGCCAGCCGATGGAGCACGTAGCCGCGCCAGGGGGCGAGGTTCTCGATCAGCGGCGCCAGCCCCTGCGGGTGCAGCGACAGGCGCAGCACGTTCACCGGCGGGCGCAGCAGCCCGGGTGCCGACTCCGCGACCGCCGCCAGGAACGGCGGCACGAGCCGGTTGTGCGCCACGAGGTTCCAGTGCCGGTCCACCGCCAGCGCCGGGTTGGGCTCGAGCGCTGCGAGCAGGCGCCGCAGCGCCGCCAGCGCCGGCGCCAGCGCCGGGTCCGACATCGGCCGCTCGGCGTACAGCGGCGCGAACCCGGCAGCGACGAGCAGCGCGTTGCGCTCGCGCAGCGGCAGGTCCAGCCGCGTCGCGAGCCGCAGCACCATCGCGCGGCTCGGCTGCGACTTGCCGCCCTCGAGCCAGCTCAGGTGCCGCGTCGAGACCCCCGCGTCGAGCGACAGCGCCAGCTGGCTCAGCCCGCGGTGGCCGCGCCAGCGGCGCAAGAGCGTGCCGAAGTCGGCCCGGTGGGCGGCCTGGTCCATGCGCGTCGCGGTTCGTCGCTTCGGGGCTCGGTGCGGCGGCTCAGAACACCGTGCCGTCGCTCTCGATCGAAAGGGGTGGCAATCCGCCCTCGCGTTTCTCGAGCGCGATCTCGCGCCCGGCGGCCCAGGTGCCGCCTTCGAGCACGCTGGCCAGCGGCATCTGCGCCGCATCGACGCCGAGCTGCGCGCGCACGAGCGGCGCCAGCTCGTCGAGCAGCGCCACGGTGAGCGCGCGCCACTCGACGACCGGCTCGTCGCCCGGCTTGTGCCGGCGCTCGGCCAGGCGCGTGTCGCGCGGCACGATGACGCCGGCGTCGAGCAGCAGGCCGCCGTTGCGGTACTCGGGCAGGCCGGTGAGGCCGGCGTCGGCGTCGCCGCCGTCGTCCACCACGATGCCGGCGCGCTTCAGCGGCTCGAGCAGCGAGTAGCACAACCACTGGCTCAGCTTGTGGAATGGCACGATGCCGGCGGTGACGGGGTCGCGCGCACCGCCGGCCACCGCGGCGCCGGCGAAGCGGTGCGCCCAGGCGTCGCCGACGCCGCGCCCCATCACCGGCGTGCCCTGCAGGAAGATGCCGTCGGTCAGCGCCAGCACCTGCTGCAGCAACCGCGCCGCGGTCACGCTGGCCGGTGGCTCGGCTGCGGGCACCGGGTCATCGGCGGCGTCATCCGCGGCCGCCAGGCGGTCGAAGAGCTGCCCCGGCCGCCGCGGCCACGACGCCGGTGTGCGCCGCGCCAGCAGCGTTTCACCCAGGCGCGCCAGCAGCGCCGCGCGGCCGTCGAGGCCGACGAGCGGGTTGTCCGCGCCGACCTGGAACACCTCGGTCAACGCCTTGGCGTCCAGGCGCGCCAGCACGCTCGCGTCGGCGCGCAGCGGCTCGCCTTCGACGGCCGAGAAACGCCCGGCCATGAAGGCGCGGAAGCTCGCCACGCCCAGCCCTTCGCTGCGCGTGTAGCGCCTTCCGTCGGCGTCGCTGAAGCGCCAGGCCGGGCCGGCGCCGGCGTCGAGCAACACGCTCACCACCGTGAGGTCGATGCGCGCGCGCGCCGCCTCGGCCGGGGGGAGCCGCCCGAGCCGGCTCTCGAGCTCGGCGGCGCGGTCCACGCCGCCAGCCTCGAAGTGGCGCCAGCGGCTGTGCGGCGGCACGCGCAGGTCGGGGAAGCGCTGGCGCGTCAGCGCCGCCACGCGCGCCGCGACGTCGGCCAGGCGCCGGCGGTCGAGCCGGAACCAGGCGCTGCGGTCGTCGGCCACCGCCGCCAGCACGGCGCGGCAGCGGGCGCGAATGGTGCCGGGGTGGCGCAGCAGCGAAAGGCTGTCGCCCGGGCGGGGCCGTTCGCTCACGCCAGGCCCCGGCCCTTGACCTGTGCCAGTTCCTCGGCCGTGGGCACGCTGCCGTCGGTGAAGTAGCCGGCGGCGATCTTCGCCTCGATTTCCACCTTCGCGTCGGCGGGCACCAGCGCCTCGGGGATCTTGACGCGTTCGCCGACCTCGATGCCGCTGCCGGTGATGGCGTCGTACTTGTCGTTGCTCATGCTGACGAGACGGTGGATCTTCGTGATGCCCAGCCAGTGCAGCACGTCGGGCATCAGCTCCTGGAAGCGCATGTCCTGCACGCCGGCCACGCACTCGGTGCGCAGGAAGTACTTGTCGGCGCGATCGCCGCCTTCCTGGCGCTTGCGCGCGTTGTAGACGAGGAACTTGGTGACCTCGCCGAGCGCGCGCCCTTCCTTGCGGCTGTAGGCGATGAGGCCGACGCCGCCGTGCTGCGCGCCGGCGATGCACTCCTCGATGGCGTGCGTGAGGTAGGGGCGGCAGGTGCAGATGTCGCTGCCGAAGACGTCGCTGCCGTTGCACTCGTCGTGCACGCGCGCGGTCAGCGTCACGGCCGGATTGGCGAGGTCGCGCACGTCGCCGAAGACGTACAACGTCTGCCCGCCGATCGGCGGCAGGAAGACCTCGAGGTCGCTGCGCGTCACGAGCTCGGGGTACATGCCGCCGGTCTCCTCGAAGAGGGCGCGGCGCAACTCGGCCTCGGTGACCTTGAAGCGCCGGGCCACCCCCGGCAGCCACCACACCGGCTCCACGGCGATCTTCGTCACCGCGGCCGACGCGTCGTCGAGCAGGAAACGGCCGTCCGGGTACAGGCGCTGGAAGGCGATCGCCTGCTTGATCTCCGGCAGGTGCACGTGCGCCTTCGTCACGGCGATGGTCGGGCGGATGTCGTAGCCGGCCGCCAGGTGCTCGGCGAACACCTCCTGCACGCTGGCACCCCAGGGGTCGAGCGAGACGATCCTGTCCGGCTCGCCCCAGCCGGGATAGGGGCCGATGGTGTCGGTGGGCGCGGTGTTGGTGAGGTCGGCGCGGTGGCCGCGCACCAGGTTGCCGGCGGCCACCGCCAGGGCGCGATAGACGCCGTAGCTGCCGCTGTGCGTGCCGACGACGTTGCGCTGGCCGCGCTGGCTGGTGGTGCCGACGATCGGGCCGCGTTGCGCCGCGGTGGGCGCACCCCACCGCAGCGGTGGCGCGCCGCCCGGCCCCTGGCCCGGGTGCGACGTGAGGCGGATGTGGCCGGGCTTGCCCGGCGGCGCCGTGCCTGTGGCGGGGCCGGAGGTCGGCTGGGAAGCGGCGGGGGGGGGAACCTGGGGCATGGCGGGGTGGCATGGCCACCGCGGGCTGGCGGCCGAGCGCGGAAGATACGCCACAAAGCCGCACCGCAGCGCCCGCCGGCACCGCGCGGGGGGTGCCGGCTGCTTCCGACCCTGCATCCGGATCCCTGACCGCTGCGTAGCTGCAACAACGCGGTGCGGCGAGCCGGGCAAAAACCGGTCGTGCCCGCGCGGCGTGTGTTCCCGGAGCAAGACGACGATGGCGCGACCTGCAGCCGCCCTGGCCGGTGACCCTGACGACGACGCGGCGCAGCGATCGGCGCGGGGTGCTTCCGCCTTCGTGTCCACCGGCTCCGGTGTGCGGCCGCTCGAGGCCTGGAGCGAGCGCAGCCAGGAGCTCGGCGTGCTGCTCGGCCGCTGCGGCCTGGGCGACCGGCGCGCCTTCGCCGATCTCTACGACAAGACGAGCGGCTACCTCTTCGCCGTGGTGCTGCGCATCCAGCGCGACCGCGCCGTGGCCGAGGAACTCTTGCAGGAGATCTACGTGACGCTGTGGCGCCAGGCGGCCGGCTTCGACGCCGCGCGCAGCCAGCCGCTGACCTGGCTCACGCACATCGCGCGCAACCGCGCCATCGACAGCCTTCGGCGGGCCGAGGCGCAGCCGCGCAGCTTCTCGTCGCTGGCTCCGGCCGGCGGTGGCGACGCCGACGGCGACGCCGACGACGACGCATTGCGCCGCACCCTCGAGGCCGTGCCGGACGAGGGCGCCGGGCCGTTCGAGCTGTTGGCCAGCGCGAGCGAGGCACGCGAGCTCGGCCGCTGCATGGAGCACCTGAGCGCCGCGCAGCGCCAGAGCGTGGCGCTCGCGTTCTACGACGGCCTCACGCATGCCGAGGTGGCCGAGCGGTTGCGCCAGCCGCTGGGTACGGTGAAGAGCTGGGTGCGGCGGGCGCTGCTGACGCTGAAGAGCTGCCTCGACCGGGCGGTGCAGCGCGAACAGGCCGGCGTGCCCGCCGGCTTGCCGGCGAACGCGGCCGCGGCGGCGGCGCGACCGGCCGCCGGCCGCCGCGCTGGTTGAGGGGCCGCGATGGACTACGCCCGCAACCGCCTTGCCGATGCGCTGGCCGCCGAGTACGTCGTCGGCACGCTGCGCGCCGGCGCTCGCCGCCGCTTCGAGAACCTGCTGCAGGGCCACCCGGCGTTGCGCGGCGCCGTGCAGGGCTGGCAGGAGCGGCTGCTGCCGCTGGCGGCCGCCGTGCCGCCGGTGGCACCGCCGCCGCATGTCTGGCGCGCCATCGAGGCGCGGCTGTGGCCGGCTGCGGTGCCCGCCGGGCCACCGGCGTGGTGGCAGCGCCTCGGCCTGTGGCGCGGGCTGTCGGGCCTGGCCACGGCGGCCGTGCTCGTGCTCACGGTGGCGCTCGTGCGCACGCCGCCCGCGGCGCCACCGATCGTCGTCGTGCTCGAGGGCCAGGCCGGCACGGCCGCGGCCGGTGCCACCTTCGTCGCCAGCGTCGCCGGCGACGGCCAGTCGATGGTCATGCAGCCGCTCCTGCAGCCCGTGTCGGCCGAGGCCGTGGCGGCCGGCCGCGCGCTCGAGCTGTGGTCGGTACCGCCGCAGGGCGCACCGCGTTCGCTCGGCCTCGTCTCCGACACCGGCGTCACCGTGCTGCCGCGCCACCGCCTGCCGGCCGACCTGCTGCGCGGCGGCACCGCGGCGCTGGCGGTGAGCGTCGAGCCGCCGGGCGGCTCGCCCACCGGCGCGCCGACCGGGCCGGTGGTGTTCGTCGGCAAGCTGCGGCTGTGACGGCCGCGACC
>JAHCKS010000174.1 GCA_026125665.1 Rubrivivax sp.
AACGGCATCCGCGGCGCCGGCCGCGGCATCGCCGGCAGCGGCCGCCGCCGCGGCGAGCGGCCATGCGAACGATGCGCCGGCGGCGAGCAGCGTGCGCCGCGCCAGGGGCAACGAGGCCATATGCAGTCCCTTCCCCATCAGTTGAACCGGTAGGTGCCCGTCACCTGCAGCATGCGGCCCGGGCCCGGGATGTAGTGGCCGGGGTAGATCTGGTCCGCGTACAGCTTGTCGGTGACGTTGATCAGGTTGGCCTTGAAGACCAGCTTGTCGTAGACGAACTGGTACTCGGCCATCAGGTCGCCGGTGACGAACCTCGGCACGTAGAAGCCGGGGTTGCGCAGCGGCTGCTGGGCGCTGCGCGCGTTCAGGCCGCCGCCGAGCCGCAGCGCCTGCGACACCTGGACCGTGGTCCACAACGAGCCTGTGTGCTGCGGCGTCAGCGACGGGCGCGTGCCCTGCCCTTCGGCGCCGGGCGCGCCGACGTCGATCTTCGCCACCGGCATCCACATGTACGAGCCGAACACCTCCCACTGCGGCGTCAGGCGGCCGGCCAGGTCGATCTCGAAGCCGGCGACATGCCGCTTGCCCGACAGCGTCACGAGGTTGACGAGCGGGTCGGTGTTGCGCTCGTGCAGCTTGGTGGCGCGGAACGCGGCCACGCGAGCGCTGAAGCGGCCGTCGGCCGACTCGGCCTTGGCGCCGAGCTCGAGGTTGATGCTCTGCTCGGGCGGGATGTCCACGTTCGCGGCCGACAGCGAGTATGCGTCGCCCGAGGTGTTGAACGACGTGGCGTACGAGAAGTGGAAGCTCAGCTGCTCGTTCGGCTGGAAGAGCAGACCGGCGCGCTTGCTGAGCTCGGAGACGCTCATGCGGTAGCTCGTCACCGTCTCCGGCCCCGGTGCGTTGTTCGGGATCGCGAAGGTCGTGTAGTCGCCGACGAGGTGGTCGTGACGCAGGCCGACGAGCAGCTTCCACCTCGGCACGAACTCGATCAGGTCCTGCACGTACAGGCCCTCGCCCTGGCTCTCGTAGCGGCTGGCCAGGCGCAGCACGCGCGAGCTCTCGTCGATCCACGCGCCGTCGTCGGGCGTGCCGATCCTCGTTTGCGGCTTCACCGGCACGACGCCGCCCTGCGCTGCGTTGCGCGCCGCGTAGACACGTTTGCGCTCGTCGGCGAGGTCGGCGCCCGCCTGCAGGCTGTGCGCCATGCCGAAGGCGTTGAAGCGGCGCGTGTAGTCGCTCTGGGCGAGCAGCGTGTCGAGGTCCTGGATCTTCAGCTGGGTTCCGCGGTTGATCAGCGTGTCCGGGCCGAAGGTCTCGAGGCTGACGGCCACGCCACCCGGCTGCTGCGCCGCCGGCGCGAAGCGCACGGTACCGGCGCGCTGGTCGCGCTCGTAGCGGCCGCGCCGCACGCGCGTGACGAGCTCTTCCTGGCGGCCCAGACGCCACGTGTGCGCGAGGCCGAGCGTGCTCGCCGAGCCGTGGTTGCGGTCGCTCGCCATGCCGTAGTAGGCGGTGGGCGACAGTGGCAGCAGCGTCGTCTCGGCCACGGGCGACGTCGGCGTCGGCCGGATGTACGGCATGCCGTAGTTCATGCCGTTGTCGTTGTCCAGGTGAAAGGCACTCATCGAGAGCTCGTGCCGTTCGCCGATGCCCCAGTTCAGCGTGCCGGCGATGCCGCTCTTGCTGATGCCGGAGCCGGCGCCGTTGTTGTCGGCTTCGGTGGCCATCGTGCCCAGGCGCAGCGCCATGCCGGGCGAGAGCACCAGGTTGAAGTCGCCGACGGCGCGCAGGTAGCCGTGGCTGCCCATCGTCACGTCGACCTGGTGTTCCGTGACCAGCCGCGGCAGCTTCGTCACCATGTTCACCGCGCCGCCGGTGGAGCCGCGGCCGAACAGCATCGACGCCGAGCCGCGCAGCACCTCGATGCGGTCGAAGAAGAAGGTGTCGCGCTCGTAGAACGCGGGGTCGCGCAGGCCGTCGACGAAGACGTCGCCGGTGCCCTGCAGCGAGAACCCGCGCAGGCGGATGTCCTCCTCTCCGCCCTCGGCAGCGAGGAAGCTGATGCCCGAGGTCTGGCGCAGCGTGTCCTTCAGCGTGTCGAGGTTGCGGTCGTCGATCAGGCGCTCGGTGACCACCGTCACCGACTGAGGGATGTCGCGCAGGTCCTGCCGGCCCTTGCCGATGCGCGTGGTGGTGGCCTGCACGCCGTCCTTGCCGTGCGGCTCGGCGGCGGCGCGCGCGCGCACGACCGGCAGCACGGTGGCGGGTGGGCCGTCGGCGGCCGTCGGCGTGGCCGAGGCCGGTGCGCTGGCGGCGCCGGCAGGCGCGCTCGCCTGCTGTGCCGCGGCCAGCGCCGGCCACAGCGCCGCGTGCAGCAAGCCGATCAGGCCGGCCAGGCGGAAAGGGGGAAGCGGCAGTCGTCTCATCGTGTCCTCGTGGTGGTTGTCCTGGGTTTCCACGGGACCCGCTGGCGGCGGCTGGCTGGGTCGTGCGGCGGAATTGGGAGTGCGCGATCGGGTGTGGTGGTGCCCTCTTGCGATGCGGATTCGTGACGCGCTGCCCGTCGTGCGGCTCAGGGCTTCCCGGGCTCGCTGACGAAGCCGATGCGCGTGAGCCCGGCGCGCGTCGCGTCGGCCAGCGTCTCGGCCACGGCGCGGTAGGCCACGGCCTGGTCGGCACGCAGGTGGATCTCGGGCTGCGGCTGCGCACGCCCGGCGGCGGCGAAGCGCTCGGCCGCGGCGGCGCGCGTCAGCGGCTGGCCGTTCCAGAAGCGCCGGCCGGCGGCGTCGATCGCGAAGTCGATCTTCCCGGGCTTGGGCGGGTTGGGCGCCGAGTTGACGCGCGGCAGCTCCAGCTTCACCGCGTGCGTGAGCAGCGGCGCGGTGACGATGAAGACCACCAGCAGCACCAGCATCACGTCGATGAGCGGCACCATGTTGATCTCGGACATCGGCGCGGCACCACCCTTGTCGTCGAAGGAGGCGAAGCCCATCGTGGCGGGTCCTGTCGAGCTGTCGGAACGGAGGGGCGAGCGCTCTCAGGCGCCGGCCGCCTCCGCGGCCGTGCGCGGCCGCTGGGCAACAGCGCCGTGGCCGGACGGGGAGGCGGGCGCAGGGCGGGGCGCAGAGCCGGGTGCGTGACCCAGCGTCATGAAGCTGTGCAGCTCGAACGCGAAGGCGTCGAGCCGCGCCGCAAGCACGCGGTTGCTGCGCGTGAACGCGTTGTAGGCGACGACGGCGGGAAGCGCGACGGCCAGGCCGATGCCGGTCATGACCAGAGCCTCGCCCACGGGGCCGGCCACTTGGTCGAGCGTGCCGGCGCCGCTGATGCCGATGGCCACCAGCGCGTGATAGACGCCCCACACCGTGCCGAACAGGCCGACGAACGGCGCCGTCGCGCCCACCGTGGCCAGCAGCGTGAGGCCGCTCTCGACGCTCAGCGTCTCCTCGTCGAGCGTCTTGCGCAGCGTGCGCGTGACGTACTCGCCGGCCGTGCCCGCCTCGGCCAGCCGAACGGCGCCGTCGCGCACGTGGTGGGCATGGCGTGCCCGCGCCTGCAGCGCCTGCGCCGCCAGGCGCGCGAACGGGTCGCGGGCGCCTTCGTGCTCGATCCGCTGCTGCACGTCGCCCAGCGACGCGGCGTTCCAGAAGCTCTCGAGGAAGGCGGCGCTGCGGCGCCTGCGGCGGGCCAGCGCGACGGCCTTGAGCGCGATCAGCGCCCACGACGCGGCCGACATCGCGAACAGCACGAACAGCATCGTGCGCCCGACGGCGTCGCTCTGCGCCAGCAGGTGCGCAAGCCCGAAGGCGGTGGCACCGGCGACGGCGCCCGGGGTGGGGTCCATGCGGTCTACTCCAGCGTGTATTCGATGGGGGCGGTGACTTCCAGCTCGATCGGCCGGCCGTCCTCGGTGTGCGGCTTGAAGCGCGCCTGGCGCATCGCCCACAGCGCCTGCTCGTCCAGGCGGGCATGGCCCGAGCTGCGCAGCACGCTGACCTGCGCCGGGCGGCCCCGCACGTCGACGACGACGCGCAGCCAGACGGTGCCGCTCTCACCGGCGCGGCGCGACAGCCGCGGCACTTCGACCGGCGGCAGCTGCAGGTACTGCACGGCGGTGGCCGGCACGGCCCGGCGCAGCGGCGCCGGTGGTGGGGACGGCAGCGGCGCCGGCGGCGCCGCGACGACCGGCGGCTGCGGCGGTACGGGCTCCGGCTCGGGCGGTGGCGGCGCAGCTTCGAAGGCCTCCTTGGCGGGCGCCGGCGCCGGTGGGGCGGTCAACACCGGCGGCAGTGGTGCGGCGCGCGGTGGCCTGGGCGCCGGAGGCGGTGGTGGCGAGGACGACACCGGCGGCACCAGGGGCGAAGGCACCACCAAGTCGACCATCATCGGCGCCGCCTCACTCGCCACGGCGCGCACGGCATCCAGCTGCAGCAACGCCCAGACGCCCGCGATGTGAGCGACCACCGCCGCCGCGATCATCGAGCGGCGTTCGACCGGCTCCAGGTCGCCTTCACGCTGGCGGCTCGCAGCGCCGACGGTGGAATGGAACGAGGCGGGCATGAGGGGCTGGGTGCCGTTGACTTGGCAAAGATAACACCAATGCGAATGACTCGCATTCCGTTCTCGAAAAACAGGCCTTCGCTTGTCGCTTCCCCGCCACTTCTCCCCCCGGGGCTGCTGGGGCTCTGCCGGGCGTCCGCGTCGGGAACGCCCGGGCCGCCAAGCCCCGTCAGGCCGAGAACGCCGGCAGCGACGCCGCCTTGGCGCGGGCGCTCTCCAGGTCGGCCGGCGTGTCGATGTCGATCAACACGCCGGGGTCCGCGACCTCGACCGGATGCGCCGGATAGCGGGCGACGATGCGCCGCGCGCCTTCGTCGCCCTGCAGCACGACGAGCTCGGAGTACAGCTCGGAGGAGAAGCCCACCGGGTGCCCGCGGCGGCCCTGGAACTGCGCGTAGGCGACCGGGTGGTGCTCCAGCGCGGTGGCCACGGCCAGCAGGGTGCCCGGCTGGACGAGCGGCATGTCGCCGGGCAGCACCAGCCAGCCGGGCGCGCCGGAGCGCTCGGCGACGCCGGCGGCGATCGACCGGCCCATGCCGGCCGCGGCCTCGTCGTCGGCGAGCACGACGATGTCCCGCTGCGCCAGCACCGTGCCGAGCAACGGCGCCAGCGCCGGTGTCGTCACCACCACCACCGGCAGCTGGCTCTGCACGGCGCTGCGCACCGTGGTGCCGAGCACGGTGGAGCTGCCGAAGGGCTGCGCCAGCTTGGCAGGCGCGTCGGGCAGGGTCGCTCCGAACCGGCTGCCACGGCCCGCTGCCACCACGACGACGGATGGACGGAACCTCATGACCGCACCGCTTCGCGCCGGCGCTGCCGCCGGCTGACGCCCTTCTCTGGACTCCCTGGAAGTGGACAGGATGCGGCGCGTCACCGCGCGCAGAAAGTGGGACGTGTACCTACGGCGTTCCCCCTAAGGGATGGCACGGGCGACGGCCGAGGCGCTGCAACGGGAGCCCCATGCACGAGGGCCGCCGCGCCCGCACTGCGTCGGCAACGCGCACGGGCGCGTGCCCGCGACGCTGTGCATATACTGGACCGGTGCCCGCCACCCCCCTAACTTCTCAGCTAGTGCGGTGGCCGCGGTCGTGCCGCGGCCCCTTCGAGGCCATGAGCGCGCCCTGCCGCCCGAAGGCTCATACCGGAGCGCGCAGCGCGAAGGCGTTCCAGTGAGCACGCCGAAGCTGGCCGACGAGCGCAAGAGCTACGAGCGCGGCGAGCTCGAGGAAGCGCTCGCCGCCGGCGAGCCGCTGGTGCAGTTCCGCCGATGGCTCGACGAGGCCTTCGCCGCCAGGGTGCCCGAGCCGACGGCGATGACGCTGGCCACCGTCGGCGCCGGCGGCCGCCCGTCCACGCGCATCGTGCTCGCCAAGGGCGTCGACGAGCGCGGCATCGCCTGGTACACGAACTACGAAAGCCGCAAGGGCCAGGAGCTTGCGCTGCATCCGTTCGCCGCGCTGCAGTTCCACTGGGTCGAGCTGGAACGCGTGGTGCGCATCGAGGGGCCGGTCGAAAGGACCAGCGCCGAGGAAAGCGATGCGTACTACGCGACGCGGCCGCTCGATTCGCGCCTGGGCGCCTGGGCCTCGCCGCAGAGCCGCGTCATCGCCTCGCGTGCCATGCTCGTGGCCGAGGCGGCAAAGGCGGCGGCGCGGCACGGCCTTCATCCGCCACGCCCGCCGCACTGGGGCGGCTACCGCCTGCTGCCCGAGCGCTGGGAGTTCTGGCAGGGGCGCAAGAGCCGGCTGCACGACCGGCTCGTCTACCGCCTGCACGAAGGGCACTGGCTGCGCGAGCGGCTGGCGCCCTGACGGGCGCCAGGCGCCCTCCGTCGAGAGCGCCGCCTGGCCCGGCGCGACCCGGCGCCCCTCCCTGTCCCGCCGGCCATGGGCGGCGCACTTCGGCGCCGGCAGAACCAGCCCCTGTGCTTGCCTACCAGCGCCAGCGCACCACGAGGGCCAGCGCACGCCCGGGCAGCGGTGCCAGCGCACGCACCGTGGCCACCGCGGCGGCGTTGTAGCCGAGCCGGTCGGTGGCGTTGCTCAGGCGCACGAAGGCGCTCGCCTCGCCGGGCAGCGGCAACGGCACGGCCCCCCACAGGTCGAGCATCGTGTAGCCGGGTGTGGGCGTGTCGGTGGCAGGCACACGATCCTGGCGTGCCGCGTGGCGCACCACGAGCCCGCCGCGCCAGGCCTCGGCCACGACGTCGAGCGCCACGCGCGCACGGCGCGGTGCCAGGCGGGGCAGCGGCTCGCCACGGTCGAGGTTGTCGCCGCGCACCTGGTCCACCGTCAGCGCCAGCTCCAGGCGCGACGCCGCCACCGCCGCGAGCTGCGTGCGCGCCTCCAGCTCGAAGCCGCGCAGGCGCGCGCGCACGGCGCGGAAGGCGTACTCCGGAAACACCTCCGGCGGGTCGGCCGGGTCTTCGGCCGGCAGTGTCACGTCGTTGCCGGTGGCCTCCAGCGCGATGTAGTTGGCAAAGCGCGTCGTGAACCACTGCAGCTCCACCTTGTGCGGCCCGGCCGCCCAGGCCAGCCCGAGCTCGGCGTGGCGGCTGCGCTCGGTGGCGAGGGCCGCGTCGCCGCGCTCGAAGGCACCGGTGGCCACGTGCACGCCGTTGGCATAGAGCTCGTAGTAGGTCGGCGCACGCTCGCTGTGCGACAACGACGCCGAAAGCGCCAGCTCCCGCGGCAGCGGCAGCCGCGCGCCGAGCGAAGCACTGCGCGGCGTGAAGCGGCGCGATGCGGCCGGGCCGAAGCGCACCTCGGCCGCGTCGGGCGCGTCGCCCTCCGATGCGACACGCACCCGTTCGACGCGTGCGCCGGCGTTCAGCATCAGCGCATCGCGCGCACTCGGCGCGGCGCCGGCGCTCCACTCCTCGTAGACGAAGAGCGCCTGCTGCTGCGTGCGCGTGCCGGGCACGAAGGCCTCTTCGCCGAGCGCCGAGAAGTGCATCCGCTCCCACTGTGCGCCGAGCACGCCGCGCGGGCCGCCTGCACCGCCGAGCGGCGCGTGCCCCAGCTCCACCCGCGCGTCGTCGGAACGGCTCTCGAACACGGTGCCGACCTCGCCGCTGCCTTCCACTTCTTCATGGCGGTAGTCGGTGTGCGCGGCATCGAGGGCGATGCGCTCGATGCCCGCTGCCCCCGGCGCCCACTGGCCGGCAAACGCCCGGCGCTCCCGCTGCATGCGGATCGTCACGTCGGGCTCGACGGTGACGCCGTAGCGGTTGCGAAGCGTCTCCGCGGACAGCCCGGCGTGTCCGGCGGCGCCGATGAACGAGGCGCCCACCGCACCCCCTTCGCTGCGCGCGGCGGCGTTGCGCACACGCTCGGCCGGTTCGAGCGGCGCGCCGTCTTCGACCGGCGTGAAGCGCGGCACGCGCGGGTCGTCGGTGCGGCGGCCGAAGGCGTCGACGTGCCACGCCAGGCCGGCGCCGGCCGTGCCCGCGCCGCCTTCGAGCAGCGCGACGGCGGCACGCTCGTCGGCGGCGCCGCCGGCACGCAGCTCGGCGCGCGCACCGAAGGCCTCGGGCCGCGCGCGCGGGATCCGGTTGTGGATGGCGTTGACGACACCGCCGGTGGCGCTGCCGCCGTACAGCAGCACCGCCGGGCCACGCAGCACCTCCAGCCGCTCGACGAGCAGCGGCTCCAGCGCCACCGCGTGGTCGAAGCTGAGCGAGCTGGCGTCGACGATCGTGCCGCCGTTGTCGAGCAAGCGGACGCGGTCGCCGTCGAGGCCGCGGATCACCGGCCGGCTGGCGTTGGGCCCGAAGCCGCTGGCCGCTACGCCGGGCAGGCCGTCCAGCGTCTCGCCGAGCGTCGAGGCGCGGCGCAGCGCGAGTCCGTTGCCGGACAGCACCGCCGCGGGCTGCACGGTGCGCTCGCTGCCGAGCGGGTTGCCGGTGATGACCACGGTCGACGTGACAGGGTTCGTTGCGTCGGTGGCGCCCTGCGCCCATGAGGTGGGTACCAGTGCGCCGGCCAGCAGGGCTGCGGCGACGCCGGTTCTTGTCGTCTGCATGAGAGGTTCTTTCCTCGCAAGGGAATGGGGGCGACGGCCGGACGCGCGCCGCATGCCATGGCGGCGCGTGCCGGAACCCGTCGGGCAAGCAGAGCCGCGCGCTGCGCGCGGCCGGGGTCGCCCCGGCGTGGGGCGACGCGGGCGCGGC
>JAHCKS010000175.1 GCA_026125665.1 Rubrivivax sp.
CGCGGCGCCGCCCGCGGCGAGCACGCAGGAAGGCCCGGCCGGCATGTCGCCGGCGGTGGTGCTGGCGACGGCTGCCGCGCTGCTCGACACCGGCCGCCAGGCGCTCGCCCGTGGCGCGCACGCTGCGGCACTGGACGCCGCCAACGACGTACTCGCGCTGCCACCGAACCGCTACACGCGCGACGCGCTCGAGCTCGCCGGCGTGGCCCGCGCGCGGCTGGGCGACCACCGCCGGGCGCGGCTGGAGTTCGAGGCCTACCTGCGCCAGTACCCGAGCGGCGAAGGCCGCGAGCGCGTGCGGCGCGAGCTCGCCGCGTTGCCTGGCACGGTTGCGCCGGCGGCGGGCGCCACGCCCGGGCAGCCGGCACCCACCACGGACGCGGCGCGCGCGCGCCCGCCAGCCCCGACACTCGAGCTGATCACCGGCTCGGCCGGCCTCACCTACTTCGGCGGCAACGGCCAGGTGCGCAGCCAGGAGTTCAAGGACTCGCCGGTGGGCGGCCTGCCGGCGACGCCGGGCGAGCCGCTGCTCTCGTCGGACCGCACGCGCCAGGCGCTGGGCGACGTCGACTTCTCCTGGCGCCGGCGCGATGCCGACCAGGACATGCGCTTCGTGCTGCGCGACGCCTACACCAGCGACCTCGAGCGCAGCGAGAAGAGCCGCAACCGCCTCGGCGCGCTGTACTTCGACTACCGCGCGCTGCCCGGCGGCTGGGGCGTGCGCCTCGGTCGCCAGTCGCCGCAGGGCGGCGGCGTGCTCGGGCGATTCGACGGTGCCACGGGGCACGTCAGCGTGCACCCCGGCATCAAGCTGTCGGCCGTGGCGGGCGCTCCGGCCGACCGCTACTTCTCGTCCCGGCGCCGCTTCGCCGGCGGCGCGATCGACGCCGACGGCCTGGCGCGCGACCTCGGCGTGGCGCTCTACGGCATCGAGCAGAAGATCGACGGCGAGGTCGACCGGCGCGCCGTCGGCCTGGAGGCGCGCTACTTCAGGAACGGCGCGTCGGTCTTCGCGCAGCTCGACCACGACCTGCTGTTCCGGACGATGAACATCGTCACCGTGCAGGGCACCTGGGTGTTCGGCGACGGCAGCGTCGTGAACCTGCTGTACGACAAGCGCGCCCTGCCGCTGCTGGCTCTCGGCAACGCGCTCACCTTCGAGGACCCGGCGCAGCCCGGCGTGCGCTTCGAGCGCATCGCCGACCGGCTGGCCACCACCACGGTGGAGGTGCTGCGCGAGCAGGTGCGCGCGACGACGCCCTTCGTCACGCAGGCGCAGCTGGGCTTCACGCGGCCGCTGGACAAGACCTGGCAGCTCGGCGCGAACCTGCAGCTCACGAGCACCGGCGCCATCCCGCCGGTGCCCGGCGTGCCCGGCTTCGAGAACGGCCAGCCCGCCAGCGGCAACCTCTACGCGCTGAACGTGCAGGTGATCGGCGCCAACCTGCTCGGCGCCCGCGACACGCACGTGTGGTCGGCGACGGTGCTCAACGGCCGCGCCATCGAGGGCTGGCTGCTCGGCTACAACCACTCGAGCTACCTCGGCGCGGCGTGGCAGCTCGAGCCTTCGCTGCAGCTTTACCGCGACAAGACGCCCGAGGGCAGCACGAACCAGCGCGTGACGCCGACGCTGCGCCTGACCTGGCGCGGCCTGAAGCCGTGGACGGTGGAGACGAGCCTCACCTACGAGATCGGCCGCGCCACGCGCCTGGCCCCCGACCCCGCCGACCCGACGCTGACGGTCACCACGCGCGAGTCGACGCGGCGCGTCAATTACCTGCTCGGCACGCGCTACGAGTTCTGACCGGCGCGCTGCATGGGGAACCGCTCTTGGACCTGCTCTGGCTGTACGCGGCGCTGATGGCGCTCGCCTGGGCCGCCTACCTGTGGCGGCGCCGGCATGTCGACCGGCGCAGCCGCGCGCAGCTGCAGCAGTCGATCGAGGCAGGCCTCGCCGAGCCGCCCTCGCTGCACCCGGTGGTCGACCCGCGCCGCTGCCTCGGCTCGGCCTCGTGCATCGCGGCGTGCCCCGAAGGCGCGCTCGGCATGGTCGGCGGCAAGGCGGCGCTGATCAATGCCTCGGCGTGCATCGGCCACGGCGCCTGCGCGGCGGCCTGCCCGCTGGACGCGATCCGGCTCGTCTTCGGCACCGAGCGGCGCGGCATCGAGATCCCGCGCCTGAGCCCCGAGTTCGAGACCAACGTGCCGGGCCTGTTCATCGCCGGCGAGCTGGGCGGCATGGGCCTCATCCGCAAGGCCGCCGAGCAGGGGCGGCAGGCGATGGAGGCGATCCGCAGGCGCGGCAAGGTGGCGGGCCGCGGTGCCGCCGGCGACGAGCACGACGTGCTCATCGTGGGCTGCGGCCCGGCGGGCCTCTCGGCCGGGCTGGCGGCGATGGAGCACAAGCTGCGCTACCTGCTCATCGAGCAGGAGCCTTCGCTCGGCGGCGCCGTCTTCCACTACCCGCGGCACAAGGTGGCGATGACGGCGCCGGTGAAGCTGGCGCTCGTGGGCACGATGCGCTTCACCGACGTGCGCAAGGAGAAGCTGCTCGAGTTCTGGCAGGGCGTGGTGGCGCGCACGCGGCTGGCGATCCGCTTCAACGAGGGCATGCTGGGCCTGGCGCGCGAAGGCGACGGCTTCGTCGTGACGACGACGCGCGGCACGCACCGTGCGCGCAGCGTGCTGCTGGCGATGGGCCGGCGCGGCACGCCGCGCAAGCTGGAGGTGCCCGGCGAGGACGGGCCGCAGGTCGTCTATCGCCTGGTGGACCCGGCGCAGTACGACGGGCAGGCGGTGCTGGTGGTGGGCGGCGGCGACAGCGCGCTGGAGGCCGCCATCGCGCTGGCCGAGCGGCCCGGCACCACCGTGACGTTGTCGTACCGCAGCGCCGCCTTCTCGCGCGTCAAGGCGCGCAACCGCGACACGCTCGCCGCGCTGCAGGCGTCGGGGCGCGTGGCGGTGATGCTGGAGTCGCAGGTGCTGGCCGTCGAGAGTGGCCGCGTGCGCCTGCAGACGACGCAGGGCGAGCAGGCGCTCGCGAACGACGCGGTGATCGTCTGTGTCGGCGGGCAGCTGCCGATCGCGCTGCTGCAGAAGGCGGGCGTGGCGTTCGACACCCACCACGGCGCTTGAGCTCCGCCGCCGGCCCTTCGTTCGCCGAGGCCGGCGGGAAGCGCTGCCGGGCCGCGCGCCGCGCGCGGCATGGCACGCGGGCACGGCGCACGCGGTGCCGCTACGGCGGCGTCGCGAAGCTGAACGCGTCGCCGTCGGTCGTCAGCGTGCCGGACAAGGCGATGTTCGGCGCGCCGCCGTCGGGCGCGCTGGTGAAGATCTCGAACTGGTTCTGCACGCGCTGGTCGGCGCGGTACAGCAGGCGCGAGCCGTCGCGCGTCCAGATGAAGGCCGACGCGTTGCCGCCGGTGACCATCGCGCCGGACACCACCGGGTTCAGCGAGCCGTCGGGCCGCGTGGTGAAGAGCTCGACGACGCTGGTCGAGCGCTGCGGCGCCAGGTAGCCGATCCAGGCACTGTCGGGCGACCAGATGAAACTGAGGCCGTTCATGCCCGTCGGCGGCGGCGGGCCCGAAGCACGCACGTTGCCGCTGCCATCGGGCCGGCTGGTGAAGAGCTCGAACGAGTTGTCGGTGATCTGGTCGGCCACGTAGGCGACACGCGAGCTGTCCGGCGCCCAGGCGTAGTTGAAGACGCCGCGGTCGGCCACCAGCGCGCCGCTGACGCGCACGTTGCCAGCGCCGTCGGGGCCGCTCGTGAAGAGCTCGACGACGTCGTCGGTGACCTGGTCGGCGCGGTAGGCAATGCGCGAGCTGTCCGGCGCCCAGATGAAGTCGAACACGTCGCCGTTGGGCGGCACCGAGGAGAGCTGCGTGTTGCCGGTGCCGTCGGGGCGCACGCTGAACAGCTGCACGACGTTGTCGACCAGCGCGTCGGCGCGGTAGGCGATGCGCGAGCCGTTCGGCGCCCAGGCGAGCTCGAACACGGCGCCACCGGCGACCAGCGGCCCCGAGACGCGTTGGTTGTCGGTGCCGTCGGGTCGCACCGTGAAGAGCTCGACGACGTCGTCGGTGAGCTGGTCGGCGCGGTAGGCGAGGCGAGAGCTGTCCGGCGCCCACGCGAAGCCGAACTGCACGCCGCCGCCGGCCGTCATCGGGCCCGAGACGCGCCGGTTGTCGCTGCCGTCGGCGTTGCTGACGAAGAGCTCGACGACGCCGGCCGTGAACTGCGAGGCGGTGTAGGCGAGGCGCGAGCTGTCGGGCGCCCAGGTGTAGTCGATGAAGAAGCCGCCGGGCACCATCGGCCCGCTGGCGCGCACTTCGTCGCTGCCGTCGGGCCGCACGGTGAAGACCTCGAAGACGTTGTCGGCCAGCTTGTCGGCCTGGTAGGCGAGACGCGAGCCGTCGGGCGCCCAGCGGATCTGGAAGGCCACGTCACCGCCGGCGACCAGCGTGCCCGAGACCTTGCGCGTGTCGCTGCCGTCGACGCGTGCGACGTAGAGCTCGAAGACGCCGTTGGTGTCCTGGTCGGCCAGGTAGGCGACAGACGTGGCGTCGGGTGAGATGACGAAGGTCTGGACGCTGCCGCCCGGTGCGATGGGCCCGTTCAGGCGGATGACTTCGCTGCCGTCCAGCTTCGCGCGGTACAGGTCGACCCGGCCGTTCAGGTCCTTGTCGGCGGTGAAGACGACGTAGTCGCGCAGCACCACGGGCGGGGGCGGGGCGGGTGGCGTCGTCGTGTGCAGGATCGTGACGCCCACCCCCTTCGCCTCGACGGCGCCGTCGGCGTAGGTGAGCTTGACGGCGAAGGACAGCGGCGCGTCGTCGCCGGTGCCGGCATCCGGCGCCGCGGCCGGCATGAGGAAGTGGGCGCGTGCGGTCTTCGTGTCGTGCAGCTGCACGGCGGGCCCCTGTGTCTGCGTCCACTCGAACGCGATCGCTCTGCCGCGCTCGGGCGACTCGGGTGCGCGCAGCACGACGACCTCGCCCGCCGTCCCACTGACGCGGGCCGCCTCGGGAGGTGGCCCCGGGAGTGCGGCCGGCGGCGGCGCGGCTACCGGGGGCGCTGCCGGCGCGGGGGCGGGCTCGCCGCTGTCGCCTCCGCCACCGCAGGCGGCCAACGTGCTGAAGAGCAAGACGACCGCGAGGCGCGCGGCCGGTGACCGGCCGTGGCTGGCGCTGCTGGTGTGCATGGCCCCTCCTCCCCCGGGCTTGGCCTCCGGGTAACGGCGTCGGCGACTATCGAACTCGGCCCGGCGGCGCGCGCCCCCCTGAATGCGGGGGGGCGGCGAGCCGCCATCCCCCCGACGAGAGACGGGCGCCTTCAGTCGAGCGTGCGGCGGTAGCGCATCAACGCCAGCGTGCCGGCCACGACGAGGAAGGCGAGCATCGGCCACAGCTCCGGCAACACCTGCGGCCAGCCGTTGCCCTTCAGCATGATGCCGCGCACGACGCGCAGGAAGTGGGTGAGCGGCAGCACCTCGCCGAGCGTCTGCGCCCAGCCCGGCATGCCGCGGAACGGGAACATGAAGCCCGACAGCAGCATCGAGGGCAGGAAGAAGAAGAATGTCATCTGCATCGCCTGCAGCTGGTTGCGCGCCAGCGTGCTGAAGGTGAAGCCCACCGCGAGGTTGGCGAGCATGAACAGGCCGATCATCACAAGCAGCAGCACGGCGCTGCCCTGCATCGGCACGTCGAACAGCAGCGCCGCGGCGGCGAGGATGACGCCGAGCTGGATGTAGCCGATCACCACGTACGGCAGGATCTTGCCCACCATCACCTCGGCGGGCCGCACCGGCGTGGCGAGCAGGTTCTCCATCGTGCCGCGCTCGCGCTCGCGCGTCATCGCCAGGCCCGTCATCATCACCATCGTCATCGTCAGGATGGTGCCGATGAGCCCGGGCACGATGTTGTAGCGCGACAGCCCCTCGGGGTTGAAGCGCCGGTGCACGCGGAACTCGAACGGCGGCGCGCCGCCGGCCAGCGCGCGCAGCGGGCCCGTGAGGTCGAGCGCGAGCGCGCTCGACTGGATCGCCGCCAGCGCGGCGATGGCGTTGCCCGAGGCCGACGGGTCGGTGGCGTCCACCTCCATCAGCACCGCCGGGCGCCGGCCGCGCAGCACGTCGCGCCCGAAGCCGCCCGGGATGACGACGAGGAACTGCACGTCGCCCGCCTCGACGAGCGCGCCGCCCTCGGCCTCGCTGCGCGGCTGGTGCGTGACACGGAAGTAGCCGCTCGTCTGCAGCGCCGCCGCCACGCTGCGCGCCTGCGGCGAGTCGTCGAACGAGACGACAGCCGTCGGCAGGCCCTTCGGGTCGGTGTTGATGGCGTAGCCGAAGAGGATCAGCTGCACGATCGGGATCACCACCGCCATCGCGAAGGTGAGCCGGTCGCGCATCATCTGCTGGAACTCCTTGATGAACACCGCCGCCAGGCGCTGGCCGGAGAAGAGCTTCGTTCCGGAGCTCATGCGGCCGCGCTCCCTGCGAAGTTGTCCTGCGCCTGGCCGATGAGGCTGATGAACACGTCCTCGAGGTTGGCGTGCACGCGTGCAAGCTCGAGGTCGGGCCGGCCGGCGAGCGGCGCGACGGCCGCCTCGACGGCCGCAGCGTCGCGGCCGGCGACGTGCAAAGCGCTGCCGAACGCCGCGACGCTGAGCACGCCGGGCGCGGCCTTCAGGGCCGGCACGAGGGTGGCGAGCCGCTCGCCGCCGCCGCCGGCGCCATCCGCGCCACCCGCGCCGCCGGCGCCATCGCGCACGCGCAGTGCCCACACCGTGAGGCCGGCGCCTTCGACGATGCTGCGCTCGCTGCCGCGCGCCAGCAGCTTGCCGTAGGCGATGTAGGCGAGCTCGTGGCAGCGCTCGGCCTCGTCCATGTAGTGCGTCGAGACGAGCACCGTGATGCCTTCGGCCGCGAGCTCGTGGATCTGGTCCCAGAAGTCGCGCCGCGCCTTCGGGTCGACGCCGGCCGTCGGCTCGTCGAGCAGCAGCAGCTTGGGCGAATGCATCAGGCACGCGGCGAGCGCGAGCCGCTGCTTCCAGCCGCCCGAGAGCTGGCCGGCGAGCTGCTTCTGCCGGGTTGCCAGGCCCAGCCGCGCGAGCGTGCGGTCCACCGCGGCGCGGCGGTCGGGCAGCTCGTACAGGCGGCCGAGGAAGTCGAGGTTCTCGCGGATCGACAGGTCTTCGTACAGGCCGAAGCGCTGCGTCATGTAGCCGACCTGGCGCCGCAGCGCCGTGGCGTGCGTGCCCTTCGCGTCCTTCGTCCCGATCGGCAGGCCGAGGCACGTGCCTTCGCCGGCGTCGGGCGTGAGCAGCCCGCACAACATGCGGATCGTCGTCGTCTTGCCGCTGCCGTTGGGCCCGAGGAAGCCGCAGATGCGCCCTCGCGCCAGCCGCAGCGAGAGGTCGTCGACGACGGCGCGGCCGCCGTAGCGCTTGGTCAGGCCGCGCACGTCGATGGCGGGCGGCACGTCGTTCACGGCACGGCCTTCGCTCGTCTCGGCGTCAGGACGCAGCGCGTTGCACGTCGATCGGCAGCCCCGGCTTGAGGCGGCCGTCGCCGTCGCGCAGCGGGCGTGCCTCGACGCGGAACACGAGCCGCGCACGCTGGCTGTTGGAGTAGATGACCGGCGGCGTGAACTCGGGCGCCGTGGCGATGAAGTCGATGCGCGCGGCGATCGGCGTCTCGCCGCAACCGTCGCAGCGCAGCGTGACGGGCTGGCCGATGGCCAGGCCGGCGATGTCGCCCTCGGGCACGAAGAAGCGCGCGCGCAGCCCCGCGGGCGGGAGCAGCGCGAGCACCGGCTGGCCGGCGGCGACCCACTCGCCGACGCGGTAGAAGGTGTCGGCCACGGTGGCATCGAGCGGCGCCGTCTGCGCCTTCTGCTGCTCGCGCCAGCGCGCCTGCGCCACGGCGGCCGAAGCGGCCGTGGCCGCCGCGTCGGCCGCGGCGCGTTCGTCGCTGCGCGCCGGCAGCTGGGCCACGCGCAACGCCGCCTGCAGCTCGTCGGCGCGGGCGCGCGCCTGCGCGAGTGCCGTGCGCAGGTCGTCCAGCCGCGCAGGCGACTGGAAGCCCTGCGTCACGAGCGGCTGCTGCCGCTCCAGCTCGGCCGCGGCCAGCCGCACCTGCTCCTGCGCCTGCACGAGTTGCGCGCGCACCATCGCCACCTCGTCGCTGCGGCGGCCCTTGGTGGTGTTGGCGGCCTGAGCGCGCGCGCTGGCCAGGCGGGCCAGGGCTTCCTCGCGCGCCGCGCGCTCGGCGTCGGCATCGAGCGTGAAGAGCGCGGCGCCGGCGGCGACCCGGTCGCCGCGGCGCACCGCCAGGTGCGTCAGCGTGCCGGCCAGCGGCGCGGCGACGTGCACGAACTGGCCCTCGACGTAGCCGGACCAGCCCGCCGGCGGTGCCGGCCGGCAGGCGGCCGCCAGCAGCGCCGCCGTGGCGACTGCGGCTGCTGTGGCGGCAGCCGCGGCGGCGCGGCCTCGGTTCATCGTCTTCCTCCGTACAGGCGCCGGCGAAGGGCGGCGCCGGGCGTGTTCACTTCAGTTGCTCCGCCGGGCTTGGCGCGGGCCGCGATGCATGAAACAGGCGGTCCGTCCAGGTCGTGACGCGCCAAGGA
>JAHCKS010000176.1 GCA_026125665.1 Rubrivivax sp.
CGCCGACCGTGGAGCGCAGGCGGCGGTAGTCCGTGTGTTCGGGTGCCGAGCCCTGAGTGGCCCCCCGCGGCCTCGGACTCGCGCGCCGCGATGGCGCATGAGGCAATGGTTCGGCTTCTCGAGAGACCGGCACGCCGTTCGCGCACGGGGAGCGCGCACCGAGGTCGCGGCGCAGGGCGCCCGGCCGTGCCGGTCCCGCCACAACCACCGCACCGCGGGGGCTCGTTCTCGACCGAACCCAGTCGATCGGCCGCGATGCGGCATCAGGCCGCGGCGCGGGTGACCATCAGCACGTCGGTGTTGCCCTCCGCAAGCACCATGCGCGTCGTGCTGCCGAGCAGCCACTCGTCCACCGCGTGCCGCCCCTGGCGTCCGATGACGACGAGGTCGCAGTCGAACTCCTCCTCCTGCTGCACGATCAGCATCCACGGGTCGGCCCCGTCGACGGTGACCAGGCGCGCGGCGCCGGCCGCCGGGTCCGACGCATCGGGCGTGCCGACACCGGCCTGCGCGGCCAGCTCCCCCAGCCGCTGTGCCGCTTCCTTGCGCGCACCCAGGCGGTAGCGCGCGAGCGTCGCGTCGTCGACGCCGGCGAAGCGCATCTTGCCCTCGAACGGCAGTTCGGCGGCGTGCATCAGCACGAGCCGCGCGCCGGGCGCGACGCGGCGCGCCAGCGCGATCGCTTCGGCGCTCCACGGCGAGAAGTCCACCGGCACCAGCACCGTGCGGTATGCATCGTGCGGCGAGCGGCGCACCATCAGCACCGGGCGCGACGAACACCTGGCGATGCGCTCGGCCGTGGCGCCGACGACGACACCGCGGAAGAAGCCGGCGCCGCGCGTGCCGGTGACGACGAGGTCGGCGCCCTGCGCATCGACCTGGCGCGTGACCTGCTCCACCACGTGCCCGGTGAGCAGCTGCGCCGCCACCGAGATGCCGTGCCGCCGCGCCAGGTCCTCGGCGAAGGCCTCGAGCTTCGTGCGTGCCTCGGCCTCGACGGCCGGCGCGGCGTGCTCGCCGCCGCCGCCCACGCCGATCCAGCGCTGCAGGTCCGCCAGCGCCGAGGCGCTGAGCGCCTGCACGAGCATCAAGGCGGCGCCGTCGGCGGCGGCCAGCAGTGCGGCGCGCTCGCAGGCATGGCGCGAAGGCGCCGAGAGATCGGTGGCGGCGACGATCGAACGCAGCGGGGTCATCGGCAGGTCCTCCTGCATAGGTCGGATGGGTCTCAGCGCGCCTGCAGCGCCTCCAGCACGTCGCGCACCATCACCTCGGCCAGCGCGCCCTTGAAGTGCACGGCCTTGCGCGCGCCTTCCTTGAGCAGCAGCTCGGCCTCCTCGGCGTTGGGCGCGCGCACGAGCACGGGGATGCCCGGATTGAGCGTGCGCGCGGTCTGGATCATCGGCCGCACGTCGGTGGTCTCGCTGGCGGCCACGACGAGCAGCCCGGCATCGGCGATGTGCGCCTGCACCAGCGTCACCGGGTCGGCGGCGTCGCCCGAGACGGCCTGCAGCCCGGCCGCGCGCATCGCGGCGACGCGCTCACGGTTCTGCTCGACGACGATGAAAGGCACGTCGCGCTCGGCGAGCGCGCGCGCGATGCGCTCGCCGACGACGCCGTAACCCACCAGCACCACCTGCTGCGCGAGGAAGCGCCGCTCGGTGCTCGTCGGCAGCTCGGCCAGCGGGTCCTCGCGCTGCTCCAGCCGCCGCGCCAGCGCCGAGCGCTCGAGGATCCACCGCCGCGCCGGCTCGACGAGCGAGAACAGCAGCGGGTTGGCGGCGATCGAGATCAGCGCGCCGGCAACGACGAGGCTCTTCGCCTCCGGCGGCAGCACGCCCAGGCTGCCGCCGAGCGCCACCAGGATGAACGAGAACTCGCCGATCTGCGCCAGGCTCGCCGACACCGTGAGCGCGGTGTTGAGCGGATAGCGCAGCGCCAGCACCAGCAGCGCCGCGGCGATCGACTTGCCGACCATGATGATCGCCGTCACCGCCAGCACCTGGCCGGGCCGCTCCCACAGCACGAGCGGGTCGAACAGCATGCCCACCGAGACGAAGAACAGCACGGCGAAGGCGTCGCGGAAAGGCAGCGACTCCTCGGCGGCGCGCGCCGCGAACTCGCTTTCGCGAAGCACCAGGCCGGCGAAGAACGCGCCCAGCGCCACCGACACGCCGAACAGCGCCGACGCGCCGTAGGCGATGCCCACGGCCACCGCCATGACGCACAGCGTGAACAGCTCGCGCGAGCCGGTCTTGGAGATGTGCCACAGCATCCACGGCAGCACGCGCCGGCCGCCGAGCAGCATCAGCGCGACGAAGGCGGCCACGGCGAACAGCGTCTGCGCCAGCGTCGTCCAGAGTTCCTGCCCGCCGAGGCTGCCACCGGCCGCCTGCGACTGTGCGGCCAGGCCCACCAGCGCCGGCAGCAGCACCAGCACGAGCACCATCGCCAGGTCCTCGACCACCAGCCAGCCCACGGCGATGCGGCCGTTCTGCGACTCGAGCACGCCGCGCGACTCCAGCGCACGCAGCAGCACCACCGTGCTCGCCACCGACAGCGACACGCCGAAGACGAGCGCACCGCCCGTGGACCAGCCCCACGCCAGCGCCAGCCCGCCGCCCATCATCGTGGCCACCGCCATCTGCACCACCGCGCCCGGCACGGCGACGCGCCGCACGGCGAGCAGGTCGTCGACCGAGAAGTGCAGCCCGACGCCGAACATCAGCAGCATCACGCCGATCTCGGCCAGTTGCGTGGCCAGGTCGACGTCGGCGACGAAACCCGGCGTGTGCGGCCCGAGCAGCACGCCGGCCAGCAGGTAGCCCACCAGCGCCGGCAGCTTCGCCCTCGACGCGGCGAAGCCGAGCACCAGCGCCAGCCCCAGCGCGGCGGCCAGCGTGACGATGAGCGGCATGTGCGCGTGCATCGTTCCGAGTATCCCCGCGTCCCGCGCGCAGCCGCGCGCAGCCGCGCGCAGCCCCGCTCGCGGGCGGCCCTTGCCCGCGCGGCGGCACGCCGCGCCGCCGGCCGCGCCGGCGACGCTAGCGGCGCCAGAACTGCGGCGTGAACAGCACGAGCACCGCCAGCAGCTCCAGGCGGCCGAGCAGCATCGCGAACGTGCACACCCACGTCTGGAAGTCGGTGAGGCCGCCGTAGTTCACCGCCGGCCCCACCTCGCCGAGGCCGGGGCCGATGTTGTTGACGCAGGCGAGCACGGCGGTGAACGCGGTCACCGGCTCCAGGCCGCTGAACAGCAGCAGCATCGTCAGCCCGACGAGCGAGGCGCCGTACATCATCATGTAGGCGATGATGCTCTGCATCAGCCGGTCGCTCACCGCTTGGCCACCGAGCACCACCGGGTTCACCACCTGCGGGTGCACGATGCGCACGAGCTCGCGCCGCGCCTGCTTCAGCAGCAGCAGCATGCGGACCATCTTGATGCCTCCGCCGGTGCTGCCCGCGCAGGTGGCGAAGCAGCCGAGCAGGATCATCAAGAGCGGCGCGAACAGCGGCCACTGCGCGTAGTCGTAGGCCGCGTAGCCCGTCGTCGTGGCCACCGAGACGACGTGGAACGCGGTGTGCCTGAGCGCCTCCAGCCAGCTCGGGTAGGCGTCGTAGGCCACGAGGTAGGCGGTGATGAGCGCGATGGCACCGGCCAGCGCGCCGTAGAAGGCGCGGATCTCGGCGTTGCGCACGAAGGGCATCGGCGAGCGGGCGCGCAGCGCGGCGAAGTACATCAGCAGCGGCACGCCCGACAGCAGCATGAAGGCGATGGCCACCGCCTCGATGCGCGGCGAGTTCCAGTGGCCGAAGCTGGCGTCGTGCGAAGAGAACCCGCCCAGGCTGACGGTGGTGTTCATGTGCATGAACGCGTCGGGCCAGCTCATGCCGGCGGCGCGGTACGCGAGGAAGCAGGCCAGCGACAGCGCGCCGTAGGTGCCCCAGATGGCGCGCGCGGTGTCGGCGATGCGCGGCGTCAGCTTCTGGTCCTTCATCGGGCCGGCCATCTCGGTCTTGTACAGCTGCATGCCGCCCACGCCGAGCAGCGGCAGGATGGCCACCGCGAGCACGATGATGCCCAGCCCGCCCACCCACTGCATGAAGCAGCGCCAGACGTTGATCGACAGCGGCAGCCGGTCCAGCCCGGCCAGCGCCGTGGCCCCGGTGGCGGTGAAGGCGCTCACCGACTCGAAGTAGGCCTTCGCGACATCGATGCCCGGCACCGCCAGGTACAGCGGCACGGCACCGAACAGCGGCAGCAGCACCCAGGTCAGGCCGACGAGCACGAAGCCGTCGCGCGGCTGCAGCTCGCGCCGGAAGCGGCGCGTCGCCGCGCTCATCGCCGCGCCTGCCAGCAGGGTCATGGCGGTCGCCGTGAGGAAGGCCTGCTCGGCCGGGTCGTGCTCGGCCAGCGCGAAGGCCAACGGCACCACCATCAGCAGCCCGAACAGGGCCACCAGGCGGCCCACCAGCGCGACGACGGCCAGCGCGCCCATCAGAAGAACGTCGCCGACACCTGGAAGAGCTTCTCCACCTCGCGCACCATGCGCTTGCGAGGCACGAAGATGATGACGTGGTCGTGCGGCAGGATGGTGGTGTCGTGGTGCGCGATGATGACGCGCGGCCTCGCGTTCTCGGCCTCGCTGCCGTCGGGCAGGTGCAGGCCGCGCACGAGCGCGCCGATCTGCGCGCCCTTGGGCAGCGGCAGCTCGTCGACACGGCGCTCGGCCATCTTGCAGGTCTTCGCGTCGCCGCGCACGATGGCCTCCAGCGCCTCGGCGGCGCCGCGGCGCAGGCTGTGCACGGCTTCGACGTCGCCGCGGCGCACCCAGGCCAGCAGCTCGCCGATGACGGCGTGGCTCGGCGAGATCGCGATGTCGATCGCCGTGCCCTGCACGAGGTCGGCATAGGCGCGGCGGTTGATGAGGCCGATGACGCGCCGCGCGCCCAGGCGCTTGGCGAGCAGGCAGCTCATGATGTTGTCCTCGTCGTCGCTGGTCAGCGCGATGAAGAGGTCCATGTCCTGCACGTTCTCGTCGCCGAGCAGGTCCTCGTCGGTGCTGTCACCCTGCAGCACCAGCACGTCGGGCGGCAGCTGCGTGGCCAGGTACTCGCAGCGCTGGCGCTGCGGCTCGATGATCTTCAGCGCGTATTCGCCGTGGATCTGGCGCGCCAGACGCAGGCCCACCTTGCCGCCGCCGGCGACCATGATGCGGCGCACCGGCTGGTCCATCTTGCGCAGCGCGCCGAGCACGGTGCGGATGTGCTCGGTGGCGGCGAGCACGAAGACCTCGTCGCCGGGCTCGATGCGCGTGCGGCCGTCGAGCTCGGTGATGGCCCGGTCCTGGCCGGCCGCGCCGGCCGTGGGCCGGTAGATCGCGACGATGCGCATCTCGATGTCGGGCATCAGCCGCGGGATCTCGGCCAGGCTGTGCTGCACCAGCGGCCCGCCGGCGACGGCGCGCACGGCGATGAGGCTGACCAGCCCGTCGGCGAACTCCAGCACCTGCAGCGCCTCGGGGTACTCGATCAGCTTGCGGATGTAGGTGGTGACGCTCTGCTCCGGGCAGATGACCTTGTCGACCGCGAAGCCCTTCTTCTCGAGCAGTGCGTCGCCCTCCTCGAACTCGGGGCTGCGCACGCGCGCGATCGTCGTCGGCACGCCGAAGCGGTCGTGCGCCACCTTGCACGCGACGAGGTTGGTCTCGTCCAGCGGCGCGCAGGCGATGAGCATGTCGGTGTCCTCGATGCCGGCGTCGCGCAGCACGCTCGGCTGGATGCCGTTGCCCACCACGCCGCGCAGGTCGAGCCGGTCCTGCAGCGCCGCCAGGCGCACCGGGTCCGTGTCGATGACCGTGATGTCGTTGCGCTCGGAGACCAGGCTCTCGGCGACGCTCTCGCCGACGCGGCCGGCGCCGAGGATGAGGATCTTCATGCGCCGGGATTATCGGAAGCCGCCGCAGCCGCCGACGCAGGCACGAACCCCTGGTCGCGGCGCGACCCGGTCCCGCGGTCCGGGGCCGGCTCGAACGCCGCGGGATGCAGACGGGCCAGCACGTCGCGCAGCACCGCCTCGACGAGCGGCGCCAGCGCGGCGGCCAGCCGCTCGGCTTCGGCCGCTTCGCCGCCTTCGGGGAGGCGCTCGACGCGGCTCTTCCACACCCGATCGAACGACTCGGCACACGGTGCCAGCGCCTGCTGCAGCGCCGCCGGCCAGTGCGCCGGCGCTTCGCTCTCGGCCCACGCGCCGCGGCCGCGCCCGAAGTGCGCCACGGCCAGGTAGCGCAGCAGCGCCGCCTCGGCCAGCGGCGGCATCGCGGCGGCACTCCACGCCACCCAGCTGCGCCCCGTGCCGCGCACGACGTTGATGCCGCGGGCCAGGCCCGCCGCACCGAGCGCGCCGAGGATGCCGCCGGCGATGAGGCCGCCGCCGAGCGTGAGGCCGCCGGTGGCGAGGTCGGCCTTGAGCCCGGCGAGTGCGCCAGTGATCGCGCCGCCGAGCACGGCCGCGCGGCCCTCGGGCACGCGGTGGTGCGGCTCGACCTGCCGCGCCACGCGCTCCAGGATGTGCGTCACGGCTTCGTCGCCGGACGACGCGCCGCGGCTCCCGCCGCCCTGCTCCAGCCCGTGCAGCTCGAGCAGCCGGCGCGTGCTGGCGCGCACCTCGTCGGCCAGCGCATCGGCCAGGCGTTGCTCTGCCGCGACGACCGGATCGCCGGGGTGGCTCTGCACCAGCCGCGTGCCCCACTCGCGCAGCTTCGCCGCCAGGCCGGCCGGTTCATCCAGGGCCACGCGCAGGGTGGCCACGCGTGCCAGGCTCGCCGCCAGCTCGCGCACGGCTTCGGCGAACTGCGCTTCGCGGCGCGCCGTCCAGGCCGCGCGCAGCTCGGCCATCGCGGCGCTGCGCCCGGCGTCGCCGGCGAAGGCCTGCTCCACGGCGCCGAGCAGCTCGCCTTCCTGCACCCAGCAGCGTGCGAAGGCGTCCAGCGACAGCACGCCGCGTACCTGCGGCCAGGCGGCGAGGCGCTCGCGCCACTGCTCGACCTCCGCCGCCTCGACGGCGGCCTCGCGCGGCGCGCCGAGCTGGTTCAGCAGCACGAGCACCGGCTTGCCGGTCCAGGCGAGCAGCTGCATCTCGCTTTGCAGGTAGCCGGCGTCGGGCTCGGTCGCATTGACCAGGTACAGCAGCAGGTCGCTGTCGTCCCTCACGTGGCGCAGCGCCTGCTGGCTCATCCAGAACGCGGGGTCGCGCCAGCGGTCCCACAGCTGCGAGAGCAGCCAGCCGAGCGGGTTGCCGCTGCTGCGCATGCGCCGCGCCAGGCGCACGCTGTCGCCGAAGCCCGGGGTGTCCCACAACAGCAGGCGGTGGCCTGAAGGCGTTTCGAGCAGCAGGTGCGCCTCGGGCAGCTCGGTGACGTGCGGCGCGTCGCGCACCTCGCCGATGTCGCGGCCGAGCAGCGTGCGCGCCAGCGTCGTCTTGCCGGCGTTGGTGTGCGAGACGAGGCTCAGCGTGACGGCGGTCATCGCGGCGACGGCACGGCCGGCCGCCCGAGCACGGCGCGCAGGCGGTCGGCTGCGGTCTCGAGGTCGGCGGCCGCGGCGCCCAGGTCGACCAGCGCCAGCGTGCCGCCGCAGGTTTCGGCGAACTGCCGCCAGGCCGCGCGGCGTTGCGCCAGCCGCGGCGCGCCGTCGCCGAAGCCCGCCATGCGCTGCCGGAAGCCGCCTTCGTCGACGAGCAGCGCCAGCGGCAGCGTCGAAGCCGCACGCAACGTCTCGACGAAGCGACCCTGGGCCTGCGGCTCCGGCGTCGCCGCGGCGTCGAACCAGGCCACGCGCCAGCCCGCGCCGGCCG
The DNA here is from genome assembly GCA_026125665.1 of Rubrivivax sp. Lineage (GTDB taxonomy): Bacteria > Pseudomonadota > Gammaproteobacteria > Burkholderiales > Burkholderiaceae_C > Rubrivivax. Next base: position 7,853 of record JAHCKS010000176.1, read on the forward strand.
GCGGCGGCGGCACGGGCCGGTCCTCCTCGCCGTAAGGCGTGGCGGGCGCCACGTGCAGGTCCGCACGCGGCCCGAGGGCGGCGGCGAGCAGCGAACGCAGCGCGAGCGTCGCTGCCGGCGCCGGCGTGAAGCCATGCGGAAGCACCTGCACCACGCGGCCGCCCCCGGCGGCCGCCCCACCGCCGGCACCGTGCCGGCGCTGCGCGAGCACCGAGGCGACGTAGGCGTCGGCAGGCGACCACGCCAGCCGCTGCGCGCGCGCACGCACTGACCAGGCCGCACGCAGCGCGAGCAGCAGCCGCGGCAGCACGACGCCGAGGCCCAGTGTCGCGGCGAACCGGTGCAGCCC
>JAHCKS010000177.1 GCA_026125665.1 Rubrivivax sp.
GCTGCCCGCGGCGGCGCTGGCCGCCGGCGCCTGGCAGCGCGGGCGGCCCTTCGTCCTGCGCGGCCACCGCGTCGTTCCTCCAGCGGCGCGCGACGCCGCGCTGCTGGTGGCGCTGGCCACCGCGTCGTGGAGCCTCGCCGCGACCGTCGTCTGGCTGCTGCTCGACGGCCGCCTGCCGTGGTGGACGGTGACGGCCGCCATGCTGCTCGCCGCCGTCGCCGGTGTCGTCACGCACGTGCCCGCCGGCCTCGGCGTGCTCGAGACGGTCGTGCTGGCCACGCTCGGCCGCGCGGCGCCGGCGGCCGAGCTGCTGGCGGCGCTGCTGGCGTACCGTGCGCTCTACTACCTGCTGCCCCTGGCCGGGGCGCTGATGGGCTACGCCTGGCTCGAGTCGCGCCGGGGCCGCGGCAGCGACACCGCGGCGCGGGCCTGCCGACGACGTCCGGCCTGAGATCCGTGCACCTTGCCGGGCAGTGCCGCGGCGGCGCGACGGCCGCGGGCCGGGCGCCGCGTTCCCCTAGCATCGGCCGCCAGGACATGGACGCATCGAACCCGTCGGCGGACCCCGCCCCTGCCACCGACGCCGGCGAGGCGGGAGCGGTGCCGGACGCGCCGGCGGGCGCGCCGGCCGCATCCGGCCGCTGGCTGCGCCAGGGCCTGCCCGACCTGGCGCTGCTCGTCCTCACCCTCGGCGCGCTGGCGCTGTGTTTCCTCATCGCGCGGCCCTTCGTCACCTCGCTGGCCTGGGCGATGGCGCTGGCGGTGGTCGGCTGGCCGCTGCACCGGCGCATCGCGGCGCGGCTCCGCTGGCCCGCGCTGGCCGCCGCCTGCTCGCTCGGCGTCATCGCCGTGCTGTTCGTCGTGCCTTCGGTGCTCGTCGTCCCCAGCATCGTCGACGAGGCGATGGGCGGTTACCGGCTGGTGCGCACGCGCATCGAATCGGGGGCCTGGAACGACGCGCTGGCCCGCCATCCCCTGCTCGGGCCAGTCTGGGAGGGCCTGCGCCAGCGCCTCGACCTCGGCGACGTGCTGCAGCAGGCCGGCGCGCTGCTCACCTCGCTCGGCTCGCTGGCCGTGCGCCTGTCGTTCATCGGCACCGTCGAGCTCGCGCTGACCGCCTTCTTCCTCTTCTACTTCCTGCGCGACAGGGACACGCTGCTGGCCGGCCTGCGCTCGCTGCTGCCGCTGGCGCCGGCCGAGGCCGACCGCGTGCTCGGCACGGTGCACGACACCGTCATTGCCACCGTCTACGGCAAGGTGCTCGTGGCCGTCGTGCAGGGCCTGCTCGGCGGCGCGATGTTCTGGTGGCTCGGCCTGCCCGCCGCCTGGTTCTGGGCCATCGTGATGGCGGTGCTGTCGATCATCCCGCTGCTCGGGCCGCCGCTCGTGTGGGCGCCCGCGGCGCTGCTGCTGATGTTCGAGGGCCAGTGGGGCCAGGCGGTGCTGCTGCTGGTGTGGGGCACCGCGGTCGTCGGGCTGGCCGACAACCTGCTCTACCCGATCGTCGTCGGCCGCTACCTGCGCCTGCACACGGTGCCGCTGCTCATCGCCCTCATCGGCGGCGTCGTCGTGTTCGGTGCCGTCGGCTTCTTCGTCGGCCCGGTCGTGCTGGCGGTGGCGTTGGCGCTGCTGGAGATCTGGCGTGCCCGTGCCGCGGACGATCGGGCCGGCTGAGCCGCGCCGGCCGCCGGCCCGCGCACCCGTTCAGGCGCCGGGACGCTCGGGCTCGTCGCCGGGCCCGGACAACGCTGCGCAGTCGCGCCGAATCAGCTTGATCAGCAGCTCGGCGCGCAGCGCGTCGATGTGCCTGCGGCTCTCGAACACGGTCGTCGTGTCGCCGCCGTCGCGCAGCACGACGACGTCGAAGTCGCGCTCGGCCTCGCTGACATGCAGCCGCGTGCGCGCCTGCGCCAGCGCCACCACGACCGTGTGCGTGCCCTCGCCGCGTGCGCGCCGCTCGGCGTGCAGCAGGCAACCCTGCTGCAGGCTGTAGCGCCAGCGCACGCCCGGTTCGGCGCTCCGGGCCACCTCGTTGAGCGTGCGCAGCCGCTCGCCCTGCGTCATGCCGTGCGGGTCGAACGCCGGCGCGTCCGCCGTCGGATAGCCCTCGCTGCAGGCCACGACGGCGGCGGCCAGCGACGGCCCGGCCACGGATCGCCAGGCCCGCCGCAACGGCGCAGCGCAGCGCGCCGCGATCACGATGGCACCTCCGCCGCGACGGCCTCGTCCGCGGGCGCCCGCGTCGCCAGCACCTTGTCGATCGTCTTGCCGTCCATGTCGACGATCTCGAAGCGCCAGCCTTCCCAGTTCGCATGATCGCCTTCGCGCGGCAGGCGGCCGGTGAGCAGCATCAGCATGCCGCTGAGCGTGTGGTAGCGGCCGCGCTCCTCCTCGGGCACGTGGTCCAGCTGCAGGCGGTCCTTCAGCTCGGGCACCGGGATGTGGCCGTCGAGCAACCAGCCGCCGTCGTCGCGCTGCAGCGCCCACGAGGTGGCCGGGTCGCGCGGATGGAACTCGCCGGTGATGGCCTTCGATCAGGTCCTGCAGCGTCACGATGCCCTGCACCTGGCCGTACTCGTCGATGACGAAGGCCATCTGCACGTCCGAGGTGCGGAAGCTGTCCAGCAGCTCCATGCCGGTGAGCGTCTCGGGCACGAAGAGCGGCTGCTGCAGCGCCTGGCGCTCCAGGTCGCGGTCGGCGTCCTGTCGCACGACGCGCGCCAGCCACTGGCGCGCGTTGACGATGCCGACGATGTCGTCCAGGCCGCTGCGCACGACCGGGAAGTGCGCGTGGTCGGTGGCCTCGACGATTGCCAGGTTGTCCTCGAACGGCGCGCCGACGTCCAGCGTCACGACGTCCTGGCGCGGCACCATCAATGAGCCGATCTGGCGGTCGTCGAGGCGGAAGACATTGCGCACCATCGTGTGCTCGTGCGACTCGATGACGCCGGCGCTCGTGCCCTCGGCGAGCACGGCGTGGATCTCGTCCTCGGTCACGGCGTTGATGCCGCGGTCCTTGACCCCCAGCAGCCTGAGCAGCGCCTGCGTCGACACCGACAGCAGCTTGACGAAGGGCTTGGTGCCGATCGCGAGCCACTCGATCGGCCGCGCCACCAGGCGGGCCAGCGTCTCGGGGTGCGTCTGCCCCATGCGCTTGGGCACCAGCTCGCCGACGACGATGGAGAAGTAGGTGATGACGACGACGACGAGGCCGGTGGCAACGTAGCCGGCCAGCGGCTGCGCGAGGCCGAAGCCGCCGATCCAGGCCGCCAGCGGCGCGGCCAGCGCCGCCTCGCCGACGATGCCGTTGAGCACGCCGATCGAGGTGATGCCGATCTGGATCGTGGACAGGAACCGTGTGGGGTCCTCGCCGAGTTTCACCGCGGCGGCGGCGGCGGCGTCGCCCTCGTCGATGCGCCGCTGCAGGCGCGCCTTGCGTGCGGTGACGAGGGCGATCTCGGACATCGCGAACACGCCGTTGAGAAGGATGAGCAGGCCGAGGATGAGGATTTCCATGGATCAGGGCGCCCGTGCTGGGGGCACCGCGGTGGTGGCAGGGGCCGGCCCTTCCCGCTGCACGCAGCGGCGGCCGGCGGCCCGCCGCCGGGCCATGGCCGGCCGCGCGCGGCGGGGAGTGCGCGTCAGCGCGGCGGTGGTGGCCGGTACTGCTGGGCTGCCGGCGCGTCGGTGCGCGGCGGCTCGGCCGCGTGCGGCCACGGCGCGCGCGCGCCTGACGGCAGAAACCACAGGTTGCCCGCGTGCAGCGCATCGGCCAGCAGCGGGTCCGGCGACAGCGGTTGGCCGGGCGCGTCGTCCAGGTGATGGTCCTGCACCGAGCCGTCGGATGGAGCGTTCACCCGCCCGGTCGCGCTGCCGGGCGGCACGATGGGTTCCGCCGCGGCCGGCCATGCGGCCTGCGTGGCGAGGTCGGCCTCGGCGGCCGCCCAGGCCACCTCCTGCGACGCGAAGCCCACCCAGGCCACGACCCACGCCATGACCGAGCAGAGCAGGCGGCGACCCATGGCGCGATTGTAGGGATCGCCGCGCGGCACCCGCAGGCACGGCACATCGGGCGCGCCCCGCGGGGCAGCGCTGCGACAGACGGCGGCGTCCACCGGCATGCGCCCCGTGCGCCCGCTCGCTCCCACCGGCGCGGGCGGCTGGTTCGTCGTGATCGCCGCGGCGCCGTCCGCCCCGGCGGGAGGTGGCAGCGGAGGCCGTCCGCCCGGCGGCCTCGCCTAACATGGCCGGCTCCATGACCGACGAACGATCGTCTCGGCCGCCCTGGCTCGCGGACCTCTCCGCGCACACGCCGATGATGGCGCAGTACCTGCGCATCAAGGCCGGGTTCCCGGACACGCTCGTCTTCTACCGGATGGGCGACTTCTACGAGCTCTTCTTCGACGATGCGCGCCGCGCCAACCGCCTGCTCGACATCACGCTGACGACGCGCGGGCACAGCGCGGGCGAGCCGGTGGTGATGGCCGGCGTGCCGGTGCACTCGGTGGAGAGCTATCTCGCGCGCCTCATCAAGCACGGCGAGGCGGTGGCCATTGCCGAGCAGGTGGGTGACGTGGCCACGGCCAAGGGGCCGGTGGAGCGCAAGGTCGTTCGGGTCGTCACGCCAGGCACCGTCATCGACACCGAGCTGCTCGCCGAGCGCGCCGACACGCTGCTCGTCGCGCTGCACAAGGGGCACGTGCTCGGCAGCGCCAAACGACCCGGCGGCTTCGTCTGGGGCCTCGCCTGGCTGGCCCTGGCCGGCGGCGAGCTCGGCCTCACCGAGTGCAGCGAAGCCGAGCTGGCCGGCTGGCTGGCGCGGCTCGAGGCAGCCGAGGTCCTGCACGAGGCCGGCACCACGTTGCCCGAGGCACTGCGCGATGTGCGCGCGGCGCGCACGCCGCGCCCGGCCTGGCAGTTCGACAGCGCGCTCGGCGAGCGCAAGCTGCGCGAGCAGCTCGGCGTGGCCACGCTCGCCGGCCACGGCGCCGAGGAGCTGAAGGTGGCGCACGCGGCCGCCGCCGCGTTGCTGGCCTTTGCCGAGCACACGCAGGGGCAGGCCCTGGCGCACGTGCACACGCTCGCCGTGCGGCGCACGAGCGAGCTGCTCGAGCTGCCGCCGGCGACACACCGCAACCTCGAGCTGACGCAGACGCTGCGCGGCGACAGCGGCCCGCACGCGGCCACGCTGCTGGCGCTGGTGGACACCTGCCGCACCGGCATGGGCAGCCGCGCGCTGCGGCAGTGGCTGACGCAGCCGGCGCGTGAACGCGACGCGGCGCGCGCGCGGCACGAGGCCATCTCGGCGCTGATCGCGGCCGATGCCGACGGCGCTGCGGACGGTGCAGTCGGTACCGCGATCGGCACCGCGAGGGGCGCAAGCGGCGGCGGCACCGGCTTCGCGCCGCTGCGCGAGGCGCTGCGTGGCGTCAGCGACGTCGAGCGCATCACGGCGCGCCTGGCGCTGCGGCAGGTGCGCCCGCGGGAACTGGCCGGCCTGCGCGCCACGCTCGCGTTGCTGCCGGCGATTGCCGCTTGCACGCCGGGCGGCACCGCGGCGGGTGCGCCGCTGCTGCGCACGCTGCGCGCCGCGCTCGCCCCCGAGCCCACGCTCGCGCGCGAGCTGGCGACGATCGCCGAGGAGCCCGCGGTGCAACTGCGCGACGGCGGCGTCATCGCCGCCGGCGTCGACGCCGAGCTCGACGAGCTGCGCAACATCAACGCGCACGGCGAGACCTTCCTGCTCGAGCTGGAAGCGCGCGAGCGCGCGCGCACCGGCATCCCCAACCTGCGCGTGCAGTTCAACAAGGTGCACGGCTTCTACATCGAGGTCACCGGCTCGCACCTCGAGAAGGTGCCCGCCGACTACCAGCGCCGGCAGACGCTGAAGAACGCCGAGCGCTTCATCACGCCCGAGCTCAAGGCCTTCGAGGACAAGGCGCTCGCCGCCGAGGAGCGCGCGCTCGCGCGCGAGAAGTGGCTCTACGAGCAGCTGCTCGACCGGCTGCAGCCGCACGTGCCCGCCCTCGCCGCACTGGCGCGCGCGCTCGCCACGCTCGACGCGCTGGCCGCGCTGGCCGAGCGCGCCGTGACGCTGGGCTGGTGCCGGCCGGAGTTCGTCGGCCATCCGTGCATCGACATCGAGGCCGGCCGGCACCCGGTGGTCGAGCAGCGCCTCGCGCAAGGCAGCGCGCCGCCCTTCATCCCCAACCACTGCCGGCTCGACGCGAAGACGCGCTTCCTCGTCATCACCGGCCCGAACATGGGTGGCAAGAGCACCTTCATGCGCCAGGTGGCGCTGATCGTGCTGCTGGCGGCCATGGGCTCGTACGTGCCCGCCACCGCCTGCCGGCTCGGGCCGATCGACGCCATCCACACGCGCATCGGCGCCGCCGACGACCTGGCCAACGCGCAGAGCACCTTCATGCTCGAGATGACCGAGGCGGCGGCGATCGTGCACGGCGCCACCGACCAGAGCCTCGTGCTGATGGACGAGATCGGCCGCGGCACCAGCACCTTCGACGGGCTGGCGCTGGCGTCGGCGATCGCCGCGCACCTGCACGACCGCAACCGCGCCTTCACGCTCTTCGCCACGCACTACTTCGAGCTCACCGAGTTCCCGGCCACGCACGAGCGGGCACTGAACGTGCACGTCGGCGCCGTGGAAAGCGGGCACGACGTCGTCTTCCTGCACCAGATCGAGCCCGGCCCCGCCAGCCGCAGCTACGGCGTGCAGGTGGCGCGGCTGGCTGGCATGCCGGCGCAGCTCGTGCGACAGGCACGTGCCACACTCGAGGCGCTGGAGGACAAGGCGCGCGCCGGCGTGGCGCAGGTCGACCTCTTCGCGCCGCCGGCGGCCGCGGCCACGCCCGAGCCCTCGGCCGCCGAGCGCGCGCTGGCCGAAGTGGACCCCGACCAGCTCTCGCCGCGCGAGGCGCTGGAGGCGCTGTACTGGCTGAAGGCGCTGGCGGCCCGCGAGCGCTGAGGCCGTGCAGCGCGAGCGCTGAGGCCGTGCAGCGCGAGCACTGAGGCCGTGCAGCGCGGGCGCTGAGGCCGCGGCCCGCGCTCGCCCCGCGCATGCCGGCCGGCGGCATTGGCGCACCGTGCCATCGCGCAATGGCCCTTGCGGCATCGCGCGCGACGAAAGACGATGGACGCGACACGCCAACACCCATGCTCTTGCCGCGCCACGACTCCCCGAGCGGACCGAACCATGTGCCGTTGCCCCTGCCGGTCGCGGCGGCCGGCGAGCCTTCGCTGCCGGGCCCGGCCGACGGTTTCAGGGGTGGGCAGGCCCACCTCGTCACCGCCGAAGGGCCCGCGGCCGCGCAGGCTTGGGCACGGGCGCTCGCCGCCGAAGGGCTGGCCGTGCACTTGCGCGAAGGCGACGAGACGGCCGACGACGACACCACGACGCCGATCGTCTTCTTCGCCGGCGGCACGCTCGCGCCGCACCTGGCGCGGCTGCGCGCGCTGCACGAGCGGCATGTGCGGCGGCCGTTGATGGCCGTGGTGCGCGGCCTGCGCGACCTCGACCAGGTGCTGGCACTGGAGATGGGGGCCGACGACATCGTCGATGCCGCGCTGGCCGCCCCGGTGGTCGCTGCGCGCCTGCGGGCGCTCGCGCGCCGGGCCGCCACGCTCGCCTCGGCGGCCGCGCCCGAGCGCGAACCGCCTCGCGAGCTGCGCTTCGGCGCGCTGCGCCTGCTGCGGCTGGAGCGCGAGGTGCGCCTGGCGGACCAGCCGGTGCCGCTGACCGAGGGCGAGTTCGAGGTGCTGTGGCTGCTGGCCAGCCACGCCGGGCAGGCGCTGTCGCGGCGCGAGATCCTGAAGCGCGTGCGCGGCCTGGACGACCAGCCGCTGGACCGCAGCATCGACAGCCGCGTCTACCGCATCCGCGCCAAGCTCGGCGACAACCGCGCCGCCACGCCGCGCATCCGCACCGTGCGGCACCAGGGCTACGCGTTTTCGCCGGTGGGCTGGTAGCCGCGCTCATGGGAAGCTGAACCTTTGCTTCATGCGGGATCGCGGCGCGCAAGTCCGAGGCCGCCGGGGGGCCGCTCAGGGCTTGGCACCCGAACACACGGACTTCGCCGCCGGCGCTCGAAGGTCGGTGGCCGCGCCTCGGGTGCCAAGCCCTG
>JAHCKS010000178.1 GCA_026125665.1 Rubrivivax sp.
GGGCCGGGGCCGCTCTCGCCTGCGGCGGCCTGGCCGGCGCCGGTGCGGGCACCGGTGCGGGCACGGGGGCCGGCGGCGCGGGTTGGTCGGGCAGCACGCCCTTGATCACCGGCTCCTGCTTCGCCTTGCCCTTCTCGCGGCGCGTGATGCCGACCTCGTCGTCCGGTTCCTCGATCATCGAGTAGCTGGCGCGATAGCTCTCCAGGCGCGGGTCGTCGTGGCGCAGGCGCTCGAGCTTGTAGTTCGGCGTCTCGAGGTGCTTGTTCGGGACCAGCAGCACGGTGACGCGCTGCTTCAGCTCGATCTTGCTGATCTCGCTGCGCTTCTCGTTGAGCAGGAAGCTCGTCACCTCCACCGGCACCTGCACGTGCACGGCGGCGGTGTTGTCCTTCATCGCCTCCTCCTGCACCATGCGCAGGATCTGCAGCGCCGAGCTCTCGGTGTCGCGGATGTGGCCGGTGCCGTTGCAGCGCGGGCACGTGATGTGGCTGCCTTCGCTCAACGCCGGGCGCAGCCGCTGGCGGCTCAGCTCCAGGAGGCCGAACTTGCTGATCGAGCTGAACTGCACGCGGGCGCGGTCGTAGCGCAGCGCGTCGCGCAGGCGCTGCTCGACCTCGCGGCGGTTCTTGCTCTCTTCCATGTCGATGAAGTCGACGACGATGAGGCCGCCCAGGTCGCGCAGCCGCATCTGGCGCGCGATCTCGTCGGCGGCCTCGAGGTTCGTTCGGGTGGCGGTCTCCTCGATGTCGCCGCCGCGCGTGGCGCGCGCGCTGTTCACGTCCACCGAGACCAGCGCCTCGGTGTGGTCGATGACGATGGCGCCGCCGGCGGGCAGGTTGACCGTGCGGGCGAACGCCGTCTCGATCTGGTGCTCGATCTGGAAGCGGCTGAAGAGAGGCGCATCGTCCTTGTAGCGCTTCACGCGATTGGCCGTCTCCGGCATCACGTGGTTCATGAACTGGTGCGCCTGCTCGAAGATGTCGTCGGTGTCGATCAGGATCTCGCCGATGTCCGCCGTGAAGTAGTCGCGGATGGCGCGGATGACCAGGCTCGACTCCTGGTAGATGAGGAACGCCCCCTTGCCCGCCTGCGCCGCGCCCTCGATGGCGCTCCACAGCTTGAGCATGTAGTTCAGGTCCCACTGCAGCTCGCTGGCGCTGCGGCCGATGCCCGCCGTGCGCGCGATCAGGCTCATGCCCTTGGGGTAGTCGAGCTGTTCGAGGTTGTCCTTCAGCTCCTCGCGGTCCTCGCCCTCGATGCGCCGGCTGACGCCGCCGCCTCGGGGGTTGTTCGGCATCAGCACGAGGTAGCGACCGGCCAGGCTGATGAAGGTGGTGAGCGCCGCCCCCTTGTTGCCGCGCTCCTCCTTCTCCACCTGCACCAGCAGTTCCTGGCCTTCCTTGACGGCGTCGCCGATCTTCGCGTCGCGGGCGCTCACGCCTTCGCGGAAGTAGCTCTTGCTGATCTCCTTGAACGGCAGGAAGCCGTGGCGGTCTTCGCCGTAGTCGACGAAACACGCTTCGAGGCTGGGCTCCACGCGGGTGATCACCGCCTTGTAGATGTTGCCCTTGCGCTGCTCGCGGCCCTCGATCTCGGTCTCGAAGTCGAGCAGCTTCTGGCCGTCGACGATCGCCAGCCGCCGCTCCTCGGGCTGCGTGGCGTTGATGAGCATTCTCTTCATGTGCACTCCGTTGCCGGCCGGCGCGGCCCGCGAGCGGGCAGGCGCGTGCCGGCGCCACGTGCCCGTCCGGCCGGAGCCGGCACGGGCACCTTCATCGATGCACGAGAAGCGGCGCGAAGAACCGTGAGCGAAATGCCCTGGACTGCGCGCGCACGGGCCCCGACGGGGCTCAGCAGCCGCGCAGCGTTGGCGCGTGCGTGGCGGCGGGGCTTCGGCGCATCACGGGCCCGTCGGCCGCCACCCGAGGCACGTGCCACGATGGGCGCGTGCCAAGCTGCGCGCCCCACATGCCGGCAGCGGTGTGCCGGGCTCGGGCGCGAGGGGTGGGGGGGAGGGTCATGCGGGCGCTGGCGGCTTTGCCGTACGCAGGTGCCCGAAGCGGCGGGGGGATGCCCCGGCACCGCTCGTGCACCTTCGAATCTTTCGTGTCCCCGCTCGACGCCATGTGGCGCTGCAGCGGGGCGGCGGTTCTCTGTTGTCGAATCTCTGCCGCCGGAGAGCCTGCGCGTCCGCGTCGCTGCGGCGACCACGGTCCATGCGTCATCCCCGGCGTTGCATCACCTGGGTCTGCCGCCTGCGGGGAAACGGCTGAACGGTGTTCACGCACCCCTTCGCGGCACGCCATGATCGCCTCGGCAAGCACCCGCTTAGACTCCGATGAATCAAGCACTTGCAGCGCAATCTTGGGTGATCGGAGTATAGCGGCCAAAGGGCACGCCCCGGGGCCCGCCAGGCCGGCCGGGCCGGAGGTGCCGAGTGTGCGCCTCCTCACGGTGGACGCCGATTCGGCCGGCCAGCGGCTGGACAACTACCTGCTGCGCCTGCTGAAGGGCGTGCCGAAGACGCATGTCTACCGCGTCATTCGCTCGGGCGAGGTGCGCGTCAACCGCGGCCGCGCCGCCGCCGACACGCGCGTGGCCGAAGGCGACCAGGTGCGCCTGCCGCCGGTACGCGTGGCGGCGCGCGGCGATGCGGCCGCTGCCGCGCCGGCGCGGGAGTTCCCCGTGGTCTTCGAGGACGAGCACCTGGTGGCCGTCGACAAGCCGGCCGGCGTGGCCGTGCATGGCGGCAGCGGCGTCAGCTTCGGCGTCATCGAGCAGCTGCGCCGCGCGCGGCCCGGGCAGCGCTTCCTCGAGCTCGTGCACCGGCTGGACAAGGAGACCTCCGGCCTGCTGCTGCTGGCCAAGAAGCGCAGCGCGCTCACGGCGCTGCAGGCGCAGTTCCGCGAGCGCGGCACGCTGAAGGTCTATGCCGCGCTCGTCTGGGGCGCCTGGCCGAAGAACCTCAAGGTCATCGACGAGCCGCTGCTGAAGACCGTCGATGCGCACGGCGAGCGCCACGTGCGCGTGGTGGCCGGTGCGCACGAACAGGCGCGCCGCTCGATCACGCTGGTCGAGGTGCGCCGGCAGTTCGAGGGCCCCGTGCAGGCGGCGCTGCTCGACGTCACGCTCAAGACCGGCCGCACGCACCAGATCCGCGTGCACCTGGCGCACGCCGGCCACGCCATCGTCGGCGATGCGAAGTACGGCGACTTCGCCGCCAACAAGGCCTTCGCGAAGCAGTGGCACTTCACGCGAATGTTCCTGCACGCCCGGTGGCTCGCGTTCGACCACCCGGCCAGCGGCGAGCGCCTGCAACTGCTTGCACCGCTGCCCGCGGAGTGCGAGACACTGCTGGCCGCGCTGGGCTGACCGCCCGCGCGCCGCCTTTGCCCGCTGCCATGTCCCGTCCGCGCCGCTTCGACCTCATCGCCTTCGACTGGGACGGCACGCTGTTCGACAGCACCGCGCTCATCGCGCGCTGCATCCAGGAGGCCTGCCGGGACGTCGGCGCGGCCGTGCCGAGCCAGGCCGACGCGGCCTACGTCATCGGCCTCGGCCTGCACGACGCGCTGCGCCACGCCGCACCCGGTCTGGACCCCGCCCGCTACCCCGAGCTCGGCCAGCGCTACCGCCAGCACTACCTGGCGCGCCAGCACGAGCTCGTGCTCTTCGAGGGCACGCTCGAGATGCTGCACGCGCTGAAGGCGCGCAACCACTGGCTGGCCGTGGCCACCGGCAAGAGCCGCCGCGGCCTGGACGACGCGCTGGCCAGCGCGCAGCTGTCGGGCCTGTTCGACGGCTCGCGCACGGCCGACGAGACGGCCTCGAAGCCGAGCCCGCTGATGCTGCTGGAGCTGATGCGCGAGTTCGGCACCGAGCCGGCGCGCACGCTGATGGTCGGCGACACCACGCACGACCTGCAGATGGCGCGCAATGCCGGCGTGCCCTGCGTCGGCGTGGGCTTTGGCGCGCACGACCACGCCGCGTTCGCCGAGTTCGAGCCGCTGGTGGTGGCGCAAGACACGCGCGAGCTGCACGAATGGCTGGTGGCGCATGGCTGACGCGCCGCCCCCGGCCCCTGGCACGGCCGTGGCTGGCCAGCCGCCGCAACGCCTGTGCCGCAGCGACGAGCTGGCCGAGCGCGGCCGCGCGCTGGTCTGGGACGTGCTCGTCTGGGGCCGGCCGGCGCGCGCCTTCGCGCTGCGGTTCGACGGCAAGGCGGTGGCCTACCTCAACCGCTGCGTGCATGTGCCCACCGAGATGGACTGGCAGGAAGGCGAGTTCCTCGACATCGACCGGCGCTGGATCCTGTGCTCGATCCACGGCGCGGCCTACGAGCCGGCCGACGGCCGCTGCGTCGGCGGCCCGTGCGGCCGCGGCCGCCTGACGCCGGTGGCGGTGGCCGAACGGGACGGCGAGGTCTATTGGTATCCTTCCCGCGACGTCGTGCCGGTGCCGTTCGACGACGCCCCGCCGACCACGCCCGGGCTGGTGCCCGGCGCGCTGCCGGCCGCGGCGCCCGCCATTGCCGCGGCCCGTGCCGGCGCAGCGGGCACGTCCCGCGAGCCCGACACGCTCGCTACACCCGACACGCCCGACGCGGCCCCCGCCGCACCTGCGGCCACGCCGCCGCCCGCCCGATGAGCAACGACGACGACAACCCCCCGACCCAGCCGATGACGCAGGCGCGCGAGCTGCCGCCGGCGCCGCCGCCGCCGACCCCGGCGCCGGAGGCCGCGGCCGCATCCGCTGCACCGATCGCGTCGCCATTGCCCGGCGCCGCCGCAGCCACGGGCAGCCTGGCGCGCATCGAGTCCACGCTCGAGCGGCTGGCCGCGGGCGTCGTGCTGCACCAGCGCAGCGAGAGGCGCTGGCGCAACTTCTTCCGCGCCTGCTGGTTCGCGCTGGCGCTGGCCATCGCCTGGGGCCTCTTCGCGCGCACGGCAGGCCCGATGGCGACGGGTTCGCCGCACACCGCGCTGATCGAGCTGCGCGGCGAGATCGCCGCCGACAGCGAGGCCAGCGCCGAGGGGCTGCTCGGCGCGCTGAAGCAGGCGTTCCAGGATCCAGGCGCCAGGGCCGTCGTGCTGCGCATCAACTCGCCGGGCGGCAGCCCGGTGCAGTCGGGCATCCTCAACGACGAGATCCGTCGCCTGAAGGCCAAGCACGACAAGAAGGTCTACGCCGTCGTCGACGAGATCTGCGCCAGCGGCGCCTACTACGTCGCCGTGGCCGCCGACGCCATCTACGTCGACAAGGCCAGCCTCGTGGGCAGCATCGGCGTGCTGATGGACGGCTTCGGCTTCACCGGCGCGATGGACAAGCTCGGCATCGAGCGCCGCCTCATCGTCGCCGGCGAGAACAAGGCGCTGCTCGACCCGTTCAGCCCGCTCACCGACAAGCAGCGCGCCTACGTGCGCTCGATGATCGAGCAGATCCACCGGCAGTTCATCGACGTCGTGAAGGCCGGCCGCGGCGCGCGCCTGAAGGACTCGCCGGAGATCTTCTCCGGCCTGGTCTGGAACGGCGAGGAGGCGCTCAGGCTCGGCCTGGTCGACGGCCTCGGCAACCTCGACCAGGTGGCGCGCGAGGTCGTGAAGGCCGAGGAGATCATCGACTACACGCCGCGCGAGAACGTCGCCGAGCGCCTGGCCAAGCGCTTCGGCGCGGCGCTCGGCCAGAGCGTCGTGCGCGCGCTGCGCGAGCTGGGGCCGCTGCGGTGACGGCGGCCTCGTCGGCGCCGCCGCCCGGCGGCGACCTGCGGCCCGTGGCCTGGCTCACCGAGCGGCTCTCGGTGGGCGTGCAGTACCTGTTGCCCAAGCTCGTGCTCACGCGCCTCGTCGGCCGGCTTGCCGCCACCGAGGGCGGCGCCGCGACCACCGCGGTGATCCGCTGGTTCATCGACCGTTATGGCGTGAACATGCTCGAGGCCGTGCCGCAGGACCCGGCCGCCTACCGCACCTTCAACGAGTTCTTCACGCGGCCGCTGGCCAGCGGTGCGCGGCCGCTGACGAGGAACGCCGACCTGCTGTGCCCGGTGGATGGCTCGATCAGCCAGTTCGGCACGATCGACGGCGACCAGGTCTTCCAGGCCAAGGGCCACCGCTACAGCACCACCGCGCTGCTCGGCGGCGACGCGGCGCTGGCGGCGCAGTTCCATGGCGGCAATTTCGCCACGCTGTACCTCTCGCCGAAGGACTACCACCGCATCCACATGCCGTGCGCCGGCCGGCTGCGCGGCATGAAGCACGTGCCGGGTGCGCTGTTCTCCGTGAATCCGGCCACGGCGCGGGGCGTGCCCGGGCTCTTCGCGCGCAACGAACGTGTCGTCTGCGTCTTCGAAGGCGAGCGCGGACCGTGGGTGCTGGTGCTCGTGGGCGCGACGATCGTCGGCAGCATGGCCACCGTCTGGCACGGCGTCGTCAACGGCGAGCGTCCGGGCAGGCTGCGCGAGTGGACCTACGAGGGTCGCGACATCGCGCTCGCGCAGGGCGCCGAGATGGGCCGCTTCCTGCTCGGCTCCACGGTCGTGCTGCTGTTCCCGGCCGGCCGCTTCGCGTGGAACGTGGGGTGGGCGCCCGGGGCCGAGATTCGCATGGGCGAACGCATGGCGGACTGGGTGTGAGTCCGCCGGCGCCGCCACCTGCAGGCCCGGGGGCGCCGGGGCCACTGGTGCCAGCGGCTCATCCGACCTCGCCCCCGCGGCCGCATCACCCGGTGTGGGCGCAGGTGCTGCTCTTCCTCGTGCCGGCGCTGTGGTCGTCGAACTACCTCATCGCGCGCCTGGGCCACGGCGTGATCCACCCGCACACCCTGGCGTTCGGCCGCTGGGCGCTCGCGTTCGCGCTGCTGCTGCCCTTCGTCGGTGCCGGGCTGCTCGCCAACCTCGGCGCGGTGCGGCGCGAGTGGAGGCACCTGCTGGTGCTGGGGGCGCTGGGCATGTGGATCTGCGGCGCCTGGGTCTACATCGCCGCGCAGACGACGACGGCGGCCAACATCGCGCTCATCTACGCTGCCGCGCCGGTGGCCATCGCCATCGTCGGCGTGAAGGTGCTGCACGAGCGCATGGGCCGGCTGCAGTGGGCCGCCGTGGCCTCGGCGCTGGCCGGCGTGCTGTTCGTCGTCGCCCGCGGCGACGTCCAGAACCTGTTGGCCCTGCGGCTGGCGCCGGGCGACCTGTGGATCGTCGCCGCCGCGGTGTCGTGGACGGCCTACTCGGTGCTGCTGAAGCACTGGCCTTCGGCGCTCGGGCCGGGCGAGCGCCTGGCGGCGATCATCGGCGGCGGCCTCGTCGCGCTGCTGCCGGCCACGGTGTGGGAGTGGATGACGGCGCCGCCGTTGCCGCTGACCCAGTACGGCTTGTTCCTCGTCGCGCTGGCCGCCGTGGTGCCCGGGGTGCTGAGCTACGGCGCGTACTCGCTGCTGCAGCGCGAGCTCGGCGCGGCGCGCACGGCGCTGATGCAGTACCTGGCACCCGTGTACGGCGCGCTGCTCGCCTGGTGGATCCTCGGCGAGGCGCCGCGCTGGTACCACGGCGTCGGCGCGGCGCTGATCCTCCCGAGCATCTGGCTGGCCACGCAGCGCGTGGCCGTGCGCTGACACTGCGCGCCGCCGCCGGGAGCAGGTGGCTGCGGGAGTCCTGCAGCCATGGCGTGGTGCCGACCGGCGACGCCATCGACCTTTCCGTCACCGCGCGCGATCTCTCCGGTGCCGATGTCGCCGGCGTCGTGCCGCAGTTACACCAGCTCGAGCCCGGCGGTGGTGCGCGTCGAGCCGGATGGCCGCCTGGTGGGCGCCGGAGTCGGCACGGCCACCGTGCGGGCCACCGCCGGTGGGCGCAGCGCCGAGGCCGTGCGCGGCGCGCCGGGCCGATGCCGTGGGGCCACTCAGGGCATGGCACCCGAACACACGACGAGAGTCCGAGCGAAGGCCACCGTCGCCGCCGCGCCTCGGGTGCCATGCCCTGAGTGACCCCACGGCATCGGCCCTAGACGTGCCTGGGTGGCGCCCGGGCGGGCGGGAACTCGCAGCGCCGTGCCGCGGTTCGAGTGT
>JAHCKS010000179.1 GCA_026125665.1 Rubrivivax sp.
AGCACGACCCAGGTCCGTGCGCTGCAGACCGCCGACGTCGCCGCGATCGACACGACCGACCTCGCGGAGATGAGCACGGTGCAGCTCGCAGCGCTCAGCACCGCGCAGTTCGGCGCGCTCGGCACGACGCAGCTCACCGCGCTGACCACGGGCCAGATCGCCAGCCTCGGCACGGCGCAGCTCGCTTCGCTGTCGACGACGAACCTGAACGCGCTCGACAGCGGCCAGGTCGTCGCGCTGACCACGCAGCAGGTCGCCGGCCTGACGACGAACCAGATCGCCTCGCTGGAGTCGAGCGACCTCGTCGAGCTCAGCACGGCGCAGATCCGAGCACTCACGACGAGCCAGGTCGCCGCACTGACCACCAGCCAGGTCGCCGACCTCAGCAGCACGCACATCGCGGCCCTGTCGACGACGCAGGTGCGCGCGCTGCAGACGGCCGACGTGGCCGCCATCGACACCACCGACCTGGTGGAGATGAGCTCGGCGCAGCTGGCGGCCTTCTCGACGGTGCAGTTCAACGCGCTCGGCACGACGCAGCTCACCTCGCTGACGACGGCACAGATCGCGAGCCTCGGCACCGCCCAGCTCGCTTCGCTGTCGACGACCAGCCTCAACGCGCTCGACAGCGGTCAGTTCGCCGTGCTGACGACGCGCCAGATCGCCGGCCTGACGACGGGCCAGATCGCCGCGCTCGAGAGCTCCGACCTGGTCGAGCTCGGCACGAGCCAGATCCGGGCGTTCACCACGAGCCAGATCGCCGCGCTGACGACGAGCCAGATCGCCGACCTCAGCAGCACGCACATCGCCGCCCTCGGCACGACGCAGGTGCGCGCGCTGCAGACGGCCGACGTCGCCGCCATCGACACGAGCGACCTCGCGGAGATGAGCTCGGCGCAGCTGGCGGCGTTCACGACGGCGCAGTTCAACGCGCTCGGCACGACGCAGCTGACGGCGCTGACCACCGGCCAGATCGCCAGCCTGTCGACGGCGCAGCTCGCCGCGCTGTCGACGACGAACCTGAACGCGCTTGACAGCGGCCAGGTCGTCGCGCTGACGACACGCCAGATCGCGAGCCTCACCACCGGCCAGGTCGCCGCGATGGAGTCGAGCGACCTCGTCGAGCTCGGCACGAGCCAGATCCGCGCACTGACGACGAGCCAGATCGCCGCGCTGACGACGAGCCAGATCGCCGACCTGAGCAGCACGCACTTCGAAGCGCTCTCGACGAGCCAGGTGCGCGCCCTGCAGACGGCCGACGTCGCCGCCATCGACACCACCGACCTCGCGGCGATGAGCACGGCACAGATCGCCGCCTTCGCCACCGCGCAGATCGACGCGCTCGGCACGACCCAGCTCACGGCGCTGACGACGGCGCAGGTGGCCGCGCTCGGCACGGCGCAGATCGTGGCGCTGGGCAGCGCGGACCTGGCGGCGCTGGACAGCGGTCAGTTCGTCGCGATGACGACCGCGCAGGTCGCCGCCATGACGACGGCGCAGGTCGCGGCGCTGGAGACGACCGACCTGGTCGAGCTCGGCACGGCGCAGATGCGCGCATTCACGACGGCGCAGATCGCGGCGCTGACCTCGTCGCAGTTCGTCGACCTGTCGTCGACGCAGATCGCGGCGCTGTCCACCTCGCAGCTGCGGGCCATCGAGACGGCCGACATCGGCGCCCTGTCGACCACGGCGCTCGAGCAGCTCTCGACGGCACAGATCGCGGCGCTGACGACGGCGCAGTTCACGGCGCTGGACACGACGCAGCTGAACGCGCTGACGACGGCGCAGCTCGCGGCGGCGACGACGGCGCAGATCGCCGCGCTGTCCACCAGCGACCTGAACGAGCTCAGCACGACGCAGTTCGAGGCGCTCGGCACGCACCAGATCCGCGCGCTGACGACGGCACAGATCGCGGCGCTCGAGACCGACATGATCGTCGCCTTCGCCACCGACCAGATCCGCGCGCTGAGCACGGCGCAGATCGTGGCGCTGACGACGAGCCAGGTCGTGGAGATCGAGACGGCCGACATCGCGGCGCTGACGACGACGCAGATCCACGCCTTCGAGACGGCCGACATCGCCGCCATGACGACGAGCCAGATCAACGCGCTGGTCAGCATGACGCCGATCGTGCTGGACCTCGACGGCAACGGCGTGCAGACGGTCTCGGCTGCGCAGGGCGTGAGCTTCGACCTCGGCGGCACCGGTGTGGCGCAGCAGGGCGGCTGGGTCGGGCGCGGCGACGGCCTGCTGGCGATGGACCTGAACGGCGACGGCGTCATCAACGACGGCCGCGAGCTGTTCGGCGCCGCCACCGAGCTGTCCAACGGGCAGCGCGCCGGCCACGGCTTCAACGCCCTGGCTCAGCTGGACAGCAACGGCGACGGCGTCATCAACGCCGGCGACGCGAAGTTCGCGGACCTGCGCGTGTGGGTCGACGGCAACGGCGACGGCATCACCGACGCCGGCGAGCTGCGCGGGCTGCTCGACGCCGGCGTGGCCGAGCTGCGGCTGGACCACGCCGTCGGCAGCGAGGTGAACAACGGCAACCTGCTCGGCCTGACCTCGAGCTACACGACGACCGACGGCGCCACGCGCGACATGGCCGACGTGTGGTTCACGCGCCAGCCGGCGGATGCGGCGCCGGAGCTCGGCGACCTGCTTGCCGAGGCACCGTCCGAGCTGCTGCCCAGCGGCAGCGTGCCGGCGGCCGGTGGCGCGAACCAGGGCACGGTGGCCGGTGCCGGCCACGCTTCGACGACCGCGGTGCGGCCGACGACGGACGACGACTGGCGCAACCAGCCGCTGATCTGACGCACGGCCGGCTCCGGGCCCCCTCTCCCGCAAGGCGGGAGAGGGCGGGGGGTGAGGGCTCGGCCCGCCCCACCGTCACGCCAACCCTCTCCCGCGCTGCGGGAGAGGGGGCAAAGCCGTCCACTTCGACGGATCGATGGCGTTCCGGGGCCTTAGCCTCCCGGCATGTCCGTCCCTGCGATCCACCTGCACCTCATCGCCTACAGCGAGGCCACGCGCGCCACGGCGCTGTCGAGCCCGGGCTGGCTCGTGCTGGACAACCTGGCGAACCCGCGCCCCGACTGGTTCGAGTACTGGCCGATCCGCGAGCGGCTGCTGCACGGCGAGCCGCTCGACGAGGCGGCCTTCTATGGCTTCTTCTCGCCGAAGTTCACCGCCAAGACCGGGCTCGACCACGCCGCAGTGGCGCGTTTCGTCGCCGCGCAGGTGCAGCAGGCAGGCGCCGACGTGCTGCTGTTCTCGCCGCAGCCCGACATGGGCGCCTTCTTCCTCAACGTCTTCGAGCAGGGCGAGACCTTCGACGCCGGGCTCATCGACGCCTACACGCGTTACCTCGCGCACATCGGCCGGCCGGCACCGCTGCGCCAGCTGGTGATGGACACACGGCAGGTCGTCTTCTCGAACTACTTCGTCGCGCGGCCGGCCTTCTGGCGCGAGTGGCTGGCGCTGAACGAGCCGCTCTTCGCGCTGTGCGAAGGCACGGGCGGCGACGCCGGCGTGCAGGCGCTGCGCCGTGACCTCACGGTGCCCACGAGCTACGCCGGCGGCGTGCAGCGCAAGGTGTTCCTGATGGAGCGCGCCGCGTCGCTGCTGCTGGCCACGCAGCCGCAGTGGAAGAGCGTGCCGCACGACCCGTTCGGCTTCGGCTGGAGCACTTCGCGCTTGCGCGAGCACCCGCACGAGGCCTTCACGAGCGACGCGCTGAAGCGCGCCTGGCGCGACACCGGCTGGCCCGAGTACATGCAGGCCTTCGCGGCGGTGCGCGAGCGATTCCTCGCCGCGCCGGCGACAAGGCGCGCCGCGTAGTCACGCAAGCCCGCGCGCCGCGACGCACCGGAGGGCTGCGCGGCCTCAGGCCTTGCCGAGCGGCGGCCGGCCAAACAGCGTCGAAGCGCGGCTGATCGGCCCGAGCTCGGCCGTGGCCTTCAGCAAGGCCGGCGCCAGCTCGCGCATGCGCGCTGCCGTCAGCCGCTGGCGCGGGCCGGCGATGCTGATGACGCCGATCGCCTCGCCCGCGCGCAGCACCGGCGCGGCCATCGCCGTCATGCCGGGCGCGAACACCTCGTCGATCAGCGCATAGCCGCGCACGCGCGCCGCGTTCAGGTAGCCGAGCAGCGCCTTCACGGTCGTCGGTGCACGCGGGCCGTATTCCGCGGGTGCGCCGAAGCCCTGGCGGCTGACGAGCTCGAGCGCACGTTCGTCGCTCAGCGTGAACAGCCACGCATGGCCCGAGGCCGTGCACGACAACCGCGCATCCATGCCCATGTCGGGGTCGTAGCGCAGCCCCTTGCGCGAGCCCTGCGCCTTGGCCACCCAGGTCAGGCGCTCGCCGTCGACGATCGACAGGCGCACCAGCTCGCCCGACTCGGCGGCGAGCCGCTCGAGCAGCGGCTCGGCGATGTCGACGATGCCCGAGCTGCTGAGGAAGCCCAGGCCCATCGACGCCAGCTTCGCGGTCAGCTTGTAGTCGCCCTGGCTGCGCAGCTGACGCACGTAGCCGCGCCGCTGCAGTTCGGCCAGCAGGCGATGGCAGGCGCTGCGCGGGATGTCCAGTTCGTCGGCCAGCAGCGTCAGCGGCATGCCGTCGGGCTGGCCGCACAGCCGCTCGAGCAACGCGAGGCCGCGGTCGAGTGCGAGGGTCATCGGTCCGCTGTTCCGTGATGTGGCAAGAGTTTCCGGAAGGGAACGAGTTCCCGACTTCGTTCGAAGAATAGCAGCGGCGTCCTGCGAACAGGCGCGACACCAGACAACTCCCGAGGAGACACCACCATGAACCCGCGGCTCGTCCCGGCGCTGCTGGTCGCCTGCAGCGTCCTGTCCTCGCCCGTCGTCCTGGCCGATGCGGCCGCCCTCGCCGACTGCTGCACCCCCGGCGACCGCGACTTTCCCAAGGTCGGCGGCAACCTGGGCAACCAGAACTACTCGCGGCTGCGGCAGATCAACAAGGGCCTCGTCAGGAAGCTCGGTGCCGCCTGGGTCAACCGCATCGAAGGCGGCCTGACCAGCGGCACGAACCAGAGCACGACGGTGGTCGTCGACGGCGTCGTCTACATCGAGTCGGCGCTCGGCAACGTCGTCGCCGTCGACGGCAAGACCGGCGCCACGAAGTGGAAGTGGACGACGCCGTACGGCAGCCTGACGCGCCGGGGCGCGGCGGTGGCCAAGGACCTCGGGCTCGTCTACACGTTGGCACGCGGCAATCGCCTCGTGGCGCTGCACAAGGACACCGGCGACGTCGCATGGATCAGGCAGTACCCGGCGTCCAACGAGGCCGGCTACGTCGGCAACGTCGAGAAGGTGGGCCTCGTCTACCACGACAAGCGCTTGTACATCGGCACCAACGACGGCAACCGCGGCGCCGCGCTGTCGGTCGACGCGACCAACGGCGATCTGCTCAGCGCCTTCTGGGGCGTGCCGCAGCCCGGCGAGCTCGGCCACGACACCTGGGGCGGTGCACCCGAGAGCCAGCGCACCGGCGCCACGCCGTGGATCCACCCGGCCGTCGACCCCGAGCTCAACCTCGTCTACTGGACCTTCGGCAACGTGCGCGGCGGCTCGTCGCAGAACGGTTCGTCGCGCCCGGGCCTGAACCTGTTCGGCAACTCCATCGTCGCGCTCGACCTGAAGAGCGGCGAGTACAAGTGGCACTTCCAGTCCGTGCACCACGACATCTGGGACATGGACAACGTGATGGCGCCGGTGCTGGCCGACGTGAAGATCCACGGCCGCGACCGCAAGGTCGTCATCTACGGCAGCAAGACGGGGATGTACTACATCCTCGACCGGCTGGACGGCAGCGCACCGCTGGGCATCGACGAGGTGCCGGTGAAGCAGGACGCCCGCCAGGCGAGCTGGCCGACGCAGCCGTTCCCGCGCCAGGGGGCGTGGACCGAGACCTGCGTCGTCGACCAGCCGCTCGGCACCGCGGTGCCCGGCAACCCGAACCGCGCCGTGCCGAACTACCTGCAGGGGTGCCTGTACGACGCGCACTGGGACATCCCGCTGCTGTCGATCCCCGGGCATGGCGGCGGCGCCGACTGGAATCACCAGTCATTCAGCCCGCGCACGGGGCTCGTCTACACGGGCATGGGCTATGTCGCCGCGGCGCACTCGCTCACCGAGGCGAGCAACGGCCTGCGCCCGCCCGGCGAGTACATGACCGGCGCCGTCGTCGCCGTCGACCCGGGCACGAACCTCGTGCGCTGGAAGAAGCCGATGCCGTATTCGCTGGCGCACGGCAACGGCATCCTCACCACCGCCAGCGACCTGCTCTTCATCGGCCAGCCCGACGGAAACCTGATCGCCATGGACGCGCACGACGGCCGCGAGCTGTGGCGCTTCCAGACCGGCGCGGCCATCAGCGCCAGCCCGGTGAGCTACGAGATCGACGGCGAGCAGTACATCGCCGTCTACGCCGGCGGCACCGGGATCCCGTACGGCAACTCGGCGCCGCGCGGCGACTTCCTGTGGGCGTTCAAGCTCGGCGGCACGGTGCCGCCGGCCCCGACACCGGCCCCGCCGGAGGTGCGCCGGCCCGTCTCGGGCAACCCGGTCGAAGGGGCGGCGCTGCCGACGCCCTTCACCGTGTTCCTGGCGCGCGTGCAGACCGCCGCCGGTGCGCCCGGTGCGACCGAGTCGACGGCGGTCAACGGCATGACGCCGACCTGGATGCGCGTGCCGGTGAACAGCACGGTGACGTTCACGAACCCGGCCGGCAACGCCCACACGCATTGCGCGACGCAGTTCTTCGAAGGTCTCTTCGACTTCCGCCTGGCGCCGGGCCAGTCGGCCCAGTACACGTTCACCGAACCCGGCGAGTACTTCTACAACGACTGCTTCAGCCCACGGCCCACCGGAAAGATCGTCGTCTACTGACCGCGCCCTGCCGCGCACCCACCACAGCAAGAGGACACACACCCATGAGCACGCGCATCTCCGCCCACTGCTTGACCCGCAGGCTGCGCCGCGCCGCCCTCGGCGCCGCGTTGGCCTGCCTCACCGCCGGCGGCGCGTGGGCCGCCGGCGAGCCCACGGTGCCGCAGCCCACCGGCCCCAACCTGCCGCCGGGCGCAAAGGACAACTTCGACCCCGTCTACAACGTCTGCCGCGGCACCGATCCACGCTGCTACAACCCGTGGGTCGAGAACCGGCAGAACAAGGTGCTGCTGTACACGCGCACCGCCGGGCCGCGCCACGCCAACCTCGGGCCCTCGCTGCCGCCCGGGCTGAACCCGCCGCTGACCTCGGCGCACATCGTCCAGAACGCCATCATCAAGTGGATGGGCGAGCAGGGGGTCGCGGTCGACTGGACCGAGGACGTGACGCGGCTGACGAGCCTGAACCAGTACAAGGCGGTGATCTTCGCCAGCACCAGCCGCGACGTGATGTGGAAACACGGCACCGCGGTCGACCCGGCGGCGGCGGTGAACACGCGCACCACGGCCTACCTCGACGCGGCGAAGGTGCTGCTGCGCCAGTACATCCGCGCCGGCGGCGGCTTCGTCGGCATCCACAACGCCTTCGGCACCGAATACAACTGGCCGTGGTACGAGGGGCTGCTCGGCAACGCGAACTACTACGACCACGGCGCCAACCAGGACGGGCGCGTCGACATCGTCGGCAACGACTCCTCGACGAGCGGGCTCGGGAGCTTCATGTTCAGGGACGAGTGGTACAACTTCGTGCCCTTCCCGACGCGCGTGAAGTTCCTCGCCACGGTCGACGAGAGCACGCTGGCCACGCGGCGCACCGTGCACCCGGGGCACGGCAACTTCCACCCGGTGGCGTGGTGCCAGTACTACGACGGCGGGCGTTCGTGGGTCACTTCGCTCGGCCACGACGGCGCGGCATTCACCGACGGCTCGAGCTTCCCGGGCCAGGCGCAGTTCAAGCAGCTGATCGTCGGCGGCATCCTCTCGGCGATGGGCAACCGGCCCTTCTGCCAGTGATCGCGCCCACGTGCCGGCTCTGCGCGCGGCCCGGCCGGCGCTGGCTCGACCGCGCGC
>JAHCKS010000180.1 GCA_026125665.1 Rubrivivax sp.
CGGCGCGTCGTGGTCGTCGGCGGCGGCAGCGCGGCGCTGGACACCGCGCGCAGCGCGCGCCGGCTCGGCCACGAGGTGACCGTGCTCGCGCTCGAGGCGCGCGAACAGTTGCCGGCGCAGCGCGACGAGGTCGACGAGGCGCTGGACGAAGGCATCCGGCTCGTCGACGGCGCGATGCTGCAGCACGCGGTGGCCGAGCGCGACTTCGCAGAGGATCACGACAGCGAGCGCGCAAGCGACCGCGCAGGCCAGCGCGCAAGAGTCCGGGAGGAGGAACGCGGAAGAGGCCGAGAAGAGGAGTGCGAACGAGAGCGCGAACAGGACCACGAACAGGTCCGCAGCCGCAGCCTCGAGCGGCACGCCGCGCAGGACGGCGGACGGGCGAGCCTGCGTCTGCACTGCCGGCGTGTCCGCTTCGTGCCCGGTACCGCGCGCGGCGCGTTCACGCTCGAACCGCTGGCCGGCAGCGACTTCGAGCTCGAGGCCGACGCGCT
Source organism: Rubrivivax sp. (assembly GCA_026125665.1). GTDB lineage: Bacteria > Pseudomonadota > Gammaproteobacteria > Burkholderiales > Burkholderiaceae_C > Rubrivivax. The sequence goes on from JAHCKS010000180.1 coordinate 495, forward strand.
GCTGAGCTCGATCGGCCAGGAACCCGAGCTCGAGCCGTTCGGCGCCACGCTGCCGCGCGACGGCACGCTGCTCGCCGTCGATGCACACGGCGCCACCGGCGAGCCGGGCGTCTGGGCCGGCGGCGACGTGGCGAGCCTCGGGCGCTTCTTCACCGAGGCCGTGGGCATGGGCCGGCGGGCGGCGCTGGCGATGCACGCGCAGCTGCTGGCCGCGGCGGGCGAAACGGACGAAACCGACGAACCCGCGCCGGCGCAGGGCGCCGCGCCGCGGCCCCGCGCGGTGGCCGCCGGGGACATCGCCACCTGGTATCACGCCCCGGCACGGCGTGCCGCGGCGCGGCAGCTGCCGCCGGGCGCGCGGCGCCTCGGCTTCGACGAGGTGCAGCTCGGCCTCGAGCCCGGCGCCGCGCTCGCCGAGGCGGCGCGCTGCTTCTCGTGCGGCACCTGCATCGCCTGCGACAACTGCATCACCGTCTGCCCCGACCTCGCGGTGCACCATGCCTGCGGCGGCGGCTACGAGGTGCTCGGCGACTACTGCAAGGGCTGCGGCCTGTGCGTGCGCGAGTGCCCCACCGGCTCGATGGCGATGCACGAGGAGTGCCGATGAAGCCCACCACCGCATCGGCCGCTCCGCGCGTGCTGCTCACCGGCAACCACGCCGTCGCCTGGGGTGCGCGGCTGGCGCGGCCGAAGGTCGTGCCGGTCTATCCGATCACGCCGCAGACGCCGGTGCTGGAGCTGCTCACCGAGTTCCAGGCGCAGGGCACGTTCGACGCCGAGATCCTCACCGTCGAGTCCGAACACTCGGTGATGTCGGCGTGCATCCCGGCGTCGCTGGCCGGCGTGCGCGTGTTCACCGCCACCGCGTCGCAGGGGCTGCTGCTGATGCACGAGCTGCTGCACTACGCGGCCGGCGCGCGCGCGCCGATCGTCATGGCCAACGTCAACCGCACGGTCGCCTCGCCGTGGGCCTTCTGGCCCGACCAGACCGACAGCCTCGCGCAGCGCGACACCGGCTGGATCCAGTTCTACGTCGAGAGCGCGCAGGAGGCGCTGGACACCGTGCTGCAGGCCTTCCGCGTCGCCGAGGGTGCCAGGCTGCCGGTGCTCGTCAACCTCGATGCGTTCTACGTCTCGCACGCGCTCGAGCCGGTGGCGGTGCCGGCGCAGCACGACGTCGACGCGTGGCTGCCGGCCTACGAGGCCGCACAGCGGCTGGACCCGGCCGCGCCGTCGTCGTGGGGCAACGTCGTCACGCAGGAGATGTACTGCCGCCACCGCCAGGCGCTCGAAGCGGCGATGGCCGGCGTGCCGGCGCTCGCCGCGGCCGCCGACCGCGAGTGGGGCGAGCGCTTCGGCCGCTCGTGGGGCGTCGTCGAGCGCTACCGCTGCGACGGCGCCGCGGCGGTGGTGGTGGCACTCGGCAGCATGGCCGGCACGGCGCGCGAGGCCGTCGATGCGCTGCGCGACGCCGGGCGCGCCGTGGGGCTGGTGAAGCTGCGCCTGTTCAGGCCGCTGCCGGTGGCGGCGCTGCGCGCCGCGCTGGCCGGCGTGCGCGACGTCGTCGTGCTCGACCGCAACCACTCGCCGGGCGCCGGCGGCGTGCTGCACCAGGAGCTGCGCGCGGCGCTGTACGGCGTGGCGGATCCGCCGCGCGTGCACGGCCTGCTCGCCGGCGTCGGCGGCGTCAACGTCGCGCCCGGGCACATCGCCGCCGCCGTCGCCGACGCGGTGCAGGCCGGGCCGCGACCCGAAACGCAATGGCTGCCGCAGGAGGCCCGGTGATGGACCCGAACCTGCCGCCCCGGCGCGACCCCGGCGTGTCCGCACCCGGCCCACGTTCGTTCGCCACGCCCGAGCCGGCGATGCTGTGCGCGGGCCACGCCGCCTGCCCCGGCTGCATCGACGCGCTGTCGGCGCGCCACGTGCTCGCCGTGCTCGGCCCCGACACGGTGGCCGTGATCCCGCCTTCGTGCATGGCCATCATCGCCGGGCCGCAGCCGTACAGCTCGCTGAGGATCCCCGTCTACCAGCCGACGCTCGAGGCCAGCGCCGCGGCCGCCTCGGGACTGCGGCGCGCGCTGGACGCGCAGGGCCGCCGGCACACGCAGGTCGTCGTGCTCGCCGGCGACGGCGGCACCTACGACATCGGTTTCCAGTGCCTGAGCTCGGCGGCCGAGCGCAACGAGGACTTCCTCTACGTGTGCCTCGACAACGAGGGCTACATGAACACCGGCGCGCAGAAGTCGAGCTCGACGCCGCACTTCGCGCAGACCGGCTCCACGCCGGCGGGCAAGACCTCGCGCAAGAAGAACCTGCTCGAGATCATGGCCGCGCATGGCGTGCCCTACGCGGCCAGCGCCACCGTCGCGCACCTCGCCGACCTCCGGCGCAAGGTCGCCAGGGCCCAGGCGATGCGTGGCATGCGCTTGCTGACGCTGCTCATCCCCTGCCTCGACGGCTGGGGGCTGGCCGACGACGCCGGCCTCACCGCGGCGCGGCTGGCGGTGGAAACGGGTGCCTTCCCGCTGGTGGAGGTCGAAGGCGGCCGACGCTGGACGGTCAACGCGCCGAAGACGCGGCCGCTGGCCGATTACCTGGCGCTGCAGCAGCGCTACCACCACCTCGACGCCGCGCACATCGCGGCGCTGCAGGCCGAGGTCGACGAGGGCTGGGCCCACCTCGCGCGCCTGGCCGCGACGAGCCCGGCCGCCGAAGCCGCGGCCTGAACCCTGTCCCCCCATGGCCAACGACGAAGGAGCGACACCATGCAAACGCCCGGAAACTTCCCCAAGCATCTGCTTGCGACGGTGGCCGTCGCGGCGGCCCTGTGCTTCGGCCCGGCGGCGCCGGCCTTCGCGCAGCAGCCCAAGCTCAAGGTCGGCCTGATGCTGCCCTACACCGGCACCTTTGCCGCGCTCGGCACGGCGATCGAGAACGGCTTCCGCCTGCACGTCGCCGAGCAGGGCGGCCGGCTCGGCGGGCGAGAGATCGAGTTCTTCAAGGTCGACGACGAGAGCGACCCGGCGAAGGCCACCGACAACGCCAACAAGCTCGTCAAGCGCGACAACGTCGATGTGCTCGTCGGCACCGTGCACTCGGGGGTGGCGATGGCGATGGCGCGCGTGGCGCGCGACAGCGGCACGGTGCTCATCGTGCCCAACGCCGGCGCCGGTGCCATCACCGGTGCGATGTGCGCGCCGCACATCTTCCGCAGTTCGTTCTCGATGTGGCAGTCGGGTTACGCGATGGGCGACGTGATGGCGAACAAGGGCCACAGGAAGGTCGTCACCATCACCTGGAAGTACGCTGCCGGCGACGAGTCGGTGGGTGGGTTCAAGGAGGCCTTCGAGAAGGCCGGTGGCCAGGTCGTCAAGGACCTCAGCCTGCCGTTCCCGAACGTCGAGTTCCAGGCGCTGCTGACCGAGATCGCGTCGCTGAAGCCAGACGCCGTCTACACCTTCTTCGCCGGCGCCGGCGCGGTGAAGTTCGTCAAGGACTATGCCGCCGCGGGGCTGAAGAAGACGATCCCGCTGTACGGCGCCGGCTTCCTCACCGACGGCACGCTGGAGGCGCAGGGCGCCGACGCCGACGGCCTGCTGACGACGCTGCACTACGCCGACAGCCTGGGCACGCCGCGCGACAACGCGTTTCGCCTGGCGTACGCCAAGGCCTACCGGCTGCAGCCCGACGTCTACGCGGTGCAGGGCTACGACGCGGCGCAGATGCTCGGCATCGGCCTGGCGGCGGTGCGCGGCGACATCACGAAGAAGGCCGAGTTCGCCGCCGCGCTGCGCAAGGCGCGCATCGACAGCCCGCGCGGCGCCTTCGTGCTCGGCAAGAGCCACAACCCGGTGCAGGACGTCTACCTTCGGCAGGTGAGCGGCCGCGACAACAAGGTGGTCGGCGTGGCGAGCAAGGGGCTCGCCGACCCGGGCCGCGGCTGCCGCATGTAGCCCCCCGCGCAGGCCGCCGCACCGCCGCATCCGCGCCTCACGCAGGACGCCGCGCCATGGACCTCGCCACGTTCCTCGTGCAGTGCCTGAACGCGCTGCAGTACGGGCTGCTGCTGTTCCTCGTCGCGTCGGGCCTGACGCTGGTGTTCGGCATCATGGGCGTCATCAACCTGGCGCACGGCAGCTTCTACATGGTGGGCGCCTACCTGGCGGTCGCGCTGGCGCCGTGGGTCGCGGCCGCCCTCGGCGGCGGCTTCTTCGCGACGCTGGCCCTCGGCGCCGCGCTCGCGGTGGTGCTGGGCCTCGTGCTCGAGTGGGCGTTCTTCAGCTTCCTGTACGAGCGCGAGCACCTGCAGCAGGTGCTGATGACCTACGGGCTGATCCTCGTCTTCGAGGAGCTGCGCAGCCTCGCCATCGGCGACGACGTGCATGCGGTGCCGCCGCCGGCATGGCTGGCCGGCAGCGTGCCGCTGGGCGAGCTGATGACCTACCCCGTCTACCGGCTCTTCCTCTCGGCGGTGTGCCTGGCGCTGGCGGCGGCGATGTGGTTCGTGCTCTCGCGCACGCGGCTGGGCATGACGGTGCGCGCCGGCGCGAGCTCGCGCGAGATGGTGCAGTCGCTGGGCATCGACATCCGGCTGCTGTACCGCCTCGTCTTCGCCGCCGGCGTGACGATGGCCGTGCTCGCCGGCATGCTCGCCGCGCCGGTGTCGTCGGTCTACCCGGGCATGGGCCAGCAGGTGCTGATCGTCTGCTTCGTCGTCGTCGTCATCGGCGGCATCGGCTCGATCCGCGGCGCGCTGGCGGCGGCGCTGCTGATCGGCTTCGTGGACACCTTCGGCAAGGTGATCGTCCCGCAGGCCGCCGGCGTCGGGGTGTACCTGCTGATGGCGGTGATCCTGCTGTGGAAGCCCGAGGGCCTGTTCCGGACGGCCTGAGCTGGCCGGGCGGCGGCATCGGCGGCGCGCCGGCCGCCGCCGCCGCGGGCGGCCTGCCGTGGGCACGCGGCGGCTCGGTGGCGCTCGGCGCGCTGGCGCTGGCGCTGTGGCCCGCGGTGGCCGGCAGCTACGGCCTCGACCTCGCGACCAAGACGATGATCTACGCCATCGTCGTGCTGAGCCTGCAGTTCCTGGTCGGCACGGCGGGCCTCGTGTGCTTCGGCCAGGCCGCGTTCTTCGGCGTCGCCGCCTACGCGACGGTGCGGCTTTCGCCCGCCGACGCCGGCGCGCCGCTCGCGTGGCTGCTGCCGGCCGCGGTGGCGCTGGCGGCGGCCTGCGCGCTCGCCGTCGGCGCGCTGTCGCTGCGCACGCGCGGCGTCTACTTCATCATGGTGACGCTGGCGTTCGCGCAGATGGCCTATCACGTGGCGCACGACACGCCGCTGGGCGGCGGCACCGACGGCATCTACCTGAACTTCAAGCCCGTGGCCGCGCTCGGCCCGGCGCTGCGGCTGGACCTGGACCAGCCGCTCGTCATCTACTACGTCGTGCTCGGCTGCCTGGCGGCGGTGTTCGTGCTGCTGGCGCTGCTCGGCCGCGCGCGCTTCGGCCGCGCGCTCGCGGGCATGCGCATCAACGAGGCGCGCATGCGTGCCACGGGCTTCTCGCCGTACCCGTACCAGCTCGCGGCCTTCGTGGTCTCCGGCGCCATCGCCGGGCTCGGCGGCTTCCTGTTCGCGGTGAAGGACGGCTTCGTCAACCCCGAGCTGCTGAGCTGGCATCTCTCGGGCGCGGTGCTGATCATGCTCATCCTCGGCGGCATCGGCCACCTGCGCGGCGCGGTGCTCGGGGCCTTCGCGTTCACGCTGCTGCAGGAGGTCTTCCGCTCCGAGGCGCTGTTCGGCGCCTTCGCCAAGCATTGGCTGCTCGGGCTGGGAGTGACGATCATCGCCAGCGTGGCGCTGCTGCCGCGCGGGCTGATCGGCGCCGGCGAACGCCTGGGTGCGCTCGTGCAGCGCCGCACCGGGGGCTCGGCGTGACGGGCGCCGGCGACCCGTGCACCACCGGCCGGGCCGGCGACGTGCTGCTGCGCGCGCATGCCGTGTCGCGCCGCTTCGGCGGCGTGCTCGCCGTCGACGCCGTGTCGCTGGAGCTGCACCGCGGAGCCGTGCACGCGGTGATCGGCACCAACGGCGCGGGCAAGTCGACGCTGCTCAACGTGCTCGCCGGCGACCTGCCGGCCACGAGCGGCCGCGTCGAGCTGCACGGCCGCGACGTCACCGGCTGGTCGCAGCCCCGCCGCGCACGCGCCGGGCTCGGGCGCATCTACCAGCGCACGTCGATCTACCCCGTCTTCAGCGTCTTGGAGAACTGCCGGCTGGCGGCGCAGGCACGCTGGCAGCGGCCGTGGGACTGGTGGTCGGACGCGTCGACGTGCCCGCACAGCGCCGGCGCGGCGCGCGACGCGGCGGCGCGCGCCGGGCTCGCCGGCGTGCTCGACCGCACGGCCGGCACGTTGTCGCACGGCCAGCGCCGCCAGCTCGAGATCGCCATGTGCCTGGCCGGCGCGCCGAGCGTGCTGCTGCTGGACGAGCCGCTCGCCGGCATGGGCGCCGAGGAGACCGAGCGCCTGCTCGAGCTGTTGCACGAGCTGAAGCACGGGCACGCGATCGCGCTCGTCGAGCACGACATGGACGCCGTGTTCCGCGTCGCCGACCGCATCACGGTGATGGTCAACGGCGGCGTGCTCGCCTGCGGCACGCCGGCCGAGGTGCGCGCGCACGCCGGCGTGCGCTCGGCCTACCTGGGCACGCAGGACGAGGAGGAAGCCGCGTGAACGCGCCCGGCGCCGCGCCGCCGCTGCTCGCCGCGCGCGCGCTGCACGCCTGGTACGGCTCGAGCCACGTGCTGCACGGCGTCGACCTCGAGATCGGCCGCGGCGAAACCGTCGGCCTGCTCGGCCGCAACGGCATGGGCAAGAGCACGCTGATCCGCACGCTGCTCGGCCACGTGAAGGAGCGCCGGGGCCGCATCGCCGTGCGCGGGCACGACGTGTCGCACGCCGCGCCGCATGCCGTGGCGCGCCTGGGCGTGGCCTACGTGCCCGAAGGCCGCGGCATCTTCCCCAACCTCACCGCGCGCGAGAACCTCGTGATGGCCGCACGCCCCGGCGTCGACGGCCGGTGCGACTGGCCGCTCGAACGCGTGCTCGCGACCTTCCCGCGGCTCGCCGAGCGCCTCGGCCACCTCGGCGCGCACCTGTCCGGCGGCGAGCAGCAGATGCTGTCGATCGGCCGCGCGCTGATGACGCACCCGCTGCTGATCGTGCTCGACGAGGCGACCGAGGGCCTGGCGCCGCAGGTCGTGGCCGAGATCTGGCGCGTGATCGAAGCCATCCGCGCCGACGGCATCGCGACGCTGATCGTCGACCGCGACTTCCGTCGCGTGGCGGCGCAGGCCGACCGGCTGGTCGTGCTGCGCAAGGGTCAGGTGGTGCTGCAGGGCGCGGCCGCCGCGCTGCGCGGCGGCGACGCGCTGGCTTCGCACCTCGGCGT
>JAHCKS010000019.1 GCA_026125665.1 Rubrivivax sp.
CTGGGGCATCCCGAGTCGTTCGAGTCCTGCTCGCACGGCGCCGGCCGCGTGATGAGCCGCGGCGAGGCGAAGCGCCGCTTCACGCTGGCCGACCACCGCGCCGCCACCGAGGGCGTCGAGTGCCGCAAGGACAAGGACGTCATCGACGAGACGCCCGCCGCCTACAAGGACATCGACGCCGTGATGGAAGCGCAGCGCGACCTGGTCGAGGTCGTGCACACGCTGAAGCAGGTGGTGTGCGTGAAGGGGTAGCCGGGACCCCTTGCGCCCTGGCAGCTCGGGCCCGTGCGGCCGCAGCGGGCCCTTTTTCTTTCATCATCGCGCCTTCGCCTGGCCGACCTCGCCCCCGAATGCATTCGCCCATCGCGCCCAAGCTGCTCGACGCTGCCCGCGAGCTCTCGCGCACGCTGGAAGCGCTGCGCTTCGCGCCTCCGATCACCCATGTCTACGACCCGCTGCAGTATGCCTTCGCGCCGTACGAGGCCTATGTGCGGCGCTACGGCGCCACGCGCAAGCGCGTGGTGCTGCTGGGCATGAACCCGGGGCCCTTCGGCATGATGCAGACGGGCGTGCCCTTCGGCGAGGTGGCTGCCGTGCGCGACTGGATGGGCATCACTGCGCCGGTGCAGCGGCCCGCGCGCGAACACCCCAAGCGCCCGATCGACGGCTTCGCCTGCCGCCGCTCCGAGGTCAGCGGGCGGCGCCTGTGGGGCTGGGCGGCGCTGCGCTTCGGCGCTGCCGAGTCGTTCTTCCGCGACTGGTTCGTTCTGAACTACTGTCCGCTCGTCTTCCTCGAGGCGTCGGGCCGCAACTTCACGCCGGACAAGCTGCCCGCCGCCGAGCGCCGCGACGTCACCGAAGCCTGCGACCGCCACCTCGCGGCGGCGCTCGCAGCCCTGCAGCCCGAATGGGCCATCGGCATCGGCGGCTTCGCCGAGCGCTGCCTGCGCAGCGTGCTCGAGGGGGGCCTCGTCGACTCGGCACTCGCGCGCCGCATCAAGGTGGCGCAGATCCTGCACCCGAGCCCGGCGAGCCCGGCGGCGAACCGCGGCTGGAGCGAGGCCGTGGACAGCACGCTCGCCGCGCTCGGCCTGAGCCCCTGAAGCCACATCGGCGGCGCGGCACCCGGCGGGTCGCTGCGGCGGAGCAAACGCCGCAGCCCGCCGGCCTGCGCCGAGCCGCCCTAGGCCCGCGCCGCCCCCAGGCCTGCGCCGGCCGGCTGCACCGTGCCGCGGCACTCGCCGAAGCCGATGCGCACCGCGCCCGGCCGCTCGGCGAAGGCTCGCAGCACGATCGTGTCGCCGTCTTCGAGCATCGTGCGCCGGCCGCCACCGGGCAGTCCGAGCGGCTCGCCGCCGGCCGACGTGCGCTCCATGAGGCAGCCGCACTCGTTCGCCCCGGGGCCGCTTTGCGTGCCGCTCCCGAGCAGGTCGCCAGGCCGCATCGCACAGCCGTTCAGCGTGTGGTGCGCCAGCATCTGCGCGAACGACCAGTGCCCGTGCGTCGAGCGCGTGTCGGTCACGCAGAACGGCCGCAGGCCCGGCACCTCCAGCCAGGCCTGCAGGCGCAGGTCCACGGCCAGGTTCATGTCCGCGGCCGGCGGCCGCAGGTAGGCCGCCAGGGGCGGGTCGCCGGCGTCGCGGCGCACGGCCGCGCGGAACGGCGCCAGCGCCTCCATCGTGACGATCCACGGCGACACGGTGGTAGCGAAGTTCTTGGCCAGGAAGGGCCCGAGCGGCACTGCCTCGAAGCCCTGCACATCGCGCGCCGACCAGTCGTTCAGCAGGCTGAGGCCGAAGAGGTGGTCGTCGGCCTCGTCGATGCCGATCGAGGCGCCGCGCGGGTTGCCCGGGCCCACCCACGCGCCGAGCTCGAGCTCGAAGTCGAGCGCGCGCGTGGGCACCGTCTCCGGGCTGCCCTCGCCCGCGCGGCGCACTTGCCCCCAGGGCCGCCGCACCAGCATCGGGCTCGCTTCGACGGTGGAGGCGCGGCCGTGGTAGGCGATGGGCAGCGCGGTGAAGTGCGGCAAGAGCGGCCGGTCGGGCTGGAACAGCAGGCCCATGCGCCGCATGTGGTCGTGGCTGGTGAAGAAGTCGGTGAAGTCGCCGATGCGCGCCGGCAGCCGCAGCTCCACCTCGCCCTGCGGCACGAGGCAGGGCGCGAGCCGCGGCGCCCGCAGGCTGCCTGCACGCAGGCCCTCGAACAACGCCGCGCGCAGCGCACGCCAGGCCGTCCGGCCGAGCGACATCAGCTCGTTGAGCCCGTCGGCTGCCGCCGCGCGCAAGGCGGTGCGCAGGAGCACGTCCGCGTCGTCGAACACACCGGCCTCGCACACCGCGCGCAGGTCCAGCACCTCGCTGCCGATGGCCACGCCGCCGCGCCAGGGCTCGCCGCTGCCGCGCCGGCGGAACACGCCGTGCGGTAGGTTCTGCAGCGGGAAGTCGGTGTTCGCGCGCTGGGCCGAAGGCACCCAGCTTCGCGCCACCGGGTCATGCGTGCCATCGGGGCTCATCGCCGCCTCGGCCCTCCGGCGCCTCGAACGCCGGGTCGAAGATGGCCACGGCGCGCGTCCAGCCGGCACTGGCGCCGCGCACCTTGTGCGGGAAGCAGCTGATGAAGAAGCCCGTGGCCGGCAGCGATTCGAGGTTGTGCAGCTTCTCGAGGTGGCAGTAGCCGATGTCGCGGCCGGCCTTGTGGCCTTCCCAGATGAGCGAGGCGTCCTTCGATTCGCCGTACTTCTTCGCCGTGTGCACGAAGGGTGCGTCCCAACTCCAGGCGTCGGTGCCGGTGAGGCGCACGCCGCGCTCGAGCAGGACCATCGTGGCCTCGTAGCCCATGCCGCAGCCGGCGCTGACGTAGTCGCGCTGCCCGTAGCGCGAGCCCGCGCGCGTGTTGACGACGACGATCTCCAGCGGCTTCAGCACATGGCCGATGCGCGCGAGCTCGGCCTCGACATCGGCGGCGGTGACGACGTAGCCGTCGGCGAAGTGGCGGAAGTCGAGCTTCACGCCCGGCTGGAAGCACCACTCCAGCGGCACCTGGTCGATCGTGGTGGCGGGCACCTTCCGGCCGCTGGCCGCGTCCATCGTGCTGTGGAAGTGCCACGGCGCGTCGAGGTGCGTGCCGTTGTGCGTCGACAGTTGCACCTGCTCGACGGCCCAGCCCTCGCCGTCGGGCAGGTCCTGCTTGCGCAGGCCGGGGAAGAACGGTGCGATCTGCTCGTACGTGTGCTCGTGCGTGAAGTAGGTGATCTTCGGCTCCAGCCCGGGCGGGTCGGAGGCGACGTCGTTCTCGAGGTAGATGGACAGGTCGACGAAGCGGCGGGTCATGGTGGCCTGCGGCGCGGCGCTCAGGATTCGGGCGTGAAGCCCACGCGCTTGACCACCGGCGCCCAGGCCGCGTGCTCTTCGCGCACGGCCCTGGCCAGCTGCGCGGTGGGCGTGGCCGCCACCTCCAGGCCGAATGGCGCCAGGCCCTCGGCCATCTCGGGCCCGGCGAGCGCGCTGCGCAGGGCGTTGGCGGCACGCGCCACCACGTCGGGCGCGGCCTTCCAGGGCAGGAAGAAGCCGTACCACTCCACCTGCTCCAGCGGCTTGAAGCCGAGCTCGGTGAAGGTGGGCACGTCGGGCAGGAAGCGCGTGCGCGTGGGGCCGGAGGTGGCCAGCACGCGCAGGCGGCCGGTCTTCAAGTGCGGCAGGTAGTCGCCGATGGGGCCGATGAAGCTGGCGATCTGGCCGCCCAGCGTGTCCTGCACGCCGGGCACGGTGCCGCGGTAGGGCACGTGGTTCAGCGCCACGCCGCTTTCCTTGTCGAGCAGCGCGCCCACGTAGTGCGGCGGCGAGCCGGCGCCTGGCGAGCCGAAGGAGGCCCTGGCCGGCGTGACGCGCGCCCAGTCGAGGAAGTCCTTGAGCGTGCGCACGCCCTCCGGCACGGCGGGGCCGACGGCCAGCCCGAACACCACCGTGGTGGCGCCGCACACGGCAGTCACGTCGTCGATGCCATAGCTGAGCTTCGGGTACAGGTGCGGATAGAGCGTCACCATCGCCGCCGGCGTGATGAGCAGCGTGGTGCCATCGGGCGCGGCGCGGCGCAGCTCCTCCACCGCCAGGCGGCCGCCGGCACCGGGCTTGTTCTCCACCAGCATCGTCCTGGCGTACGTGCCGCGCAGGCGGTCGGCCAGGCGGCGGGCCACCACGTCCACGGTACCGCCGGGCGGGAAGCCGGTGAGGATGCGCACGGTGTCGAGGGCGGGTGCCGGGGCCTGCGCACCCGCAGGGCCCGGCAGGCCGGCCCCGAGCGCCACGGCGCCGAAGGTCAGCAGCAGATGGCGACGGTCGTTCATCGAAGTCTCCTTGGAAGCGATCGAGGCCCCGGAACCCCGGGGCCCCGAACCGGCGGCCGCCAGGCGTGCCGGATCGGGTGGAAGGCACGGTGGCCCCCAGAGCGTTCCGCCGCCGACCGGTGCCTCCGGTGGCGTATTTTGAACGATCGTTCAAGTTGCTGATCATTCGTACAAACCCGGCATACTCCCGGGTCGGGCGAGTGCCGCGGCGGCACGGCCCCTTCCATGCCCCCGACACCAGCGAAGTGATCCAGGCTTCACCTCCGCGCCCTGCAGCCAAGCCGCCCAAGGCCGCCCGTCCCCAGAGGTCCGCCAGGACCTCGAAGGTCTCCGCGGCCGCGGCGGCACCCACCCACTCCGCGGCCGTCACGCACTCGGCCACCACGAAGCAGGCCCCGGGCGGCGCCCCCGCCTTCGCGCGCGCGGCGCCCGAGGCGACCAACCGCCGCCAGTCCATCCTGCTGGCGGCCGAGAAGCTCTTCGCGCAGCGTGGCTACCACGCCGTCTCGATGCGCGACATCGCCGCCGAAGCGCAGGTGCCGGTGGCGCTGGTCTCGTACCACTACGGCGCCAAGCACGAGCTCTACCACGCGATCTTCGAGTCATGGCTGCCGAGCATCCGGCGGCGGCGCGGGTTGCTTCAGGCGGCGATGGCCTCTGACGAGGCGCTCTCGCTCGAGGCCGTGCTCGCCGCCTTCGTGCGGCCGCTGGTGGCGATGAACAGCGACCCGGCCGGACAGTACTTCGCCAAGATGGCGGCGCGCGACCTTGCTTCGCCCACGCCCGAATCCGAGCAGGCGCAGCTCGAGTTCTTCGACCCGATGGCACATGCGTTCATCGATGCGCTGCAGCGCCTGTTCCCGAAGCGCACGCGCGCCGACGTGGCGTGGTGCTACCAGTTCATGCTGGGCGCCGTGCTGCACCACCTCTCGGACGTGCGCGTGGAGCGCCTGTCGAACCGCACCGCCACGGCCGCCGACCCGGCGCGCGAGCCGATGCTGCTGGCCTTCATCGCCGCCGGCTTCCGCGGCGCGCTGGGCGAACCGGCGGTCACCCGGAAGGCGGCGCGCGGCCGCGCCGGCGGATGAACGCCGCGCGCAGCCACCTGCCGCTCGCCCCCTCCGCTCTCTGGGCAAGGCTCTCGGACCCGCCTGCCCCTACAGCAGCACGATGTCGTACTGCTCCGGGTTCATCGTCGGCTCCGCGGAGAGCGAGATCGGCCGCCCGATGAACTCGCTCAGGCCCGCCAGGTGCACGCTCTCCTCGTCGAGCAGCATCTCCACCACGCTGGCGCTGGCGACGACGCGGAACTCCTTCGGCGCGAACTGGCGCGCCTCGCGCAGGATCTCGCGCAGGATGTCGTAGCACACGCTGCGCGCCGTCTTCACCTGCCCGCGGCCCTGGCAGGTGGGGCACGGCTCGCACAGCATGTGCGCCAGGCTCTCGCGCGTGCGCTTGCGCGTCATCTCCACCAGGCCCAGCTGCGTGAAGCCGCTCACCGTCGTGCGCGTGCGGTCGCGCGCGAGCTGCTTCTTCAGCTCGGCCAGCACCGCCTGCTGGTGGTCCTCGCGCGCCATGTCGATGAAGTCGGCGATGATGATGCCGCCCAGGTTGCGCAGCCTGAGCTGCCGCGCAATGGCGCCCGCGGCCTCGAGGTTGGTCTTGAAGATCGTGTCCTCGAAGTTGCGCGCGCCGACATAGCCGCCGGTGTTGACATCCACCGTCGTCAGCGCCTCGGTCTGGTCGATGATGAGGTAGCCGCCGCTCTTCAGCTCGACGCGCCGCCCGAGCGCCTTGGCGATCTCCTCCTCGATGCCGAAGAGGTCGAAGATCGGCCGCTCGCCGCGGTAGTGCTCGAGCTTGGCGGCGGCGCCGGGCATGTAGGTCTCGCCGAAGGTCTTGAGCGCCTCGAACTGCATCTGGCTGTCGATGCGGATGGCCGCCGTCACCTCGGTGGCCAGGTCGCGCAGCACGCGTTCGGCGAGGCTCAGGTCCTGGTGCAGCAGCGTGCCCGGAGGCTGGCTCTGCGCGCGCTCGCGGATCGTCGCCCAGGCCTTGCGCAGGTAGGCGATGTCCTCGGCGAGTTCGGCATCGGTGGCTTCCTCGGCATTCGTGCGCAGGATGAAGCCGCCGGTGCCCGCACCTTCGGGCAGGCCGGCCGACGCGAGCGCCGTGACCCGGGCGCGCAACGACTCCCGCAGCTCGGGCGAGCCGATCTTCTGGCTGATGCCGATGTGGTTGTCGTGCGGCAGGAAGACGAGCATGCGCCCGGCGATCGACACCTGCGTCGACAGCCGCGCGCCCTTGGTGCCGATGGCGTCCTTGATCACCTGCACGGTGAGCGTCTGGCCCTCGAACACCTGCCGCTCGATGGGCAGCGGCGGCGCGTCGGCGCGCCCGCCTGCGCTGCCGCCCGCGGGAGCACCCGGCACCGTGGTGCCGCCACCTCCATGGCTGCCGTTGCCGGCGATGCCGCTGTTGCCATTGCCATTGCCGTTACCGTTGCCGATCGCACCGACGCCACTGCGGCCGCCGGCCGAGGGTGGCAGCAGGTCGGCCACGTGCAGGAAGGCGGCGCGCTCCAGGCCGATGTCGACGAAGGCGCTCTGCATGCCCGGCAGCACGCGCACGACCTTGCCCAGGTAGACGTTGCCGACCTGTCCGCGCTCGAGCGTGCGCTCGATGTGCAGCTCCTGCACGGCACCGTTCTCGACGATGGCCACGCGCGTCTCCTGCGGGGCCCAGTTGATGAGGATGTCCTGGCTGGCCATGCGTGCGGGTGGGAAGGATCAGGTACGGGTCAGGACCGTCGCCACGCGCGCGGCGCGCAGCAGCTGCACGGTCTCGAACAGCGGCAGGCCCATGATGCCGGAGTGGCTGCCTTCGATGTGCGCGACGAAGCCGGCCAGCGCCCCCTGGATCGCGTAGGCGCCGGCCTTGCCGAAGGGCTCGCCAGTGGCCACGTAGGCCTCGATGACGCGCGCGGGCAGCGGCGCGAAGCGCACGCGCGAGACCGACAGCGCCTGGCGCAGCCGCCGGCCGTCGTGCACCGCCACGGCAGTGAGCACGCGGTGCGTGCGGCCCGACAGCGCCGCGAGCGTCGCCGCGGCCTCGGCGGCATCGGCCGGCTTGCCGAGGATGCGGCGGCCGAGCGCCACGGTGGTGTCGGCACACAGCAGCGGCGCCACCGGTCGGCCGGACGCGGCGAGCCGCCGGCGCGCCGCGCGCACCTTCAGTGCCGTCACGCGCTGCACGTACGCGGCGGGCAGTTCCTGGCCCAGGGGTGCCTCCAGCGCCTCGGGGTCCTCGCCGGGCCCGGGCGACAGCGGCTCGTAGGGCACGCCGGCCTGCTCCAGCAGCTGGCGGCGACGCGGGCTCTGCGAGGCCAGGTAGACGAAAGCGTGGGTGCTGGCGCGCGCGCGGACAGGCATGGCGGCATTGTGTGCGCTGCGGCGCAGCGGCCGGCTGGTAACCTCCCCGAACTCGCCGAGGCGGCCGGCCACCCAAGCCTCGCGCGTCACCGCAACCTGGCAACGAGGTACGAGCGAACATGGCGACCCCGATCAACCCGACCCATGGCCGGACCACGCGCTTCAGATCCGCGCCGCGCCGAACACCGGGCAGCCGCGCGCCGCTCGCAGCCCTCGGCTTGGCGGTGCTCCAGACCCTGGGCGGCTGCGCAACCGGGCCGAAGCCCGCCGATGCCGGCTCGGCCGCGGCCACGGGCGGTACGGCCGCGCAGGCGCACCAGCGTGTCATCGAGGCCTACAACGGCTGCAACGAGGGCCTCTTCGTCGCCGCGTATGCCCCGCTCTTCACCTTCGCCACCTCGAACACGCGCCAGCCGGTGACCACGCGTGACGGCCTGCAGCGCTATCTCGCCGTCGGCTGTGGCAGCCGCCCGAATCCGACCGTGTCGCTGGTGCAGCAGAGCACACGCGTCAGCGGTGCCATCACCGTGTTCGCCGGCCAATACCGCTTCAAGGTGCCGGCACCCGGCGCGGCCGGTGCGGCCGGCACGACAATCGACGTGCTGCAGAACTTCACGATGGTGCTCGAGCGCATGGGCGAGCGCTGGCTCGTGCTCGCGCATCACGTCTCCGTGGCGCCCTGAGGGCGCCGCCGCACCCGCGCATGCCCTCCCAGCGCCACGGCCACGTCGCCGGCCACATCCTCGGTCCCCAGGGCTTCGTCGCCGGCACGCTCGAGCACGAGGGCGGCCGCATCACCGCGGTCGCCGGCACGCCGATCGCCGACGAGCGCACCCTGTTCGACGCCACGGTGCCGATCGTGCTGCCGGGCTTCATCGACCTGCACGTGCACGGCGGCGGCGGCCACGACGTGATGGACGGCGCCGAAGCCGCCACCGCGGTGGCGCGCCTGCATGCCGCGCACGGCACCACGGCCATGCTGGCGACCACGATGACGGCGCCCATCGGCGAGGTGCAAGGCGCGCTCGCCGCGCTGGGGCCGCTCGTTCGCGAAGGCGCCGAGCGCGCCCGCGGCGCGGCACGCTGGCTGGGCATCCACCTCGAGGGGCCCTACCTGAGCCCGCAGCGGCTGGGCGCGCAACCGGCCTTCGCGCGCCGCGCCACGCTGGCCGAGGTGAACGCGCTGCACGCGCTGGCGCCGATCCGCGTCATCACGCTCGCGCCGGAGGTGGACGGCCACCTGCCGCTCATCGGCGCCCTGCGCGACGCCGGCTTTCGCGTGCAGGTCGGGCACAGCGACGGCAGCTACGACGACGGCGTGGCTGCGCTCGCGGCGGGTGCCGCCGGGTTCACGCACGTGTTCAACGCGATGAGCCCGCTGCACCAGCGTGCGCCGGGCATCGTCGGCGCGGCGCTGGCCCATGCGCAGCACGCCGAGCTCATCGCCGACCTGGTGACGGTGCATCCCGGCGCGGCGCGCGTGGCGCTGCGCGCGATCCCGGGCCTGTACTGCGTGAGCGACGCCACGGCCGCGGCCGGCATGCCCGACGGCGAGTACCACCTCGGGCACGGCCCCGGCGCGCAACGCGTGCGCAAGTGCCTCGGTGCCGTTCGCCTGGCCGACGGCACACTCGCCGGCAGCGCGCTCACGCTCGACCGCGCGCTCGTCAATCTCGTGCGCGGGCTGGGTCTCGGCCTCGGCGAAGCTTCGCGGCGGCTGTCGAGCGTCGCGGCGGGCTACCTCGGGCTGCGGGACCGGGGGCAGCTGGCCACGGGCGCCTCCGCCGACTGCGTGATCGTCGATCGCGACCTGCGCCTGCTCCGCGTGCTGGTCGAAGGCGAGGAGGTGGATCCCGCCCGCGACGCCGAATGACAGGCGCGGAGTTCCCCACCGAGTCGGGGACCTGCGCCCCCGGCTGGCGCGGCGATAGAGTCCACCCTCGCAGCGTGCGCGCACCATGAACGACTCGTCCGACCCCACGGGAGCGCCAGGCGACAACGCGGAACACGTCCCCGACGGAGGCAACGACGCTCCCGCGCCGGCGGCTCCGGAACGTCGGAAGCAGCGGGCGAAGGGGAAGAAGGGCACCGCTGCCACGGCGGCGGACCAGCAGGCGGCAGGAAGCCCTGGCATCGCGAAGCCGGCGCGCAGCAGCGGGCGGGCCAAGCCGGCCACGAAGGCGAAGCCCGAGGCCGCTTCGCCGGGCCCGCAGCCCCCTGCCGGCAACCCGAGCGCGCCGCCGCCGCCCGGTGCGCTGGAGCCGGCATCGCCTCCCTCGACGCAGTGGCGCGACGCACCGGTTCTCGCCAAGGGCGCCACCTTGGGCCCCTGGATCGTCATCGGCCCGCTCGCCGGCACCGATGGGCGGTTCACGAGATGGCGGGCCACCCGGGCGGCCCTCGACGCACCTGGCGACGAGGTGGCCCTGCTGGTGCCATGGCGCTGGCCCGCAAGACACGACCTGCCGGCCCGGCTGGAACAGGCGGCCCGCGCGGTCTTGCGCCTGAGCCACTCGGGTGTCGCGCGGCTGCTCGCGGTGGGTGTGGCCGAGGAGGGCACGCCTTGGCTTGCCACCGAGCTGGCCGAGGGACAGTCGATCGAGCGATGGTGCTTCGACCGGGCGCTGCCGACGAGCGCCCGGTTGGCCTTGTTCGGGCAGGTGCTCGAGCCCGTCCTGCGTGCCCAGGCTCTGCGCCTCGTGCATGGCCATGTGCACCCGGCGGAGATCGTGGTCTCCCCGGCGGACCAGGGCGTGCGCTGGCTGCACTTCGGGCTCTCGGAAGTGCTCGACGCGATCGAGGTGCCGTCACCGCCGGAATCGACCGCGCCCGCACACGCCGCGCGGGCCTATGCCGCGCCCGAGCTGGCTGGCGGCGGGCCCGCGACGCCTGCGGGTGACATGCACGCACTGGGCGCCGTGCTGTGCGAGTTGCTCGCCGGCCGCCCGCCGTGGGCACCGCGCAGCGGCAGCGCCGTCGCTGCCGCCACCACCGAGCACCTGCTGCTGCCGAGCGAAGCCGCGACGACGCGCGCCTTGCGCCGCGCCCTGCGCGGTGACCTCGACGCCATCGTCGCCAGGGCGACGCACGCCGATGCCTCGCTGCGATACGGCAGCGCTGGCGAGCTGGCGGAAGACCTGCGCCGTGCCGCTTCGCACCGGCCCGTCGCTGCGCGGCAAGGTGGAATCGTCTACCAGCTCAGCTGTCTGGTTCGTCGGAGGCCCCTGCGCAGCGGCATGGTGGGCACCGCACTCGTCGCGGGAGTCACCGGCCTCTTGTCGCTGGCCTCGATCGGGCTGGCCGAGCTGCTCGACCACGGTCGGCGCGAGGCGCAAGCGCTGAGCCGCCTCGACGACTCGCTGCCCTGGCTCACGCAGCAGTTGCTGCTGCAAGGCCTGCCACCCGTGACCGCCGAGAGCGCCGGTGCACAGTGGCTGCAACGTGGCGAGGCCGCAGCGCGCGCCAGCCTGGAGGGCCAGCCTGTGCGGCTCGGTCGCGCCCTCGCCTACCTCGGCCGGCTGCAGGCCGAACGTGGGGCGTTCGCCGAGGGGCACAGACTGCTCGCCGAAGCGATGCGCGTCCTGGTGGACGAGTGGGAGCGTGCCGAGGTCGGCTGCGACCAGGCGTGGGCGCAGGCGCGCCAGGGCGGGGAGGTGGCCGACGTGGCGCGCGACCTGCAGGCCAGCGCCGAGGCGCCCTCGTTGCCGGCCAAGACACGGGCGCTTTGTGCCGCCCGCCTGGCCGATGTCGAGCAGCGGGCGGGGCGCTGGCGGGAGGCCTACCTCGCTGGCCAGCGTGCATGGTCGCTTCTGGACAAGCCTGCGGCACACGCGCCGCAGCTGGCGCTGCTCGTGCTGCATCCGATGGCAACGCGCAGTGTCGCGCTGGGCCGCCACGAGGAAGCGCGGGTGTGGCTCGATCGGGCCCTGCAGCAGGCCGCCGCCCTCAAGCTGGACCGTGACCCGCGGATGCTCGAGCTGCGCGAGCAGCTGGCGGCGCTCCACCTGGCTGCCGGTGACGCCGTGCGGGCGATGGAGATCGCCGACGAGAACCTGGCGCTCGCGGTCGACCACGCCGTGCCGAACGCCGGACCCGGACCTTCAGGGACCACCGATCGAGCCGCGGCGCTGCAGTACGCGGCTGCCGAACCGCGCCTCGCGTTGCACCGGATCAGCGAGGCGCAAGCGCTCCTCGAACGTTCGTTGGGCGCCGGTGCGAGCCGCGAGCACACGCTGCGGACGCGGTGCCTGCTGGCGACGGCGACCCTGCGTGCCGGTGACCTGCCAGGGGCTGCGCGCTGGCTGAAGGCAACGAGCCCTGCGCCGATCGAGAACGGGGCCGACGCCGTGTGTCGTCTGGCGCGCGCCGAGCTTGCGTTGCGGGAGGGCCGCTCGATCGAGACCGTGAGCGAAGTCGACCGTATCGGCTCGCACCAGGGCACGGCGCAGCAGCGCGCACACGCCGCGCTGCTGCGTGCGGAGGCCCTGCTTGCCGCCAGCCAGTTCGAGCGCGCGCTCGGCGCGGCCAACCTGGCACTGCAGCAGGCACGCGCGCTGCACCCGTCCGATGTCGAGGACCGAAAGGCCCGCCCGTCCTTCCGCAGCGGACAGGCCGCGCTCGTTGTCGCCGAGGCGCATCGCGCCCTCGGCGACATCGACGCGGCAACAAGGAGCCTCGACCACGCGATGCAGCAGCTCGGCGCCACGCTGCCCGAAGACCACCCCTGGCGCAGGCGCGCCGAGGCGCTGAAGGTCACGCTCGCCGCGGGCAACTCGAAGGAGAGGCCCTAGCGAAGCCTGGGCTGGCCATGCACCGTGACGCGTGAGGTGCGGCGGCCGGTTCGCACCACAGCGCGCCGGCGGGCAGAACGGCGCGTCGTGCTTCTTGCCCACCGTTACTCGCGGTGGTAGGGGTGCCCCTCGAGCAACGTCATCGCTCGGTACAGCGCTTCGGCCAGCAGCACGCGCGCCAGCGCATGCGGCAGCGTCAGGTCCGACAGTCGCAAGGTCTCGTCGGCCCGGCGCCGCAGCGACTCGTCGAGCCCGTCGGGGCCGCCGATCAGGAAGGCGGCATCGCGCCCGTCGTCGCGCCAGGCGCGCAGGCGCGCCGCGAGCTGCGGCGAGGTGACCGCCGTGCCGCGTTCGTCGAGCACGATGCGGCGCGCCGCCTGGCCCTGGCGCGTGCCCTGCCTCGCCAGCCCCGCCAGCGCCGCTTCGATGCGCGCGGCCTCGGCGGCCATGCATTGCGCCGGCGTCCTGCCGGTGGCGCGCGGTTCGGCCTTCAGCGCCTGCAGCTCGAGGCGCATCGTGGCCGGGAAGCGCCGCGCGAAATCGGCCCAGGCCGCCTCGGCCCATTCGGGCTGGCGGTGGCCGATGGCCAGCACCAGCAGGCGCATCGCCGTGTTGCGGAGCCGAAGCGCGCCGCGGCCGCTTCAGCGCGGCCGCGTCGGTGCCTTGCGAGGCACCTTCGCCGCGGGACGGCCGGCGCGCGCCACCGGCGTGGCGGCCGGCTTCGCGGGGAACTTCCTCGCCCGCGGCTGCTTCGACGCGCTCGTGCCCTTCGCGGCACCTCGCGCTGGCGCCTTCCTTGCCGGAGCCTTCGGCGCGGCCCGGGGGGGCGCTTTCGCCGCGGTCTTGCGGGCGGCCGCCTTCGCGCCACTCTTCGCACGACTCCTTGCGTCACTCTTGGCGCCACTCCCGGCGCCACTCTTCGCGCCGGGCGTCGGTCCCGACTTCGCGCCGGCCTTCGTGGCGCCAACGGGCCGCCCTGGCGAACCCGCGCTCGCGGCCTTCCGGGCCGCCTTGCCGTCGCCCGCGGGGGCCGGCTCGGCGGCGGGCGTCGCGGCGCCCGGCGGCCGCCCGTCGGCCACGCCCTTCATCTTCACCGGCTTGGCACCCCAGATCTCCTCGAGGTGGTAGTAGTCGCGGATGGCCGGCTGCATGATGTGCGCGACGGCGGCGCCGCAGTCGACGATGATCCACTCGCCGTTGTCCTCGCCCTCGGTGCGCAGCACCTGCAGGCCGCGTTTCTTCACCGTCTCGCGCACGCTGGAGGCGAGCGCCTTCGTCTGGCGGTTGCTGGTGCCGCTGGCGATGATCACCCGCTCGAACAGCGGCGACAGCGCCTCGGTGTTGAAGACCACGACGTTCTGGGCCTTGACGTCTTCGAGCCCGTCGACGATGGCGCGTTGCAGCTTGCGGATGTCCAGGGTGCGTTCTCCTTGATCGCCAGCGACCTCAGTGGCGGTACAGCCCGTGGCGGGCAATATAGCCCGCCACTTCGGCGGGCACCAGATCGGCGATGTCGCGACCGGCGGCGACGCGGGCGCGGATGTCGGTGGACGAGATGTCCATCATCTCCAGCGGCACCACGCGATGCGGCACCTCGAGCACCTCGGGCGGCGGCGAGGCGGCGACTCCCGGGCGCCGCGCCACCGCGAGCGTGCAGCGCGCGAGCAGCTCGCGCCAGCCCTGCCACGTGTGCAGGCCCGCGTACTGGTCCTGGCCGATGAGCAGCACCCACCCCCGGCCGGGCTCGCGCGCCTCCAGCGCCTTGACCGTGTCGATGGTGTAGCTGGCGCCGGCGCGGTCGACCTCGATGCGGTCGAGCACGAAGCGGGCCTCACCTTCGCTGCCGCGGATCGCCGCCTCCACCATCGCCACGCGGTGCGCGGCCGGGCTCACGGCGCGCGCCTTCTGCCAGGGGTGGCCAGTCGGGATCCAGCGCACTTCGGCCAGCGCGAGCGCGCGCAGCGCCGCGTGCGCCAGCGCCAGGTGCGCGCGGTGCGGCGGATCGAAGGTGCCGCCGAAGATCGCGACGCGGCTCACGGGTGTTGCAGGCGCGCCGGCTTCACTCGTTGGCCCAGTCGCGCGGGCGCAGGAAGTCGGTGTACAGCCGCGCCTCCGGCGTGCCGGGCTCGGGCCGCCAGTCGTAGCGCCATGCGGCACGCGGCGGCATGCTCATCAGGATGCTCTCGGTGCGCCCGCCGCCGTGCAGGCCGAAGTGGGTGCCGCGGTCCCACACGAGGTTGAACTCGACGTAGCGGCCGCGCCGGTAGGCCTGGAACTCGCGCTCGCGTTCGCCGTAGGGCAACTCGCGCCGGCGCTGCACGATGGGCAGGTAGGCGTGCAGGAAGGCGTCGCCGGTCGCGCGCATCAGCGCGAAGCCGTTGGTGAAGCCGCCCTCGGCGAAGTCGTCGAAGAAGATGCCGCCGATGCCGCGCGGCTCGTTGCGGTGCCTGAGGAAGAAGTACTCGTCGCACCAGCGCTTGAAGCGTGCGTGCAGGTCACCCCGGCCGCCGGCGATGCCGGCCAGCGCGTCGGCGCAGGTGCGGTGGAAGTGGCGCGCGTCGTCCTCGAAGCCGTAGTACGGCGTGAGGTCCATGCCGCCGCCGAACCAGCTCACCGCCTCGCCGTCCTTCGGCTGCGCGCTCAGCAGGCGCACGTTCATGTGCACCGTCGGCACGTAGGGGTTGCGCGGATGCATCACGAGCGACACGCCGAGCGCCTCGAACGGCGCTCCGGCGAGCTCGGGCCGGTGTTGCGTGGCCGAAGGCGGCAGCGCCTTGCCGCGCACGTGGCTGAAGTTGCAGCCACCGCGCTCGATCAGTGCGCCGTCCTCGACGAGCTGCGTCAGGCCGTCGCCTTCGAGCGCGCCGCCGGCCGGGCGCTGCCAGGGGTCGCGCAGGAAGCGCTTGCCGTCTTCGGTCTCGAAGGCCTCGACGATGCCTTCCTGCAGCGCGACGAGGTAGGCGCGCACCGCGGCAATGTCGGCGGTGACGTCGGTCACGCCCGGGACCCCCGCCGCACGTGGCCGGTCATGCGTGCAGCGCCCGGTGGCCGATGTCGTTGCGCCACTGCGCGCCGGCGAAGTGGATGCCGCGCACGGCGCCGAGCGCACGGGCCTGCGCGGCGCGCACGCCGTCGGCGAGCGCCGTCACGCACAGCACGCGCCCGCCGCTGGTGACGAGCGTGCGATCCGCCGCCCCGCCGGCGGCGTCGCTGCCCCGCAGCGCCGTGCCGGCGTGGAAGACCTTGAGATCGGCCGTGTCGGCGGGCAGGCCGGTGATGGTGTCGCCGCTGCGCGGCTTCGCGGGATAGCCGGCGCTGGCCATCACGACCCCCAGCGCCGTGCGGCGGTCCCACTGGAGCTCCACGCGGTCGAGCGTGCCATGGGCGGCATGGTGCAGCACCTCGAACAGGTCGCTCTTGAGCCGCATCAGGATGACCTGCGCTTCGGGGTCGCCGAGCCGGCAGTTGAACTCCACGGTGCGCGGCCGGCCTTCGGCGTCGATCATCAGGCCGGCGTACAGGAAGCCGGTGAACGGCCGCCCCTCGGCGGCCATGCCGGCCAGCGTCGGACGGATGATCTCCTGCATCACGCGGGCGTGCACGTTCGGCGTCACCACGGGCGCCGGCGAATACGCGCCCATGCCGCCGGTGTTGGGACCGGTGTCGCCGTCGCCAATGCGCTTGTGGTCCTGGCTGGTGGCCAGCGGCAGCACCGTGCGCCCGTCGGAGACGACGATGAAGCTCGCCTCCTCGCCGGGCATGAACTCCTCGATGACGACGCGCGCGCCGGCGTCGTTGTGCGCGACGCCGAGCGTGTTCGCGCCGAGCATGTCGTCGATGGCGGCGTGCGCCTCGGCCACCGACATCGCCACCACCACGCCCTTGCCCGCGGCCAGGCCGTCGGCCTTGACGACGATCGGCGCGCCGCGCAGCCCGACATGGGCGCGCGCCGCCGCGGCGTCGGTGAAGGTGGCGTGGCGTGCCGTCGGGATGCCGTGGCGCTGCATGAACGCCTTCGCGAAGGCCTTCGAGCTCTCCAGCTCCGCCGCCGCCCGCGTGGGCCCGAAGATCGGCAGGCCGCGCTCGCGGAAGAGGTCGACGGCACCGGCGGCCAGCGGCGCCTCGGGGCCGACGACGGTGAGCGCGATCTTCTCCGCCGCGGCGAACTCCGCCAGCTCGGCCGGCCGCGTGAGCGGCAGGTTCTTCATCGCCGGCTCGAGCGCCGTGCCGCCGTTGCCCGGCGCCACGAACACGCCCTGCACGCGCGCACACTGCGCCAGCCGCCACGCGAGCGCGTGTTCGCGCCCGCCACTCCCGATGACCAGGACCTTCACTTGTGCGTCCGACGAGACTCAGCCAAGTGAGGGGCTCACAGCTCGGCGTTGTGGTAGACGTCCTGCACGTCGTCGAGGTCCTCGATCGCGTCGAGCAGCTTCTGCATGCGCTCGGCGTCCTCGCCCTGCAGGGCCACCGTGTTCTCGGCGCGCATCGTCACCCCGGCCACTTCGGGCACGAGGCCCGCGGCGGCCAGGGCCGCCTTCACCGCCTCGAAGTCGCCCGGCGCGGTGAGCACCTCGATCGAGCCGTCCTCGCCCGTCACCACGTCGTCGGCACCGGCCTCGAGCGCGACCTCCATCACCTTGTCCTCGTTCGTGCCCGGCGCGAAGAGGAGCTGCCCGCAGTGCTTGAACTGGAACGCCACGGAGCCCTCGGTGCCGAGGTTGCCGCCGTGCTTGCTGAAGGCGTGCCGCACGTCGGCCACGGTGCGCACGCGGTTGTCCGTCATGCAGTCGACGATGATGGCCGCGCCGCCGATGCCGTAACCCTCGTAACGGATCTCCTCGTAGCTGACGCCCTCGAGGTTGCCGGTGGCCTTGTCGATGTTGCGCTTGACGGTGTCGGCGGGCAGGTTGACCGCCTTGGCCTTGTCGATCGCCAGGCGCAGGCGCGGGTTGGCCGAAGGATCGCCGCCGCCCTGGCGCGCCGCGACCATGATCTCGCGGATGACGCGGGTCCAGGCCTTGCCGCGCTTCTCGTCCTGGCGACCCTTGCGGTGCTGGATGTTGGCCCACTTGGAATGACCGGCCATGAACGAACGTACTCCCCGGTTCGATGCAACTCGACGGCAAGGCGGGATTCTATGCAGCGGCGAAAGCCGGCGGCCCCGCGCACCTTGGCAGCCGGCGGCGCGCACGCTAAGGTTGATCCGCCGCGGCCCCGCTGCGGCGGTGTACACAGGGAAGACGCAGGGAGAGGTGAAGTCGATGCAGTTCGACGCGTGGCTCGATCAGGCCTGGGATGAACATGCGGCGCAGCCGGCCGCGGTGGCCGCACGAATCGCGGCGGACGCGCTGCCGCTGACGCGCACCGACGCGCACGTGGCCGCGCTGATCCGCCTCACGCACCATGTCTATGGCGACCACCTCGGGCGCTGGACCGAGGGCCGCCAGCACATCTTCCACTTCGGCACCAGCGACCCGGCCGGCCCGATGGCCGGCACGGCGCAGCGCATCTTCGACGCCAGCCTCGCGCTCGCCGGCGGGCTGGAAGACCTGCGCGGCCCGATGGCGCCTTCGGAGCGCATCCGCGTCACGGCACATGCCGCGTCGGCGCTGGCCGAGCGCGACACGCCGCGCGCCGCCTCGCTGCTGCGCGAGGCGGCGCTCGAGTTCGACACCGAAGCGCTGCCGAACACCGATCCGGCCTGCCGCGCCATCGCCGTGACCGGCAACGACATCGCGATGACGCTGTCGGACAAGCTCACGCGCAGCGACGCCGAACGCGACCTGATGCTCCTGGGCGCGCGCACGGCGCGCGACTACTGGGCGCGCGCCGGCACCTGGCTCGAGGTGGAGCGCGCCGAGTACCGGCTGGCCATCAGCTGGCTGAAGGCGCCCGACCTCGCCGCGGCGCGGCGCCATGCACGCAAGTGCCTCGACCTCGTGCGCGAACACGAGGCGCCGCCGCTGGAGTGGTTCTTCGGCTGGGAGGCGATGGCGCTGGTCGAACGCGCCCTCGGCAACGTCGTCGCGCACCGGCAGGCGGTGGTGCAGATGAAGGCGGCGTTCGAGGGCCTGTCCGAAGCGGACCGCGCGTGGTGCCGGCCGAGCCTGGTGAAGGCCGGCGGCTGACCGCCTTGCGCACCGGGCCGCGCGGCGGGAAGCGGCGCGAGGCGGCGCTGCTCTAGACTTTGTGCCGCCTCGTCCTCGAGCCCGCCTGGAGCGCCCCCATGCCCGACCCCATCCTCGTCGCCCAGCACGGCGAGATCACCTGCCAGCTGCTGCCGGCGCTGGCCAACCGGCACGGCCTCGTCACCGGCGCCACCGGCACCGGCAAGACGATCACGCTGCAAAGGCTCGCCGAGAGCTTCTCGGCCATCGGCGTGCCGGTCTTCCTGGCCGACGTCAAGGGCGACCTCACCGGCATCACGCAGAAGGGCAGCGTCGGCGCCAAGATGGCCGGCATCCTGAAGGACCGCGGCCTGCCCATGCCCGAGTCGACGCAGTGCCCGGCCACGCTGTGGGACGTGTTCGGCGAGCAGGGCCACCCCGTGCGCGCCACGGTCAGCGACATGGGCCCGCTGCTGCTGGCGCGCATGCTGGCGCTGAACGAGACGCAGCAGGGCGTGCTCAACCTCGTGTTCAAGATCGCCGACGACAACGGCCTGGCGCTGCTGGACATGAAGGACCTGCGCGCCATGCTGCAGTTCGTCGGCGACAACGCGAAGGACTTCACCACCGAATACGGCAACATCAGCGCGGCCAGCGTCGGCGCCATCCAGCGCGGCCTCTTGCAGATCGAGGAGCAGGGCGGCGACCGCTTCTTCGGCGAGCCGATGCTCGACATCGGCGACTTCATGCAGACGATCGACGGCAAGGGGGTGGTGAACATCCTCGCCGCCGACCGGCTGATGACCTCGCCGCGCCTCTATGCCACCTTCCTGCTGTGGATGCTCTCCGAGCTGTTCGAGAGCCTGCCCGAGGTGGGCGACCTGGAGAAGCCCAAGCTCGTCTTCTTCTTCGACGAGGCGCACCTGCTGTTCAACGACGCGCCCAAGGCGCTCGTCGAGCGCATCGAGCTCGTCGTGCGCCTCGTGCGCAGCAAGGGTGTCGGTGTCTACTTCGTGACGCAGAACCCGCTGGACGTGCCCGACACGGTGCTGGCGCAGCTCGGCAACCGCGTGCAGCACGCGCTCAGGGCCTTCACGCCGCGCGACCAGAAGGCGGTGAAGAGCGCCGCCGAGACGATGCGCGCGAACCCCAAGATCGCCGACATGGCCACCGCCATCACCGAGCTCGCCGTCGGCGAGGCGCTGGTCAGCTTCCTCGACGAGAAGGGCCGGCCGAGCATCACCGAGCGCGTCTACGTCATCCCGCCGGGCAGCCAGATCGGCCCGATCACGCCCGACCAGCGCAAGGCGCTGCTGGCCGGCTCGCTGGTGGCGGGCGCCTACGACAAGGCGGTCGATCGCGACTCGGCCTACGAGAAGCTGAAGGGTCGCGCCGAGGCGGGTGCCGCGGAAGCGCAGCAGCGCGGGGGGCGCGCGGGCGCCGGCGGCATGGCGGGCATGCCGATGCCCACGGTGCCCGGTGGCACCGGGGCCGCCCAGGCACCGGCTGGCGGGGGCCTGGGCGGCATGCTGAAGGACGCGGTGCTCGGCACCACCGGCCCGCGCGGCGGCCGCCATCCCGGCCTGGTCGAGAAGGCTGCATCGTCGGCGGTGCGCAGCATCGGCACCGCGGTGGGCCGGGAGATCATCCGCGGCGTGCTCGGCTCGTTGCTCGGCGGCACGCGGCGGCGCTGAGGCGCCGCGGCGATGGGCGCGGGAGGCGCTGCGCGCCTCAGCGCCACGGCGCCACGAGAACGCGGGCCGCGCTGTCCAGGCCCGGCAGCAGCCGGTTGGCGAAGTAGCTGTTCGGCGAGTCCGGCTCGAGCGCCGAAAAGACGAGGTTGGCCAGCGGCTGGTCCATCGGCACGTACCAGCTGCCCGGCGCGGCCACCCGCTCACGCGGCGCCAGCGTCACCTGCACGAGGCGCGCCGTCTGCCGCTCGCTGACGCGGCCGAGCACGTCCGGCCGCTGTGCCTCCACACTCGTCACCTCCTGCCATTGCTCGGCCCGCAGCCGCAGCGGCTCGGCGAGACGCACGACGCGCACGCCGATGGCCTGCAGCCGAGCCACTGCGTCGTCCGCCTCGGGTGCCAGCCAGTAGCCGCACGGGCGAGGGCGCGTCCTCAGCGGCCGCAGTTCGAGCGACGACATCCACTCGGCGCGGATCGGCTTGTCGGCCCCGGTGTGCGGGTCGAGCATGACCACTTCGCGCGTCGTCGCGGTCTGCGCTGCGAGCACGACCGCCTCGCCGCGGCAGGCAGCGGCGACCACCTCGGCGCCGGCGCGGGTGCGCAGCGCCAGCAGATCGTCGGCGCGTGCCGCGGCGGCGGCGAGCAGCGCACGCATCGCCACGACGTGCGTATGCACGCGCCGCGCGAGGTGCGCCCGCCCGATGCCCACGCCGCGCGTCTCGAGCAGGAAGCTGACGGCGTTGCGCAGCCCGTAGACATTGCGCGCCGTGTCCGGCTGCACGCCGCCCATGGCCAGCCGGAGGTCGCCGGGCACCAGCGCGTTGGTGTAGTACCACTCGCTCGTCAACCCCTCGCGGGCCAGCGCCGCCAGCAGCGGCTGGCGGAACCAGGCCTCGCTGGCGTGCGCCAGCTCGGGGGGCATGTTGGCCGTGGTCGCGTACTGCAGCAGCAGGTCGTTGCGCTGCACCGCGCCGAACTTCTCCAGGTAGCGGCCGACCACGGTGTGCTCGTGCGCATCGACGACGACGACGGGGTCGAACTCGCGCACGAGCACGGCGACGGCACGCGCCTCCGGCGTACGCAGCAGCAGATGGTCGCGGTTGATGTCCGAGCCGTGGCGGCCGACGCGCTGCGCGCGCGCCGCGCCGTCGGGGTTGGCGCGCGGCAGCAGCACGACCTCGATGCGCTCCAGCAGCGGCGCGAGCTCGCCGCCGGGCGCGAGCTGGTGCGCCACCGCCAGCACCGCCTCGGCACCCGCGGGTTCATCCCCGTGCTGCTGGCCGATGACCAGCACACGCGGCCGGCCGGCGGCGGCCGCCGCACCGGCCCCGCGAGGCGCGGCCCGCGCGAAGTGCAGCGCGTCGATCGGCAGATCCTCGTGCGAACGACCGGCCGCCACGAGGCGCGGCCCGCCTTCTCGCGCCGCGAGCGCGCGCATCGCCTGCGCGAGCTCGTCGTTGCTCGTGTAGGTGGCGCGCCCGGGTGCGAGCCCCGGGGTGGCGTACTGCACCGGCGGGGGCGGGAAGCGTGCCGCCACGGCCTCGGCGTAAGGCGGGGCCATGGGGGACGGAACGGCCGGAGCGGCCGCCTCGGCCGGCGCGCTCGAGGCAAGCCGGTCCGCGTGCACGGCGACCGCGGGCGCCGTCGACGGGGCGGCAGGCCCCGCAGGCGCCGTCGTCGGCGCCGGCAGCGGCGCGCAGCCCCACAGCGCCGAGAGCATCAACGGCCAAAGGCCCTGGAAGGACGAGACGGGAGATGCCACGAGGCGTCTGGTCGAAGCTCTTGCAGGCTCTTGCGAGAATCGTCGCCACGCCGGCACGCTGCCGGCGGGGGCCGCCGGCATGGCGTGGGTGAAGGCTATCGCGATTGTGCTGACGGCGCTGCTGGCCCTGCTGGCCGTGCTGGCGCTGGCCGCGGGGCAGCTGGGCTGGCTGCGCGGTCCGGCCCCGTCGCGCCTCGGCCTCACCGAGGGCCGGCTGAAGCCGCCCTCGCGCACGCCCAACAGCGTCAGCAGCCAGGCCGACCTGTGGCCCGACCATCCGCAGCGCGACTACGCGCGCATCGCGCCGTTCGCCGCCGGCACTGCGGCGGGCGGCCCGGACGCCACCTGGGCACGCCTGCGCCGCGTGCTCGAAGCCGACCGCCGCGCGCGGATCGTGCACGCCGACGGCGACTATCTCCACGCCGAGTTCACGACACGCTGGCTCGGCTTCGTCGACGACGCCGAGTTCTGGCTCGACCGCGCCGCCGGCGTCATCCACGTGCGTTCGTCGTCGCGCGTGGGGCGGCGCGACTACGGCGCCAACCGCGCGCGCGTCGAGTCGCTGCGCACACGGCTCGGCGGCTCGGGCGGCGCAGCCGGCGGCTGACGCCTGCCCCCGGCTCACCGCTCGCCGGGCGCGCGCGGCGTGCCGGGGGCGCCGTGGCGCGCCGGCTGCCGCCGCGGCCGATTCAGGCGGCCAGCGCCGTGGCCGAACCGAACCGCGGCGAGTGCATCGTCGGGCGATAGCCGCGCACCTCGATGTCGCGCTTGTCCTCGGCGGCTGCCGCCGCCACCTCCTTGCGCACCTGCGCCTCGAGCAACGGGCGCAGCAGCGGGCCGACGAGCGGCGGCAGCGGCAGGCGCACCGTGATGTGCACACAGGTGCCCTCGACACCGCCTCGCGCCTCGGGCGTGAAGGCGAAGGCGAGCGAACCGCCCTGGTTGAAGCCTTCCACCGACGTGTCGACCATGCGGCCGTCGGCCAGGAAGCGGCGCTCGAACAGGTCGCGTTGCACGATGCCGAGCAGGCGCACGCGCTGCTCGTAGCGCAGGCCGTCGCCGGCGGCGTCGCGGCCTTCCTGCAGCACCCGGAACTGGAGCTTCGGGTGCACGCCGGCGTCGATGTGATGGCGCAGGTCGGCGAACTGGCTGCGCACGCGCGACTGCGGCGCGGCGATCCACTCGTCGTGGCTGACTTCGGCGAAGCGGGGCATGGTGTCTCCGGGTGGGGCTGGCGTGCATCGACTACGGCTGGCGCAGCGGCCCGGATGCAGCCGGGCCGCCCGGCGCGCCCGACCGGAAGGCCCCCGCCGGGGTGGACGCGCTGCATCCACGCGCACCGCGCCCCCGTATGCCCGAACGACGGGCAGTGCGCCTGGCGGTTTCCCGCCCGCCCCCCGCGCCCGCCGCAAAGAGAAACGACACGCACCCGGCATGCTCGCGACCGCCCCCACCGTTCCACCCCCCGGCGTTGCGTCGCGGCCGGTGCCACGCGCCGGCGGCGGCCCGGATCAGCGGCTGCGGCAGGCCCGGCCGCGACCCTGGCTGCGGATAATCGCGGGCACCTTGCGGTCTTCGTCCGCCATGCCCTCGACCGCCCGACACCCGCCGCTGCCGCCGCACGGGCAGGCCGCCGGCTCGGCCATCGCGCCCGGCGCAGCCGCGGAGCGCGCCAACGAGGCTGAGGCCGCCGATGCCGCCGCGGCCGCTCGCCGCGAGCGCGACCGGCGGCTCGCCGACCTGCTGGCCGCCGCGTCCGCCGGCGACGGCGACGCCTTCGAATGCTTCTACGAGCAGACGTTCGCCTACGCGCGCACGGTGGCGCGGCGGCTGCTGCGCGATGCCGCCGAGGTCGAGGACCTTCTGGCCGACTGCTACTTCGAGGCCTGGCGCTCGGTGGCACGCTTCGACCCTGCCCGGGGCAGTGCCGTCACGTGGCTGCTGACGCTGGTGCGCAGCCGCGGCGTGGACGCGCTGCGCGCGGCCGCCGCCCGTCCGGATCGCGCTTCGGGGCGCGAAGGCGTCGGCCCGGCCGAAGCCGAAAGGAGCGAGGCCGCCGTCGAGAACCGGGGAACCGCCGACCTGGGCGCCGACACCGAGGCCGACCCGGCCGAGCGGCTCTGGCGGCGGCAGGCCACCGCCGGCCTGCACGCCGCGCTGGCCACGCTCAGCGCCGCCGAGCGATGGGTGCTCGGCCTGGCTTACCTGCGCGAGATGCCTCACGCCGAGATCGCGCGCTGCACCGGCATGCCGCTCGGCACCGTGAAGTCGCACGCCTTGCGGGCCCAGCGCAAGCTGCGCTGCGCGCTCGATCGCCGTGCCCTCGTTGCCAGCACCGCTGCGGCCGCCCCCGGCAGCGGCGCGGCGACCACCCCCCCATGAAGACCCCGCCCTCACCCCCCCCGCGCGAGGACAGCGTCGGTCCGGCCGAGCCGGTGCTCGACGCCGACGTGCTGGCCTGGCTCGACGATGCCGTGGCGCCCGAGCCTGTCGACGCCGCGGCGCAGGCGCGCGTGAAGCGCCGCCTGCTGCGCCGCATCGCTGCCGAGAGCACGCCACGCCACCTGACGGTGCCCCCCGAGGCCGGCAACTGGCAGCCGTTCGGCCCCGGCGTCACGATCAAGGTGCTGCACCAGGAGGGCGAGACGATGTCGTACCTGCTGCGGCTGGCGCCGGGCGCCACGCTCCCGCCGCACCGCCACCCGGTCGACGAGGAGTGCCTGGTGCTCGAAGGCGAAATGCACATCGGCACCGTGGTCGTGGGCCCGGGCGGCTACCACCTCGGCCGCCGCGGCGTGCTGCATGACACCCTCGGGAGCCCCGGCGGCGCGCTGATCTTCCTGCGCGGAGCGGTTCCCGAGGCGGCGCTGTCGCTCTGACCCGGCCACCCGCCCGGCGCGGCCGCCCGGTGCCCGGGCTGCTGCAATTCCCCACGGTGATCCTTCCCTGATCCGGGGCGGGCCCGCTCGCCGCTCTAGAATTCGCGGTTTGCGCGGGCGGCCTGACGAGCCGTTGTGGGACTGCCCGGGCCGGTTTTCGTCGCGCCGCACGCGGCGGCGCCGATCGGCCGGTGCGTCAGCCGGCCCGCCGGTGCCCGAGCAGCGGCAGCGCGGCCGGACGGCGCACCAGAGTTTCCAAGCACCCGAGGGGTCCCACTTGTCTTCGCCGCAGATCGCCTTTGGGGGCACCCCCCCGTCCACGCTGGAGCTGGAGCTGGCCCAGCTCTTCGTCGACGCCCTGAACCTCGAAACGTCGGCCGAGGCCATCGACCCGCTGGCGCCGCTCTTCGGCGAGGGGCTCGGCCTCGATTCGATCGACATCCTCGAGGTGGCGCTGGAGATCTCGCAGCGCTACGGCTTCCAGCTGCGTTCCGACGACGAGAACAACCAGCGCATCTTCCAGAACCTGCGCAGCCTGGCCGCGCACGTGGCGCAGCATCGCACCAGGTAGCGCCGGCGCGCCCGCGCCGAGCGCCACAGCCGTCGCCTTCCCGATGCCGTCCCTGTCCGCGCCCCCCCTGTGGCGCCTCGCCGGCACGGGTGCGGCGGCAAGCGCCTACGCGGTCGTCTCGCACCTGCTGATGGTGCACGCACCCGATCGCGCCTGGAGCGTGGCGGCGCTGTTCGGCCCGCTGTGGGCGGCCGTGGTGCTCGGCGCCTGGCTGCGGCGCCACTGGCCGACGCTGGCCGCCTGCGCGGCCGCGCTGGCCGTCGTCGCGACCGTCGTCGCGCGCGGCGGGGTCGAGGACATCCACCTCATGTACGTGCTGCAGCACGCCGCGATCCACGTCGTGCTCGCCGGCGTGTTCGGCCTCACGCTGCGTGCCGGTCGCGTGCCGCTCATCACCGCCATGGCGATGCGCCTGCACCGCACCGTCACGCCGGCGATGCACCGATACACGCGCGCGCTGACGCAGCTGTGGACGTTCTACTTCGTCGGCATGATCGGCGTCTCCGTGCTCGTGTACTCGCTGGCGCCGTGGTCGTGGTGGTCGTTGTTCTGCAACGTCGTCACGCCCCTGGCGGCGCTCGTGCTCTTCGCCGGCGAACACGCCTGGCGCTGGAGCCGCCACCCGGAGTTCGAGCGCGTGTCGCCGTTCGGCGTCTGGCTGGCCTGGCGCGAGCGCGCACGCGAGCCCGGGGCCGGAGGCCTGTCGCCATGACGGGCGCACCCGCACCGGCGGCAACGCGTCCGCTGCTGGCCGAACGCGACCTTGCCGCCCCTCTCGCGTGGCGCAACGGGCAGGCCGTCAGCGGCCACGCCTTCCTCGCCGCGGCAAAGGCGTTGGCCGCCGCGCTGCCGCAGGCCGGGCGCGCCATCAACCTCTGCCAGGACCGGCTGCACTTCGCGGTCGGCCTGACGGCCGCGCTGCTGCGCGGCCATGTGAGCCTGATGCCGCCGAACGCGTTGCCGGCGACGCTGCGCCAGCTGCCCGCCGCGGGCGCGCCGCCCTACGTGCTCGCGGACACCGACGACCTCGACGTCGGCGGGCTGCCCGTGGCGACGGTTTCGTTCGACGCGCTGGCCGGCGGTCGTCCAGCCGGCGATGCAGCCGGCGCGCCGGGTGCGGTGCCGCGCATCGCCGCCGCGCACGAGGCCGTGTGCCTGCTCACGTCGGGCTCCACCGGGGCGCCGCAACCGCACGGCAAGCGCTTCGGTCCGCTCACGGTGAACATCGCCGCCGAAGCAGAACGCCTGGCCGAGTGGCTGCAGCGGCCCACGCTGCACGGCCTGAACATCGTCGCCACCGTGCCGGCGCAGCACAGCTACGGCCTGGAGTCGAGTGTGCTGCTGGCCATGCTGGGGGGCGCGAGCTTCGATGCCGGCCGGCCGTTCTACCCGGCCGACATCGCCGCCGCGCTGGCGCGTCTGCCGCGGCCGCGGGCGCTGGTGACGACACCGTTCCACCTGAAGGCGCTGCTGCAGTCGGGCGTGGCGCTGCCGCCGGTGGACCTGGTGCTTTCGGCCACCGCGCCGCTGTCGCCGCAGCTCGCCGCGCAGGCCGAAGCGGCGACGGGCGGCCGCCTCGGCGAGATCTACGGCTGCACCGAAGCCGGCCAGGTGGCCGCCCGGCTGACGACCCGGGGCGAAACCTGGCAGACGCTCGGCGAGCTGCGCATCGAGCGGCAGGAGGCCGGCGACGAAGCGGGCACCGGCGGCGAGGCGGTCGAGCGCTTCGTCGTCAGCGGCGGCCACGTCACCGAGCCGACGGCGCTGGCCGACGTGCTCGTGCTGCACGACGCGCGGCACTTCCGCCTGCTCGGGCGCGCCAACGACCTCATCCACGTCGCCGGCAAGCGCAGCTCGCTCGCGCACCTGAACTTCCACCTCAACCGCATCGCCGGCGTCGACGACGGCGCGTTCTGGCTGCCCGAGAGCGGCGACCTGCCCACCGAGTCGGCCGAGGTCGAGGCGGTGCACCGGCCGATCGCCTTCGTCGTCGCGCCGGGGCTGACCGCGCGCCAGGTCATCGCGGCACTGCGCGCCGAGCTCGAACCGGCCTTCGTGCCGCGCCGCGTCGTGCACGTCGACGCACTGCCGCGCGAGGCGACCGGCAAGCTGACGACGTCGGCGCTGCGGGCCTTCGCGCTGCGCACGCTCGCGGCGCCGTCGGGTGCGCCCGGCGCCGCCGCGCCGCCGGGCGAGCACGACACCTATCCGATCGCGGCGGACCACCCGGCCTTCGCCGGCCACTTCCCGGGCCATCCGCTGCTCCCCGGTGTCGTGCTGCTGGCGCTCGTGCAGCGCTCGCTGGCGCGCCGGCCGGCGCTGCGCGCGCGGCTGGGCGACGGCGGAGCGCCGCTCGCCATCGAGCAGGTGAAGTTCCTCTCGCCCGTCGGCCCCGGCGAGGAGGTGCGCGTGCTGCTGCGCCCGCAGGGCCAGGGCGTCGCGTTCGAGTGCCGCGTCGGCACGCGGGTCGCCGCACGCGGCCAGCTCGGCCGGGGGCGCGGGCCGTGACTTCCGTGTGGCCGCCGCGCGACGTGCTCGGCGAGACATCGCTCGGCACCAGCGCCCCCGACTGGACCGCCGCACCCGAGCGCAGCAACCGCTTCGCGCTGCGCCTGATGGCGTGGATCGCCGTGCGCCTGGGGCGGCGCGCCGCGCGGCTCGTGCTGCACCCCATCACGCTGTACTTCCTCGCCTTCTCGCCGGCGCAACGCCGGCACTCGGCCCGATACCTCGCCCGGGCGCTCGGCCGCGCGCCGACGCTGGCCGACCGCTACCGCCACTTCCACGCCTTCGCCTCGACGGTGCTCGACCGCATCTACTTCGTGCGCGGCGAGATGCACGAGTTCGACCTGCGCGTCACCGGTACCGACCTGATGGACGCCACGCTCGCCGAAGGGCGCGGTGCCTTCATGCTCGGCGCGCACATCGGCAGCTTCGAGGCGCTGCACGCCGTCGGCGAGAGCCGTCCGGGCATGCGCGTGGCGATGGTCATGTACCCGGACAACGCGCGGCTGATCCATGGCGTTCTGCAAAGCGTGGCGCCGCAGTTCAAGCTGAGCATCATCCCGATCGGCCGCCCGGGCAGCACGCTGGCCATCCGCGACTGGCTCGACGGCGGCGGCCTCGCCGGGCTGCTGGGCGACCGCTTCCTGCCGAGCGACCCGGCTCGCGCCGGCAGCGTGGCGCTGCCGTTCCTCGGCACGACGGCGCGGTTCTCCGATGGCCCGCTGCGGCTGGCGCAGCTGCTGCGCCGACGCGTCATCTTCATGGTCGGCCTGTACCGCGGCGGCCGCCGCTACGACGTGCGCTTCGAGGAGCTGGCGGACTTCCGCGCGCGCGTGGACGACGCAGGCGAACGCGAACGGCTCGTGCAGCAGGCGCTCGCCGCCTACGTGGCGCGGCTCGAGGCACTGGTGCACGAGGCACCGTACAACTGGTTCAACTTCCATGACTTCTGGAGCGAGGGCTGAGGCACCGGGGCGCGTGCCCCGCGCCGCGACGCCTCGCATGCCGCGCGGCGTGCGGCGGCGCGCGTGGCTGCTCGCCACGGCCGCCGTGCTCGCGCTGGCGCCGCTGGCGGCGCCTCCGCGCGATGCCAGCGCGCAGGCCGCGGGCAAGCCGTTCGATCTCGATGCCTTGATGGCGCTGCTGGCACGGCGCCAGAGCGGCGAGGCCCGTTTCACCGAGGAGCGTTTCGTCACCGGCTTCGACGGCCCGCTGCGCGCCAGCGGCACGCTCGCCTTCACCGCCCCCGACCGCTTCGTGCGCCAGACGCTGGAGCCGCGGCGCGAGCGCATGGAGGTCGCCGGCAACCAGGTGCGGCTGGAGCGCGGCGGGCGCGTGCGGCAGCTGTCGCTCGACGCGGTGCCCGAGCTGGCCGCGCTGATCGAGGGCCTGCGCGGCACGCTCACCGGCAACGCCGCGTTGCTGCGCCGGCACTTCGACCTTTCCCTGACCGGCGCGGCGCGGCTGTGGACGCTGACGCTGGTGCCGCGCGACGCCGCGCTGGCGCAGCAGGTGCGGCAGCTGCAGATCGTCGGCACCGGGGGCGAACTGCGCACGGTCGAGCTTTCGCTGGCCGGCAGCGACCGCTCGATGATGACGATCGAGCCCCTCGCCGCGGCGCGATGAGCGCGACGCTCTCTCGCCGGCACCGTGCCACGGTGTTCGGGCTGTGGCTGCTCTTCGTCGTGCTGGCGCTCGTGGTGGTCGTTCGCGCACGCTACTCGGCGGACCTCGGCGCGTTCCTCCCGAAGAGCCCGGACGAGCGGCAGCAGCTGCTCGTCGCGCAGCTGCAGAGCGGGGCCGCTTCGCGCACGCTGCTCATCGGCATCGAGGGCGGCGACGCCGCGGCACGCGCTGCCGGCTCGAAGGCACTGGCCGCGGCGCTGCGCGCGAGCGGCCTGTTCGAGCAGGTGCAGAACGGCGAGCGCGCCGCCTTCGCCGACGTCGGCCGCTGGCTCTTCGAGCACCGCTATGCGCTGAGCCCGGCCGTGACGCCGGAGCGCTTCGAGCCGGCGGGCCTGCGCGACGCGCTCGCAGAGACCCTGTCGCTGCTCGGCACGCCGGCCGGTGCCGGCGTCGCCGAGCTGATGCCGCGCGACCCCACCGGCGAGATGCAGCGCATCGCCGAGTCGCTGATCCCGCCGA
This sequence comes from Rubrivivax sp., assembly GCA_026125665.1. Taxonomy (GTDB): domain Bacteria; phylum Pseudomonadota; class Gammaproteobacteria; order Burkholderiales; family Burkholderiaceae_C; genus Rubrivivax. The sequence goes on from JAHCKS010000019.1 coordinate 30,227, forward strand.
CAGCCCCGCGCCTCGAAGGCGGCGTCTGGGTCTCGCGCACGGCGCCGCGGGCGGTGCTGCTGGCGGGCACCAAGGCCGACGGCGCCGACCTCGATGCCCAGCAGGCGGCCATCGAGCGCGTCCAGGCCGCCTTCGCCGCCTTCACCACCGCGGCCAGCGCGGCCAGCGCGGCCGGGGCGGCACCGGCCCTCACACTTCAGCTCGGCGGCGCCCCGGTGCTGGCGGTGCACAGCCGCGCCCTGATCCAGCACGAAGTGCATTGGCTCGCCTCGGCCGGCACGGTGCTCATCGTGGCGCTGCTGTTCACGGCCTTCGCCAGCGGCCGTGCACTCGGTGCCGCGATGCTGCCGGTGGGCAGCGGCGTGCTCGCCGGCATCGCCGCGGTGGCACTCGGCTTCGGCACCGTGCACGGCATGACGCTCGGCTTCGGCGCCACGCTGATCGGCGAGGCCGTGGACTACGCCATCTACTACCTCGTGCAGGCGCGCCGCGCCGCCGCCGGCGCCGGCACCGGCTGGCGCCACTGGCTGGCAAGCGGCTGGCCCACGGTGCGGCTCGGGCTGTGGACGTCGGTCTGCGGCTTCGGGGCGCTGGTCTTCTCCGGCTTCCCGGGGCTGGCGCAGCTCGGCGTGTTCTCCATTGCCGGCCTCGCCGCGGCGGCGCTGACGACGCGCTGGCTGCTGCCGGTGCTGATGCCCGACGGCGCGCCGGGCGCCGGCCTGCGGCGTCAGCTCGGTCGCGCCGCCGCCTGGGTGCTGGCGCGCGCGCCGCAGTGGCGCTGGCCCGCGCTGGCGCTCGGCGCGGCCGCGGCCGTGCTGCTGCTGCAGCGCGCCGAGCGGTGGCGAGCCGACCTCACGGCGCTGAGCCCGCTGCCGCGCGAGGCGCTGGCCGTCGACGCGGCGCTGCGCGCCGACCTCGGCGCGAGTGATGCGCGCGTGCTCGTGGTCGTGCGCGGCGACGATGCCGAGACGACGCTGCAGCGCGCGGAGGCGGCGGCGGCGCGGCTGGAGCAGCTCGTCGAGCGCGGTGCGCTCGCCGGCTACGACAGCATCACGCGCTTCCTGCCGAGCCGCGCCGCGCAGGAGCGCCGCCGCGCCTCGCTGCCCGAGCCGGTGGCGCTGCCGGCGCTGCTGGCCGAGGCCGCCCGCGGCACGCCGGTGGCCGGGCGGGCCGCGGCCTGGGCCGGCCCCTTCGCCACCGAGATCGAGCGCGCGCGTGCGGCCGCACCGCTGACGCCCGAAACGCTCTGGGCCTCGCCGGTGCGCCCGCTGGCCGAGGCCCTGCTGCTTCGTCCGACCGGCGGCGCGGGCGGCGTCCACACCGCCTTGCTGCCCTTGCACGCCGCGTCGGGCGGCCACGGCCCTGCCGCCGGCATCGACGCCGCGGGGCTGGCGGCGGCGCTGCACGGCCTGCCCGGCACCCGCGTGCTCGACGTCAAGGCCGAGCTCGACGAGCTCTACCACCGCTACCTGCGCGAGGCGCTGTGGCAGTCGGCGCTCGGTGCCGCAGCCGTCGTGGCACTGATGGCGCTGGCGCTGCGCAACGCGCGGCGCACGCTCGGTGTCTGCCAGCCCCTGGCGCTGGCCGTGCTGCTTTCACTGGCGGGGCTGGCCTTGGCCGGCACGACGCTCGGCATCCTGCACCTCGTCGGCCTGCTGCTCGTCGTGGCGGTGGGGTCGAACTACGCGCTGTTCTTCGACCAGGCGCATCGCGCCGCCGGCCCGGCGGGCGCGGGCGCGGCGGCGGCCGACGCCGGGCACCGCGGCGGGCCTGCGGACGCCGAGACGCTGGCATCGCTGCTGCTGGCCAACCTCACCACGGTGGCGGCGTTCGGCCTGCTCGCCTTCGCGCAGATCCCGTTCCTGGCCGCCATCGGACGTGTCGTCGCCCCCGGCGCGCTGCTGGCGCTGCTGCTCGCCGCGGTCTTCGCGCCACCGACGGGCCCGGCCCGGGCGGCGGGGTGGTCGCGTGGACCGCTGTGACACAATTTTTGCGCTCATGAGTTCCAGCCCCGCCAGCCCGCCCAGCGGCATGTCCGGCCCGCCGTTCCGACTGCCGCTCGGATTGCCGCTCGTCCTGCGTGGCGGGCCGCACCCATGAAGCGCGACGACCTCCCGCACGGGCACTCGCGCGCCAGCTCGCCCCCCAGCGCGGCAGCCCCGCAGGCGGGCGATGCCGCCTGGCTCGCGTTGCACGCCCGCGCCTGCGCGCCCTACGGTGCAGCGGGGCGGTTCGCCCGGCACTTCGCCCGCGGCAAGCTCGGCCGCGACCCGGTCTTCCGCAGCCTCGTCGAGCGTGGCGAGCTCGGCTGCGGCGCGCGCGTGGTCGACATCGGCTGCGGCCAGGGCCTGCTCGCCTCGCTGCTGCAGGCTTGCGACGATCTCGCCGGCGCCGGCCGCTGGCCGCTCGCCTGGCCGGCGCCCCCACGCGCCGAGCGCTACCACGGCATCGAGCTGATGCCGCGCGACGTCGAGCGCGCGCGCCGGGCCGTCGCCGGCCTCGCGCTGGCACCGACCTTCGAGTGCAACGACATGCGCGAGGCCGTGCTGCCGGCCTGCGAGCTCGTCGTCATCCTCGACGTGCTGCACTACGTGGACCACGCCGCGCAGTCGGCGCTGCTCGTGCGCGTGCGCGACGCGCTGCTGCAAGGCCGTGCCGACCGGCCGCGGCGGCTGCTGCTGCGCGTCGGCGATGCGTCGAGCCGGCGCGGCTTCGTCGCCAGCCAGTGGGTGGACCGCGCCGTTGCCCTCGTGCGCGGGCACCGGGTGCCGCCCACGTGGGGCCGGCCGCTCGACGACTGGGTGGCCCTGCTGCGCGAGCTCGGGTTCTCCGTGGCCAGCGCGCCGATGAGCCGGGGCACGCCGTTCGCCAACGTGCTGCTGCTGGCCGACGTCGCCGGCACGGCCTGACGGGGACACAGGCATGAAGACGCGCGGCTGGCCGGTCACCGCCTGCACGGCCGTCACGGCGCTCGGCCGCGGCCGCGCCGCGACGTTCGCCGCGCTCGAGGCGGGCACGAGCGGCCTCCTGCGCCGCGGTTTCGAGACCGCCGAGCTCGACACCTGGCTCGGCGTCGTCGACGAGCTCGACGAGGTGCGGCTGCCGCGCGCGCTGGCCGCCTTCGACTGCCGCAACAACCGGCTCGCCGAGCTGGCGCTCGCGAGCGACGGCTTCGGCGACGCGGTGCGTGCCGCGGCCGCGCGACACGGGGCACACCGTGTCGGTGTCTTCCTCGGCACCAGCACCTCGGGCATCCTGAGCACCGAGATCGCCTACCGCGAGCGCGACCCCGTCACCGGTGCGCTGCCGGCCTGGCTCGACTACGCGCACACGCACAACACCCACTCGCTGGCCCGCTACGTGCGTGCGGCGCTGGCGCTCGCCGGCCCGGCGCAGGTCGTGAGCACGGCCTGCTCGGCGAGCGCCAAGGTCTTCGGCACCGCCGCCCGCATGCTCGAGGCGGGCCTCGTCGACGCCGCGGTCGTCGGCGGCGTCGACACGCTGTGCATGACGACGCTGTACGGCTTCCGCGCGCTGGAGCTCGTCTCGCCCGAGATCTGCCGGCCCTGGGACGCGCAGCGCCGCGGCCTTTCGCTCGGCGAAGGGGCCGCCTTCGCGCTGCTCGAGCGCGAGACCGCCGGCCGTGCGCACGACCACGTGCACGGCCACCTGCTCGCCTGCGGCGAAAGCAGCGACGGCCACCACATGAGCGCCCCGCACCCCGAAGGCGCCGGCGCTGCCGCGGCGATGCGCGAGGCGCTGGCCGCCGCGGGCCTGGGCCCTGCCGACGTGGACTACCTCAACCTGCACGGCACGGCCACGCCAGGCAACGATGCCGCCGAGGACCGCGCCGTGGCCAGCGTGTTCGGCCCGGCCGCGGCCACGCTCGCCTGCAGCAGCACCAAGGGCTACACCGGCCACACGCTCGGCGCCGCCGGCGGCGTGGAGGCGGTGATCACGCTCCTCGCGCTGGAGCACGGCTGGCTGCCGCCGACGCTCAACCTGCGCCAGCCGGACCGGGCGCTGCAGCTGCCGGTGCTGCGCGAGGGGCGGCGCGCACGCGCGCGCATCGCCGCCAGCAACTCGTTCGGCTTCGGCGGCAGCAACGCCTGCCTGCTCTTCGCCGGCGCGGAGGCGCTCGCGTGAACACGCGTGCCGGCGAGCCGGTGATCGAGCTGTGGCTGCGCGGCGTCGGGCTGCTCGGCCCGGGGCTCGTGAACTGGCACGAAGGGGCCGAACGGCTGCGCGCGCCGGGCAGCTGGAGGCGCGCGCCCACCGTCGTGCCCTCGCCTTCGCGCCTGCCCGCCAACGAGCGGCGGCGCGCCGGCACGGTGGTGAAGGCGTCGCTCGCGGTGGCCGACCAGGCCGTGGCGATGGCCGATGCCGACCCGGCGCACCTGGCCACGGTCTTCACGTCCTCGACCGGCGACCCGGCCAACTGCCACGCGCTGTGCGAGACGCTGGCGGCGCCCGAGCGGCTGGTGTCGCCGACGCGCTTCACGAACTCGGTGCACAACGCGCCGGCCGGCTACTGGCACATCGCCACGCACTCGATGCGCGCTTCCACCAGCATCGCCGCGTTCGACGCCAGCTTCGGCGCCGGCCTGCTCGAGGCGGCCGTGGCCTGCCACGTGAAGGGCGAGGAGGTGCTGCTCGTGGCCTGCGACGTGCCCTATCCCGAGCCGCTGCACGCGGTGCGGCCGATCGCCGACACGCTGGCGGTGGCGATGGTGCTCGCGCCGCGCGCGAGCCCGGCCATGGGGCGCGCCGCCGGCGCACGGCCCGGGCCGTGGGCGCTGCGCGTGAGCGTGCTGCCTGAAGCGGCCGCCGCCACGCCCTGCGACGATGCGGCGCTGGAGGTCCTGCGCCGCACGATCCCGGCCGCGCGCGCGCTGCCGCTGCTGGCGGCGATGGCGCTGGCGGCCGGGCCCGCGGCCTCGACCGGCTCGGCGGTCGCGGCGGCGCTGCACCTCGATGCCGCCGATGGCTGCACGCTCGCCGTGCAGGTGCAGGCGGTACCAGGAAGAGCATGACGGCCGCCGCCGCCCCTGGCGCCCCGGCCACGCTCGACCACGCCGGCATCGCCGCGCGCGTGCCGCACGCAGGAGCCATGTGCCTGCTCGAACAGCTGCTGCGCTGGGACACCGAGGCCGTCGAGTGCCGCGTCACGAGCCACGCCGACCCCGCGCACCCGCTGCGCGATCGTGACGCCGACGGCACCGACCACGGCCTGCCCGGCGCCTGCGCCATCGAGTACGCGTCGCAGGCGATGGCGCTGCACGCCTCGCTCGCGTCGGCGCGTGGCGGCGCGGCCGCGCCCACGCCGGGCTTCCTGGCCAGCGCCCGCGACGTTCGGCTGCATGCCGAGCGGCTGGACACCGCGGCGGGGCCGCTCGTCGTCGCGGCGTGGCGGCTGGCCGGCGACGAACACCAGGCGCTGTACCGCTTCGAGCTGTGCGACGCCGCCGGCGACCTGCTCGTCGAAGGCCGCACGACGGTGGTGCTGAACAGCCCGCTGCCCTTGCCGGCCGCGCCGGGCCCGGCCTGACGACCTCCCGGGATGCCGGCATGGGTGCCGTGGCCGACCCGAGCACGCCGCCGCCGCGGCCATTGGCCGGCAAGCGGGCTCTCGTCACCGGCGCCAGCGGCGCCATCGGCAGCGCCATCTCGCGACGCCTGGCCGCCGCCGGCGCCCACGTGCTGCTGCACGGCCACTCGCGGCCGCAGGCGCTGCGTGCACTCGCCGACGAGGTTGCCGCGGCCGGCGGCACGGCCGAAGCGGTGCTGTTCGACATCGCCGACGACGCGGCCGTGCGCGCCGCCTGCGAGCGGCTGCTCGCCGCCGGGCCGGTGCAGATCGTCGTCAACAACGCCGGCATCCACGACGACGCCGTCTTCCCCGGCATGCGCGCGGCGCAGTGGTACGGCGTTATCGACGTGTCGCTCAACGGCTTCTTCCGCGTCACGCAGCCGCTCGTGCTGCCGATGCTGCGCACGCGCTGGGGGCGCATCGTCAACATCAGCTCGGTGGCGGGGATCGCCGGCAACCGCGGCCAGGTGAACTACGCCGCCGCCAAGGGCGCGCTGAACAGCGCCACCAAGGCGCTGGCGCTCGAGCTCGCCAGCCGCGGCGTGACGGTGAACGCCGTGGCGCCGGGCATCATCGAGTCGCCGATGGCGACCGGCGCCGCTGCCGGGGCCGGCGCGGCCTTCGACGCCGAGGCGATCAGGAAGCTCGTGCCGGCACAACGCGCCGGCACACCCGACGAGGTGGCGGCGCTGGTCGGGTTCCTGGCGAGCCCCGAGGCCGGCTACATCACCGGCCAGGTCATCTCGATCAACGGCGGGCTGATCTGAGCAGGCGCCGCCGGACGTTGCACGGGGCGCCCGCGGCACGATGACGACGCAAGGAACGATGCGCCGCCGCCACCTCCTCGGCGCGCTCGCCGGCGGCCTGCTCAGCGGCGTGCCGGGCGGCTGCACGACGTGGCCGACGCCGACCGTGCCGATGCCGGTGCGCCGCATCGCCGCGCGCTGCACGGTGCGTTCGCGCTGCGTGCTGCTGCCCGGCGTGTACAGCCGGGCCGACGACTTCATCACCGAGGGTTTCATCGACGACCTGCACCGCCTGGTGCCCGGCTGCGAGGGGCTGCTCGCCGATGCGCACCTCGGCTACTTCGTCGAGGGGGACCTGCTCCGGCGGCTGCGCGAGGACGTCGTGCGCCCGGCCGCGCCGGTGGCCGAGGCGAGCGCTGGCGCGCCGGCCGCACCGCGCCCGTGGCTGGTCGGTGTCTCGCTCGGCGGCTTCGCGGCGCTGGCCTACGCGATGCGCCACGGCGCCGAGATCGCGGGCGTGCTGGCCCTCGCGCCCTACCTCGGCCGGCGCGAGCTGCTGCGCGACATCTCCGCCGCCGGCGGGCCGCAGGCCTGGCGCGCCCGCCCGGCCGGCGACGAACCCGCCGAGCCGCACGCGCAGATCGAGAACGAGCTGTGGCGCTGGCTGGCCCGGCCCGGCCTCGGGCACGCAGCCACTGTGCCCGTCTACCTGGGCTACGGGCGCGACGACCGTTTCGCCGAAGCGCAGCGGGTCCTGCAGTCGCTGCTGCCGGCCGGCCACACCGAGGTGGTGGAGGGTGGGCACGACTGGCCACCCTGGCGCGCCCTGTGGCGGCACTGGCTGCAGCGCGGGGCGCTGCCCGGCACGACCTGCGCGACGCCTTCATGACGATGGCCTCGCTCACGGCCCCGGGCACGCCGGCAGCGGCAACGCCGGCCGGCGGCGCCACGGCGGCGCCGCCTGCGCCCATCGTACCGATCTCGGTGGCCGCCTTCAGCAGCGCCTGTGCCGCCGGCATCGGGAACGAGGCGCTGGCGGCCGCGTTGCTCGACGGCCGCACGCGGCTGGCACCAAATCACTTCGGCGAGCCCTGCCTGCAAACCTGCGTCGGAGCCGTGGCGGCGCTCGATGCCCCTGGCGCGGCGCAACGGCTGCCTGCATCGCTGGCACGCTGGGACGCACGCGCCACGCGCCTGGCCTGGCTCGGCCTCGTCGCCGATGACTTCCTGCAGGCCGCGCGCGCCGCCGTCGCGCGCTGCGGCGCGGCGCGTGTCGGTCTCGCGCTCGGCACGTCGGCGTCGACGATCGGCGTCACCGAGGCCGCGTATCGCGCGCTGGCATCCGACGGCGGCTTTCCGCCGGCGCTGCGTGACGAGCGGCTCAACACGCCACACGCCGTGGCGATGTTCGTCGCCGAGGTGCTGGGCATCGCCGGCCCGGTGGTCACCGTGTCCACGGCCTGTTCCTCCAGTGCCAAGGTCTTCGCCACCGCCGAGCGCTGGCTGCGCCTGGGACTCGTCGACGCCGTGGTGGCCGGCGGCGTCGATGCGCTCAGCCAGAGCGTGTTGTGGGGCTTCGCGTCGCTCGGCCTCGTCTCGCCGACACCCTGCCGACCGTTCGACCGCCGGCGCGACGGCATCAGCATCGGCGAAGCGGCGGGTTTCGCGCTGCTGCAGCGCGCCGCCGACGGGCCCGTCGCGGCCGGTGCCCGGGTGCCGCGGCTGCTCGGCCACGGCGAGGCCAGCGACGCCTTCCACATGTCGAGCCCGCACCCCGAGGGCCTCGGTGCCCAGTTCGCGCTGGACGCCGCGCTGGCGCGCGCCGGCCTGGCCGGCAGCGACGTGGACTACGTGAACCTGCACGGCACGGCGAGCGCGAGGAACGACGAGGTCGAGGCCGCGCTGCTCGCGCGCCGCTACGGACCGCGCACGCTGGCCAGCGCCACCAAGGGGCTCACCGGCCACACGATGGGTGCGGCGGGCATGCTGGAGGCGGTGATCTGCCTGCTGGCGCTGCAGCAGGGCCTCGTCCCCGGCACCACCGGCCTGGAAGAACCCGACGCCGCCGGTGACGCGCGCCTGGTGCGCGCGCCGCGCCGGCAAGCGCTGCGCACCGCGGCCAGCCACTCGTTCGGCTTCGGCGGCAGCAACGCGGTGCTCGTCTTCGGGAGGGGAGCGTGACCGCCCCGCAGGTCGCGTTCATCGAGGGCATCGCGCTGTGGTCCCCCGCGTGGCCCGGCTGGGACGCGGCGGCGCCGGCCCTGCGCGGCGAGGGGGTCCCTTCCGGCGCGCCGCCGCATGCGCCGGCGCGCGCGGCGCCGGCCGGCCTGCCGGCGAACGAGCGGCGCCGCGCACCGGACTCGGTGCTCGTGGCCCTGCAGGTGGCCGAGCAGGCGGTGGCGATGTCGGGCCGGGCGGCGGCCGGACTGGCGAGCGTCTTCACGTCGGCGCACGGCGACCTGCCGATCGTCGACGCGCTGGCGCGCACGCTCGCCGGCGACCCCCGCCTGCTGTCGCCGACCCGTTTCCATCACTCGGTGCACAACGCGCCCTCGGGTTACTGGGCCATGGCCAGCGGCAGCCATGCCGCGGGCACGGCGCTCGCCGCCTTCGACCACAGCTTCGGCGCCGGGCTGCTGGAGGCCCTGGTGCAGGTGACCAGCGACGGGCAGCCGGTGCTGCTGGCCGGTTGCGACACCGAAGCCCGCGGCCCGCTCGCCTCGGTGAACACGAGCCGCGGCCTGCTCGGTGCAGCGCTGGTGCTCGCGCCGCACGCCGGCGCGACCAGCCGCTTCGCGTTGGGCTGGGACGTGGCGGCGGCCGCGCCGCCTGCATCGCCCGCCCGTGACGGCCCGTTCGCCGAGGCGCCGGCCGCCAACGCGCTGGCCGACGCGCTGCCGCTCTTCGCCGCGCTGGCCCGGGGTGGCGCGGCCACCCTGGCGCTGCGCTGCGGCCCAGGAACGGCGTTGCGCCTCACGCTGCAACCCTGCGTGCCTTCGGGCTGAACGGGCCGATGGCCCGGAGCGGCCGAGCGCTTGCGGCATCATCGTCGCATCGAAGCGCGGCGACGGTCCGGAGGGGACGGGCAGATGCACGGTGGCACGCAGCACGGAGACAGGCACGACGTGCTGGTCATGGGGGGCGGTCTCGCCGGCCTGTCGCTGGCACTGCAGCTGCGCCGACGCTTCCCCGACATCGACGTGCTCGTGCTCGAGCGCCGGCGCCACCCGCTGCCCGCGGCGCGGCACAAGGTCGGCGAGAGCACGGTGGAGATCGGCGCCCACTACTTCGCCGAGGTGCTGGGTCTGCAGGAGCACCTGCAGCGCTCGCAGCTGAAGAAGTTCGGCTTCCGCTTCTTCTTCAGCGAGGGGCGTCGCGACCTGGCCAGGGTGGTGGAGCTCGGCGCGAGCCGGCCGCTGCCCTTCGGCAGCTACCAGATCGACCGCGGCCTGTTCGAGAACTTCCTCGCCGAGGAAGCACGGCGGCGCGGCGTGTGCTTCGTCGACGGCGCGCTGATCCGCGAGGTGGCCCTCGGCCGCGACGGGGCACCGCACGAGGTGCAGTGGCACCGTGCGACGGACGAGATGCCCGGCGACGCACCGCAGGTGAGCCGCGCCCGCTGGCTCGTCGACGCCTGCGGCCGCGCCGGGCTGCTGAAGCGCCAGCTCGGCCTGGCCCGCGAGAACGCGCACGGCGCGCACGCCGTGTGGTTCCGCGTCGCGCGCCGCATCGAGATCGACCGCTGGAGCGACGACGCCGCGTGGCGCACGCGCACCGTGACGCCGACGCGGTGGCTGTCCACCAACCACATGGTCGGTGCCGGCTACTGGGTGTGGCTGATCCCGCTCGCCTCCGGGTCGCACTCGGTAGGCATCGTCGCCGACCCGCGCTTCCACCCGCTGGAGCGCATGAACACCTTCGAGCGTGCGATGGAGTGGCTGCGCGAGTTCCAGCCGCTGGTCTTCGACGATCTCGACCCGCACCGCCACACGCTGCAGGACTTCCTGTTCCTGCGCCGTTTCAGCCACGACTGCGCCCAGGTGTTCTCGGCCGATCGCTGGGCGCTGGCCGGCGAGGCCGGGCGCTTCCTCGACCCGTTCTATTCGCCGGGCAGCGACTTCATCGGCATCGGCAACACCTACATCACCGAGCTCGTGGCCCGCGACCGCGCCGGCCAGCCGCTCGCGGCCCACGCGCAGATCTACGAGCAGATCTTCAGGAGCTTCTACGAGAGCACGCTGGCGCTGTACACCGACCAGTACGGCATCTTCGGCGACGCCGAGGTGCTGCCGGCCAAGGTGCTGTGGGACTACACGTACTACTGGAGCGTGCTGGCGCAGTTCGCCTGCCAGAGGCGGCTTGCCGACCTCGCGACGTTCAGCCACCAGCGCGAGGCGCTGGCGCGCTGCCAGCAGCTCAACCTGCACGTGCAGGCGCTGTTGCGCGAGTGGTCGCGCCGGCGCGGCTGGGGCCGCGAGGCATCCGCACGCGCTGCGCCGGTGATGCTCGACCAGGCCTCGGTGCCGTGGTTCGTGGAGCTCAACCGCGGCCTCGCGGACCCGCTGCCCGATGCCGCGTTCCGCGAGCGCATTGCCGAGGGCGCGCGGCGGCTGCAGGCGCTGGCTGGGCAGTTGCTCGAGCGCGCCGAGGGTGAGTCGGCCGAGGTAGCGGGAAGCGCCGAGGCGGGCGCATTGCGCGACCTGCTCGCCGCGTGCCCGCCGGCAGGCGTTCACTCGCCGCTGCTCTTCGAGCGACTGCGCGAAGTGGCTGAGGCCTGATCGGCGCGACGACCTGGGAAGGTCGCGGCGCGCCAAGGCCGCCGGGTGGTCGGCTCCGCGAATGTCTCTTCGAGCGGCCCAGCTTCGCTGGTCCCCTCGATGCCCCCTTGACTTCGCTGCGCCGACCACCCGGCGTCCTTGGCGTGGCACCGTGGTCTGTCTTCGATGGGTGGGACGCCACTGCGCGTGCCGGATCGGGACGGTGGGGTGCCCTGCGCAGTGAAATCAAGGGGCATTGGGGGGACCAGCGAAGCTGGGCCGCCCAAAGAGGACATTCACGGAGCAGGGCACCCCGCCGGCCCGATCCCGCCACTGCCATCGGAGTGCAACCTCACCGGAACGAGTCCCGACCGACCGATCGGTCGCGAAGCGGGGCGAGCGCCCGAAGCTCAGGCCTGGTACGGCGGCCGCCGCGCGAGCCTTCGCCACAGCAACAGCGGCAGCCGCACGAGGAACTCGAGCATGAGCCGCGTGTGCATCCACGTCAGCAGCACGTTGTCGCGCCCGTAGCGGAAGTGCGAGACGCCGCCTTCCTCGGGCCGCAGGTACTTCACCGGCGCGTCGAGGTTGACCGGCTTGACGCCGCGCCAGGCCAGGCGCACGGCCGCTTCGGTGTCGAAGTCGAAGCGGCGCATCCACGGCTGCCCGTGCATCACCGCGGCCAGCGCGGCCACCGGGTAGACGCGGAAGCCGTACAGCGAATCGCCGATGCCGGCGTTCAGCGTCTCGAGGTTGGCCCAGGCGTTGGAGATGCGCCGGCCGCGCACGCGCAGCAGCGGCGCGCTGGCATCGAACACCGGGCGGCCGAGCACCATCGTCTCCGGCCGCGCCATCGACGCCTGCATGAACGCGGGGATCAGCTGCGCCGGGTGCTGGCCATCGGAGTCCATCGTCAGCACATGCGTGAAGCCCGCGCGCTCGGCCTGCTCGAGGCCGTGCAGCACGGCGGCGCCCTTGCCGCGGTTGCGCGGCAGCACCCACACGCGCAGGCCGGCGTCGGCGGCAGCCATGCGCTGCAGGCCCTCGGCGGTGCCGTCGGTGCTGCCGTCCACCACCACCCACACCGGGCACCATTGCGCGCGTGCCGCGGCCACCGTCTCGTAGACCTTGGGGCCGGTGTCGAAGCTCGGAATCAGCACCAGGTGCGTGGCCGAAGGCTCCGCGGCGCTCACGGCGTCTCCTTGCGCGCTTCCAGGGAGGCGTCCCTTGCCTGCGGCGGCACGACGACGCCGGCGGCGAAGCAGGCCTCGATCTCGCGCGTCAGCGCCTCGTGGTCGGCTTGTGCCGCGAAACGCTGCCCCAGCCGCACGGAGAACCGGATCGGCAGCGGCGGCAGCCGCCACAGCGGCCAGCCCTTGCCGAGGTAGGGCGAGTGCGTGTCGATGAAGACGGCCTGGATCGGCGCCCTGGCGTGCTTGGCGATGAGCGCGAAGCCGGGCTGGAAGGGGTTCACCGGCGCGCGCGTCGTGCGCGTGCCCTCGGGGAACATGACGAGCTGGCCGCCTTCGCGCAGGTCGGCCACGGCCCGCTTGACCATGCCGTGGGCCGAGTCGTTCGGGATGTAGCGCGCCAGCAGCGCCCCGGCGGCGAGGAAGGGGTTGCGCATCAGGCTCGCCTTCATCACGCAGGCGCTGCGTGGCAGTCGCGCCACCAGCAGCATCGCGTCCAGCAGGCTCGGATGGTTGGCGACGATGACGAGGCCGGGCTCGTCGCGCAGCGCGTCGAGCACCTCGGCGTCGAGCTGCAGCAGCCCGAAGGGCCGCGTGAAGCGCCAGTAGCCGCGGTAGCCGCGGGCAATGGCGGCGCGCCCGAGCCGGCGGCCGGTGGCGCGCGGCAGCAGCGGGTACAGCACGAACGCCACGAGGTTGAAGACGATCGAGGCCAGCGCCAGCGCCAGCAGCTGCACCTGCAACGCCAGCCACGCCAGCGGCCTGAGCAGCAGCGGCGGCGACGTCGGCTCGTGCGTGCCCACCGTGCCTGCCTCCGGGACGCCCCGCGTGCTCAATCCGGCACCCGGACCAGCAGCGCCGAGCGCGCGAACACCCACGACACGGCGATGCCGGCCGCCCACGTGGTGGACCGGGTCACGAGCGGACTGCCGGCGAACACGGCACCGGCCACGCTGTCGGCGCGCGCGAAGCCGCCGACCCACCAGTCACCGAAGCGACGCGACATGCCTGCCGTGGCCTGCCAGCCCGCGTACCCGCTCGGCGCCCGGTAGGCGGGGCGCGTGGCGGTGGCGAACTCGGGCGCCACGTCGTACACGTGGCCGTGGAAACGCCGGTCGCCCCACAGGCCGCCGACGCGCACGCCGACATCCCACCCGGCCTGGACCCACTCCGCCGTCAGGTACGGCGTGGCCGACCAGCCGACATGGCGCGACGAGCGCTGCACCGTGAAGGCGCCGCGCACCGGCGCACGCAGCTCGACCTTCCAGTCGGTGCCGCGCGCGAAGGTCAGGTTGGCGTTCGGTCCCACCTCGAAGGTGGGAGCAAGGTCGGGCATGCCCTGGCGCGCACGGTTGCCGTTGCTGCGCGTCGGCGCGCTGCCGGCGACGCTGAGATCGATCTCGATCGCCCGGCGTTCGACGAGCACGGCGCGCGCGCCTTCGCGGTCGGCGCGCAGGAAGCGGCCGCGGTAGACGGCGTACGGCAGCGGCAGCACCCACGTGCGCGACTGCTCGGAACCGCGGTAGTGCGGCAGCGACAGTGCGGCCATGCCGGCGCCGAGCTCCCACAACGGCGCCTCGCGCGCCCCGGGTGGCGCCGCTGCCGTGGCCCCGCCCGCGACCGCACCGGCCGCGACGGGCGTTGCCTCGGGCGCCGCCTCCTGGGCCCGTGCCGCACCGGCAGTGGCCAGCGCCCCGCCCAGCACCAGCATCGCAGCCGCCCCGCGCAACGACCTCAACAGCCGCTCCGGCACGCGGCCCGTGGCGTGGCGCTGCGTTCGCCGCGTGCACGCAGGGGCCGGCCGTCCGGCCCGGCCGCCGGCCGCACGGGCCCGCCCGGCTCGGGGCCCGCACCGGCACCGACACCGGTCGTCATGGCGCCGACACCATGATGTTCTCGCCGCTGGTGGCACCCACATCGCGGATGTCCGCCTTGTGCGCCAGCCAGGCGGCGAAGGCGCGCCGCGGCATCAGCACCGAGGTGAGGTAGTACACCGCCTTGAACAGGCGCAAGGCGCCCCACAGCGGCGTCTTGCCGAAGATGTCGCCGGCCAGCAGGCTCATCACCGCGGCCTTCGTGCGCATCGCGTCGCGCGGGTACATGAACAGCGCCCGGATCGCCGGGTTGGTCATGCGCTCGATGAACCAGCTGAACTCGCGCGGGCCCTTGCGCATGTGGCGCTCGAAGCGCCGGCGTTCGGCCGCCGCCGCGGCCGGGCCGCCCTCGAGCGTGGCCTGCACCACCGGCAGCGCGGCGAAGGAGCTGGCCATGCCCAGGTACACGCCGGAGGAGAACACCGGGTCGACGAAGGCGAACGCGTCGCCGACCATCAGGTAGCGCTCGCCGCTGGCCCGTGCGGCCGAGTACGAGTAGTTGCCGGTGGCGTACACGCGATCGTCGACGAGCTCGGCGCCTTCGAGGCGCGCGGCCAGCTTGGGCGCCAGCGCCAGCGTGTCGGCGAAGAACTCCGTGAGCGGCTTGCGGCGCGACTTGAGGTAGTACGGCCAGCACACGGCGCCCACGCTCGTCGTGCCGTCGGCCAGCGGAATGAACCAGAACCAGCCGTGCGCGAACCAGAAGATCGAGATGTTGCCCTCCAGCCGGCCCGCGAGGCGCTTCGCGCCGCGGAAGTGGCCGAACAGGGCGGCGCTGTTGTGGCGCGGGTTGCGACGCTTGGTGCCGAACCGGCTGGCCAGCAGCGTGTCGCGCCCGGAGGCGTCGACGACGAAGCGGCTGCGATAGCGCTTCTCGGTGCCGTCATCGAGGCGGGCGTGCACGAAGGCACCGTCGACATCGAACTCGACGTCGAGCACGCGGCAGCCCTGCAGCGTCTGCACCCCGGTCTCGCCGGCACGCTGGAACAGGATCTGGTCGAACTGCGAGCGGCGCACCTGCCAGGCCATCGCCAGGCCCGGGTCGAAGGCCTCGCGGAACTCGACGAAGGAGTGATGCTCGTGCTGCGGCGACACGAACTCGATGCCCCACTTCTCGATGCCGATGCCCGCGATGCGCTCGCGCACGCCGAGCCGCTCCAGCAGCGGCACGTTGGCCGGCAGCAGCGACTCGCCGATATGGAAGCGCGGGTGGCGCTCCTTCTCGAGCTGCAGCACGCGGCGCCCTTGCTGGGCGAGCAGGATGGAGATCGTCGAACCGGCGGGGCCGCCGCCGACGACCAGCACGTCGCAATCGAACGAAGCGTCAGCCATGTCCGGGAGAAGGGGCAGTAGTTGCGCGCGGCCTGTGGCGGCGCGCCTTCAGTGCGCAGGCACCGTGCCGGTGTACTCGGAGAAGATGCCCAGCTCGACGTGCCTGCGCACGTCGACGAAGCCGGCGCGCTCGAGCGCGCTCATCACCTCGGGCGGCGTGATGCAGGCCTCGATCGTGTCCCAGTAGTAGCGGAAGAGCTGCGGCGTGTCGCCGTGCCGCGCCAGCAGGCGTGCCAGCAGCGGCACGACGAAGCGCATGTACAGCCGCAGCCAGAAGCGGGCGAAGGCCCCTTGCGGGCGCGTGATCTCCAGCACCAGCACGCGCCCACCCGGCCGCAGCACGCGGCGGAACTCGGCGAAGGCCACGGCGACGTCGTCGATGTGGCGCAGCGCGTAGCCCATGCTCACGAAGTCGGCGCTGGCGTCGGGCAACGGCAGGGCCTCGGCACGGCCCTCGATGAAACGGGCGCCGGGCAACGGGCCGCGCGCCCCCACCTGCGCCATCATGCCGGGGCTCGGGTCCACGCCGGTGAGCGCCCCCGCGGGCCCGACGAGGCTGACCGCCTCGCGTGCCAGCAGCCCCGTGCCGCAGCCGACGTCGACCACCTGCATCCCCGCGCCCAGGCCGGCCCGCACCAGCGCCTGGCGCCGGTACCACGGGCCCGAGCCGAACGCGAGCACGCCCTCGATGCGGTCGTAGTCGCCCGCCGTCTCGTCGAAGATGTGGCGCAGGAAGCTGCGCCGCTGGTCCTTCTCGTCGGGGTTGTAGTAGGCGGGCAGCGGTCGATGCGGCGGCAACACCGCGGGAGCGGCCGGGCGGACTTCGGGGCTCGAGCTCATGCGGCGAATTATCGCCTTCGTAGAATCGCGGCCTTCGATGCGGCGCCGACCTCGCGCGGCGCCCACGCGCGCGAGGGGCAACCGGGGCCCAGACGACGGACCGCGCCGACGATGAAGCCCGACCAGCCCCCGCCCCCCCCGCGCCCCGCCAAGGCCGGCGAACCCGCCGCGGCCGATTCGCGGGCCGCCGCCAACTTCCTGCGCGGCATCATCGAGCGCGATCTCGCGGCCGGCACCTACGACCACCGCCCTTTCGCCGGCAGCCCGGGTGATGCGGCGCACCACGCGCAGGGCGCGCCGGATCCGGCGCGCATCCGCACGCGCTTCCCGCCCGAACCGAACGGCTACCTGCACGTCGGCCACGCCAAGAGCGTCTGCCTGAACTTCGGGCTGGCGCGCGACTACGGCGGCATCTGCCACCTGCGCTTCGACGACACCAACCCGGAGAAGGAAGAGCAGGAGTACGTCGACGCGATCATCGAGGCCGTGCGCTGGCTCGGCTACGACTGGGAGGTGCAGGGAACCTCGCACCTGTACTACGCCAGCAACTACTTCGACTTCATGTACCGCGCCGCCGAGGCGCTGGTCGGCGCCGGGCTCGCCTACGTCGACGAGCAGAGCGCCGAACAGATGCGCGCCAGCCGCGGCGACTTCACCACGCCGGGCACCCCGAGCCCGTTCCGCGAGCGCACGCCGCAAGAGAATCTCGCACGCCTTCGCGAGATGCGCGACGGCCGCCACGCCGACGGCGCGATGGTGCTGCGCGCGAAGATCGACATGGCGAGCCCGAACATCAACCTGCGCGACCCGACGCTGTACCGCATCCGCCGCGCCACGCACCACAACACGGGCGACAAGTGGTGCATCTACCCCATGTACACCTACGCGCACCCGATCGAGGACGCGCTGGAACGCATCACGCACAGCATCTGCACGCTCGAGTTCGAGGACCAGCGGCCGTTCTACGACTGGCTGCTCGAGCACCTGGCCGACCTCGGGCTGCTGGCGCGGCCGCTGCCGAAGCAGTACGAGTTCGGGCGGCTGAACCTGAGCTACGTCATCACCAGCAAGCGCAAGCTGCGCGCGCTGGTGGAGGAGAAGATCGTCGATGGGTGGGACGACCCGCGCATGCCCACCCTCTTCGGCATGCGCCGGCGCGGCTACACGCCCGAGAGCATCCGCGCGATGGCCGACGGCACCGGCGCCAGCAAGACCAACATCTGGCTCGACTACGCCGTGCTCGACGGCTGCCTGCGCGCCGACCTCGAAGGCCGGGCGCCGCGCGCGATGGCCGTGCTCGACCCGCTGCCGCTGGTGCTGACGAACTGGGCCGAGGTGTTCGGCGGCGCCGCGCACGTCGAGCCCTGCCAGGCGCCGGTGCATCCGCAACGGCCCGAGCTCGGGACACGCCAGTTCGGCCTCGGCCCCGAGGTGTGGATCGAGCGCGACGACTTCGCCGAAGTGCCGCCGAAGGGGTTCTTCCGCCTGTTTCCGCCCAGGGTGCTGCCGGACGGCAGCACGGTACCCGGCAACAGGGTGCGGCTGAAGTACGGCGTCGTGATCGAGTGCACCGGCTGCGAGAAGGACGCCGGCGGGCGCGTGACGCGCGTGCGGGCCACCGTCGTGCCGGGCACCAGGAGCGGCACCCCCGGGGCCGACGCGGTGAAGGTGAAGGGCACGATCACCTGGGTGGCGCGGCACGACGCGGTGCCGGCGCGCCTGAACCTCTACGACCGGCTGTTCAGCCAAGCGCAGCCCGAAGCCGGCGGGCGCGACTTCCGCGAAGCGCTCAACCCGGCCAGCCTCGTCGTCGCCCAGGGCTGGCTCGAGCCGGGGCTGGCGGGGGCCGGGCGCGAGGAACGGTTCCAGTTCGAGCGGCACGGGTACTTCGTCGCCGACCGCGTGCTGCACCGTGCAGGGGCGCCGGTGTTCAACCGCATCACGACGCTGAAGGACGGCTGGGCGCCGGGCTGACGGCCCGGGAGGCGGTGGGCGACGGCAGGCCTTGACGGCCTCGGTCCATGGCCCGACATGCCGGGACAAGTTTCTTTGCACGGCCTGTCATGCATGGCAAGGCGGGGCGGCGTAGAGTGACGCAGTCATTGCCGGAGGATCCACCATGTCCCAGGCCTTTCGCACCACGCTGCTGGCGGCCGCCATCGCGTTGATCTCGGCCGCCGTCCTCGTCGCCCTCGCCCGGCCGGCACACGCCGCGGGCAGCGCCGACGTGCGCTTCGTCGATGCCGAACGCTTTGCCGACGCCGGGCGCAACCCGCACGACCGCGAGCGCGTGCTGGCCTCGCTGAAGGCCCACGTGCAGCGGCTCGCGC
This sequence comes from Rubrivivax sp., assembly GCA_026125665.1. Lineage (GTDB taxonomy): Bacteria > Pseudomonadota > Gammaproteobacteria > Burkholderiales > Burkholderiaceae_C > Rubrivivax. The sequence goes on from JAHCKS010000019.1 coordinate 48,886, forward strand.
AGCGCCTGCCCGACGGGCAGCAGCTGCGCGTCGAGTTCCTCGACCTCGACCTCGCCGGCGACGAGCGCATGCGCAGCAGCGGTGACGTGCGCGTCCTGCGCGGCGGTGCCGACTGGCCGCGCATGCACATCCGCTGGGCACTGCAGCAGGGCGACGGCACGCTGAAGTCGGGGGAGGAACGCCTGTCCGACCTCGACTACCTGATGGGCAGCCGCACGCTGGCCGCCACGAGCGACGGCGACTGGCCGTACGAGAAGCGCATGCTGACGCAGTGGTTCGAGCGTCAGTTCAGCGGCCAGCGCTGAGCGTCCGCCGGCGGGCAGGGGCCCGTGGAGGCCGGCCAACGGCTGCGAGGGTGCGGCCGGCGCTGCACTAGGATTGGCGGCATGAACCTGCCCCGACCAGCGCGCCCTGCGCGCGCCCCCGCATCCTTCCTCGCGCCGAGGCTCGCACTGGGCCTGGCGCTCGTCGCCGGCGCCGCGGCCGGGCAAGCCGCCCCGGCCGGCGACCCGCTCGCCGCCGCGGCCGCCGAGAAAGGCGCCGTCGTCACGGCGAGCGGTCTCGTCTACCGCGCGCTGGCCGAAGGCAAGGGTGACAGCCCGACCCCGGCCGACACGGTGCGCGTGCACTACCGCGGCCGCTTCCCCGACGGGCGCGAGTTCGACAGCTCGCATTCGCGCGGCCAGCCGGCGAGCTTCCCGCTGAACCGCGTCATCCGCTGCTGGACCGAAGGCCTGCAGCGCATGAAGGTGGGCGGCCGGGCGATGCTCACCTGCCCGCCGGGCATCGCCTATGGCGAACGCGGTGCGGGCGGCGTCATCCCGCCGAACGCGGTGCTGCAGTTCGAGGTGGAACTGCTCGGCATCACGAAAGCGCCGAACTGACGCGCCGGCGTCGCGGCCCGGCCACGCGGGCCGTAGCGGGGCAGTAGCGGGGCGCAGCGGGCTCGTCGCTCAAGCCACGGCCGGCTTGGCGCGCAGTCGCTGCACCAGCATCCAAGCGGCCACGAGCACCGCGCCGATCGCGATGCCGATCAGTCCGTCGGCGAGCATCGACACCAGAAGGCCGTAAGCGCCACCGAGCCCGCCGGTCAGGGCCTCGATGGCATGGTGCAACGGCGGCACCCCGTGCACGACGATGCCGCCGCCGACCAGGAACATGGCGGCCGTGCCGGCCACGGACAGCGCCTTCATCAGCCACGGCGCGGCGCGCACGATCCCGGCTCCCAGGGCCTGTGCGGCGGCACCGGCCCGGCCCCGCAGCCACAGGCCCAGGTCGTCGAGCTTGACGATGCCGGCCACGAGGCCGTAGACGCCCACCGTCATCGCCAGCGCGATGGCCACGAGCACGGCCACGCGCGTGCCCATCGGCGCCGCCGCCACCGTGCCGAGCGTGATGACGATGATCTCCGCCGACAGCACGAAGTCCGTCCGCACGGCGCCCTTGATCTTCTCGCGCTCGAGCGCGACCAGGTCGCCCTGCGGATCGGCCAGCGCCCGCCTGAGCTCGGCGTGGTGCGCCTCGTCCTCGTCGCGGCTGTGCAGCAGCTTGTGCGCGAGCTTCTCCACGCCCTCGAAGCAGAGGAAGGCGCCGCCGAGCATCAGCAGCGGCGTCACGAGCCAGGGCACGAAGGCACTGACGAGCAGCGCCGCGGGCACGAGGATCGCCTTGTTGACGAACGAGCCCTTGGCCACCGCCCACACGACCGGCAGCTCGCGCGCGCTGGCCACGCCGGTGACCTGCTGCGCGTTGAGCGCCAGGTCGTCACCCAGCACGCCGGCCGTCTTCTTGGCCGCGACCTTGCTGAGAACGGCCACGTCGTCGAGGATCGTGGCGATGTCGTCGAGAAGGGCGAGAAGGTTGCCGGCGGCCATGGCCGGTGATTGTCTACCGGGCAGCGGCTCCGGCACCCGCCGATCGGCTCGACTGCGTGGTCGGGCCGCGCGGGCCCGGGGCCACTCAGTCGTCGGTGCGCACGACGGCCGGCGTCGCGTACTCGTGGCCGACGACGACCCGGGCGTAGAAGTAGTTGCGGCGCGCGCGCTCGGACAGCGCGTCCAGCGTCACGCGCCCCTGCTCGTCGCAAGGGAAGGCGAGGCCGCGGCCCGGATCGAACAGCGACTCGAAGCGCAGCACGAATCGCGAGGGGTCGGTGGCGATGGCGATGGCGTTCATGTCTTGCTCCCGCTTGAGGATTGAGGCGAAGCGTAGGTGGTCATCGGCCGGCCGCCCATGACACCAAAGGGGCATCGAAGGTCGGCCCTTTGGTGGATTTCGCGTCGGAATTTGCCTTACAGCGCACGGCCCGCCCCGCGGGGGAGGGGTGCCCTCCAGCGAGGGGGCTCGCGGTCGATATCCCGACATGCTCGCCACCGCCACGCCCAGCGCCGCGGCGCCTGCCGCTTCGCGCGTCTATCGGGAACTCGATCACGCACGCAAGAGCGGGCCGAACCGCGAAATCGTCATCCCGCCCTGCCCGGAGCTGCTGCAGCAGCTGCGGCAGGCGCTCGACCGTGCCGAGCCGGACCTGGGTGCCGTGGCGCGTGTCGCCGGCAAGGACGTGGCGATGGCCGCCACGCTGGTGCGCAATGCCAACGGCGCCCGCTTCGCGGCGGGCCAACCGGTGGCCACCGTCGGGCAGGCCATGAACCGCCTCGGCCTGGACACCACCGCGGCCATCATGACCGGCTTCCTGGCCCGGCACGCGCTGCCCGTGCGTCACCCGCAGCTGCTCGGCTTCTGGGAGCGCGCGACCTTGCGCTCGGAGGCCCTGGCCCTGGTGGCGCGCAGGCTGCCCGGCCTCTCGGACGACCTGGGGCACAGCTTCGGCCTCTTCTGCGACGTCGGCATGCCGGTGCTCGCGCAGTGCGTGCGCGGCTACGGCGGCACGCTCGCCGAGGCGGCGGCTCGTGTCGATCGCGGCATGGTGGCCACCGAGAACGCCAACCATCGCACGGACCACTGCGTGGTCGGCGCCATGGTGGCCCGCGCCTGGGGCTTCGCGCCGCAGGTGGTGTGCGCGATCCGCCTGCACCACGACTTCGCCGCGCTCGGCGCCACCGACGTGGAGGCCGAGGTCGGCACGCTCGGTGCCGCGGGCCTCGTCGCCGAGCACCTGATGCGCCGGCAGCTCGCGCTGCCGGCCGACGCCGACTGGAAGGCGCACGGTGCGGCGTGCCTCGAGTGGCTGACGCTGGCCGACGACGACCTCCGGGACCTGCAGCACGATCTCGCCCAGCACGTCGACGGCACCTGACGCCCGGGCGAGGTGCCCCGGCACCCGGCACGCCGCCCGACGGCGCACGCAAGGCGATGCGCGCGATGCGATGATCGCGCGGCCGATGCGCGAACACTTCCTGCTCGACCCCGACATCACGTTCCTGAACCACGGCTCGTTCGGCGCCACGCCGCGCGAGGTGTTGCTGGCGCAGCAGCGCTGGCAGCTCGAGATGGAGCGCAATCCGGTCGCCTTTCTCGGCCGCGGCTCGGCGGCGCTGCTGGCCGCGGCGCGCCAGAGGCTCGGCGAGGCCCTCGGCGCCGGCGGCGACGACCTGGTCTTCGTGCCGAACGCGACCACCGGGGTCAACATCGTCGTGCGCTCGCTGAAGCTGGCGCCCGGCGACGAGGTGCTCACCACCGACCAGGAGTACGGTGCCTGCATCGCCGCCTGGCAGCGGCGATGCGCCGAGACGGGCGCCGTGCTGCGCGTCGTGCCGGTGCCGCTGCCCTTCGAGCCGACGGCGTTCTGCCAGCGCCTGCTGGCGGCGGCGACGCCGAGAACGCGCGTGTGCTTCGCGAGCCACATCGCGTCCACCACCGCCCTGGTCTTCCCGGTGCACGAGCTGTGCGCGGCAATGCGCCGCCGCGGCGTCGTCACCGTCATCGACGGCGCGCATGCGCCGGGCCAGCTGCCGCTGGACCTGGCCGCTGTCGGCGCCGACTTCTACACCGGCAACTGCCACAAGTGGCTGTGCGCGCCCAAGGGCAGCGCGTTCCTGCACGTGCGACCCGGCGACCGCCTCGGGCCGGCACGCCTCGAGGCGCCGGTCGTCAGCTGGGGCTACGTCGCCGAGCAGATCGAAGACGAAGGGGCGCCCGGCGCGGACTTCACCGAGCGCGCCGGCCACGCCGGCCTGGACGCCTACACCGGCCGCACGCCGCTGGAGCGCCGGCTGCAATGGCAGGGCACACGCGACCTCTCGGCCTTTCTCGCCGTGCCGGCGGCGCTCGACTTCCAGGCGCGACACGACTGGCCTGCGCAACGCCGGCGGTGCCACGAGATGGCGCTGCAACTGCAGCGCGACGTGCTGGCGCGCAACGGCCTGGCGCCGATCGCACCGGCTGAGGCCTTCGCGCAGATGGTGGCCATACCGCTGCGCACGGCCTCGCCCGGCCGGCCGGCGGGTTCGCGCCGGAGCGCGCAGCCCGACAGTGCACGAGTGACGATCGGCGGCGCCGCCGACGCGTTGCGCCACCGCCTCTTCGACGTGCATCGAATCGAGGTGCCGGTGACGCAGCACGCCGGCGCGGTGTTCGTGCGCGTCTCGGTGCAGGCCTACAACACACCCGCCGATCTGGTTCGGCTGCGCGACGCGCTCGCCGCAGAGGGCGTCTGAGGCCTGCCCCGCGCCGGCCGCCGGCGCTGCGCAGGGCATTGGCGCGAACTTCTTCCGTTCATTCGCCGCATCGAGCGCCTGCGGGCGCCCATCCGCGTCAAGCGCGGCACCGCCGCGCCGACAAACCACCGGGGCCCCGCGTCCGAATCGAGCTCCCAAGTCGATCCGGTTTCGCCGGGCGACTTGCACCCCCGCGGGGGGCGGGCCGGGCTGGCCCGGTCCTGGGGACGCTCAGAACAACCGCAACTCACGGAGCCCTCGTGTCGTTCATCTATCTGCTGGCCCTCGTGGCCGTGGGCGCGGCCATCGCCGCCATCACCCTCGACTCGGTCCTCTTGGTGGCACGCAAGCCGCGATGGGCCGAGCCGACGGCGCGCCCGTCGCTGCACGTGGTGCCCGCCGCCGAGCGGCGCACGCAGGCGCTGCCCTACGTCGGCGTGGACCGGCGCCGGCCGATCGTCGAGGCGGAAGAAGAGGTCAAGGCGACCCGCGCCGCCTGACGCCCGGCCGGCCGGCCCGCGCCGGCGGCGCGGCCGCCGTGCCTTCGCGCGGCGGCAGCCCGGTGTGCTGCGTCAGCGCCGTGCCTCGGCGCACCGACGTCGGCGCGCGCTTCTCGCCCGGTGCGGTGGAGTTCTTGCGGCGTGCGCTTCGGTAGCCCGTGTCCGCGGCGGGCTGCCACGCCGGGATGAGGTGGTGCTTGCCGTTGCCGATGAGGTCGGCGCGGCCCATCGCCTTCAGCGCCTCACGCAGCAGCGGCCAGTTGGCCGGGTCGTGCCAGCGCAGGAAAGCCTTGTGCAGGCGGCGGCGCCTTTCGCCGCGCACGATGTCCACGCGCTCGGCGCGCCGGCCGGGGCCGATGTCGCGGCTCAACCCGCGCAACGGGTCGAGGCCCGTGTGGTACATCGCCGTGGCGGTCGCCATCGGGCTCGGGTAGAAGGTCTGCACCTGGTCGGCCTTGAAGCCGTTTCGCTTCAGCCAGAGCGCCAGGTTCATCATGTCCTCGTCGCTCGTGCCCGGGTGCGCGGCGATGAAGTACGGAATGAGGAACTGCTGCTTGCCGGCGGCGGCGCTCGCCTCGTCGAACAGCTGCTTGAAGCGGTCGTAGGCGCCGATGCCCGGCTTCATCATCTTCGAGAGCGGCCCGTCCTCGGTGTGCTCGGGCGCGATCTTCAGGTATCCGCCGACGTGGTGCGTGGCGAGCTCGCGGATGTACTCGGGGCTCTTCACCGCCAGGTCGTAGCGCAGGCCCGAGCCGATGAGCACCTTCTTCACGCCGGGGATGGCGCGCGCCTTGCGGTACAGCTGCACCAGCGGCCCGTGGTCGGTCTTCAGGTTCGGGCAGATGCCGGGGTAGACGCAACTGGGCTTGCGGCACGCCGCCTCGATCTCGGCGCTCCTGCAGCCGATGCGCCACATGTTGGCCGTGGGTCCGCCGAGGTCGCTGATGACGCCGGTGAAGCCCTTGACGCGGTCGCGGATCTCCTCGATCTCCTTCAGGATCGAGGCCTCGCTGCGGCTCTGGATGATGCGGCCCTCGTGCTCGGTGATCGAGCAGAAGGTGCAGCCGCCGAAGCAGCCGCGCATGATGTTCACGCTCGTGCGGATCATCTCCCACGCCGGGATCTTCGTCGCGCCGTCGTGGCTGCCGCGCTCGTCGGCGTAGCGCGGGTGCGGGCTGCGGGCGTACGGCAGGCCGAAGACATGGTCCATCTCCGCCGTCGTCAGCGGGATCGGCGGCGGGTTGATCCACAGGTCGCGCGCGGACCCTGCGAAGTCGTAGCGCTGCACGAGCGCGCGAGCGTTGCCGGGGTTCGTCTCCAGGTGCAGCACGCGGTTGGCGTGCGCGTAGAGCACGGGGTCGCGCTTGACCTGCTCGTACGACGGCAGACGGATCACCGTGTGCTCGCGCGGCGGCAAGACGACGGCGCCGGTGCGGCGCGACACCGGCATCGTGATCGTCGACACGTCCGGCGCAGCCGCCGTCGTCCCGCCAGGCACGCACTCGGCACCTCGTGAACGCGCCACCTCTGCGGCCGGCAGGTACGGGTCGATGTGCTCGTCGATGCGCCCCGGCCGGTCGACCTCGGTGCTGTCGATCTGCATGAAGCCTTGCGGCTCGTGCCCCTCGCGCACCATGAAGGCGGTGCCGCGGATGTCGGTGAGCGAGTGCACCGGCTCGCGCCGCGCCAGGCGATGCGCCACCTCGACCACGGCGCGCTCGGCGTTGCCGTACAGCAGCATGTCGGCCTTGCTGTCCACGAGGATCGAGCGGCGCACCCTGTCCTGCCAGTAGTCGTAGTGCGCGATGCGGCGCAGGCTCGCCTCGATGCCGCCGATGACCACCGGCACGTCGGCGTAGGCCTCGCGGCAGCGCTGCGTGTAGACGAGCGTCGCGCGGTCGGGCCGCCGGCCACCCGCGCCGCCGGGCGTGTAGGCGTCGTCGCTGCGGATCTTCCGATCGGCGGTGTAGCGGTTGATCATCGAATCCATGTTCCCGGCGGCCACGCCGAAGAACAGGTTCGGGCGGCCGAGCGCGCGAAACGGCTCGGCGTCTTGCCAGTCGGGCTGCGCGACGATGCCGACGCGGAAGCCCTGCGCCTCGAGCACGCGGCCGATGACAGCCATGCCGAAGCTCGGGTGGTCGACGTAAGCGTCGCCGGTGACGATGACGACGTCGCAGCGGTCCCAGCCGAGCGCGTCCATCTCGGCGCGGCTCGTCGGCAGGAAGGGCGCGGGGCCGAAGCGCCGCGCCCAGAACGGCTTCCAGCTCGTCAGGGGCTTGGCGACCGCCGGCGCGGCGAGGGTGTGTGACATGGCAGAGTGAGGGGTACCGCGTGATTGTCCCGCGCCGGGGATGCCCCTGCCGCCCCGCCCTGCTTGCCGCCGTAAGGCGCGGGCCGCCCGCAGCGACGGACGACCAAGCCCCTGGAGCCCAGCGATGAGCGAACCGAACAACCCCCTGAACCTGAGCGAAGCCGAGTGGAAGCAGCGCCTCGGCCCCGAGGCCTATGCCGTGCTGCGCAAGGAAGGCACCGAGCGGGCCTGGACGAGCCCGCTGTACGAGGAGCACCGAAAAGGCACCTTCGTCTGCGCCGGGTGCGGCACGCCGCTCTTCTCGAGCGACATGAAGTTCGACAGCGGCACCGGCTGGCCGAGCTTCTTCGAGGCCCTGCCCGGCGCCTTCGAAACCAAGACCGACCGCAAGTTCTTCATGACCCGGACCGAGTACCACTGCGCGACGTGCGGCGGCCACCACGGCCACGTGTTCGACGACGGCCCGGCACCCACCGGCCAGCGCTACTGCAACAACGGCGTCGCCCTGCGCTTCGTGCCCGAAGGGGAGAAGCCCTAGCTAGGTGCCGCCTCGGGCGTCGGGGTTCGTCGCCGGGGCGCGTTCGCCGGGAGCCGGACTCGCGCGCACGAGAAATAGTCCCCGCCTGGGCGGCGCGGGGATGGGGCGACCCTCTCAATCCGGCGGCCGAGCGGCCGAAGTGCCGCCATGGGCGCCGATTCGCTCCTCTCTGTCCTGTCGACGATGGTCGGCGGCGTCCTGCTCGCCGTCGTGGCGGTGGCCGTGCTGGTGGCCGGCTGGGAACTGCTGCGCCAACGTGAACTTCTCGACCAACTGCGGCGGGACCGCGCCTTCTACGCGGCCACTTCGCCGCAGCCGCTGGCCGCGCCAGCGCGCGAGGCAGGCGCCCCGGCACAGCCCCCCGCCGGAGCGCCGCCACCGGCAGCCCGAGCAGTGACGACCGCCGCGCCGGCCCGCCGTGAAGGCGAGTGGATCGAGACGCGGCCCACGGTCCTCAGCTTCGCACCCGCCGTCGACGACGACACCCTCGTACGGCAGCGCGAGCCCGACCTGCGGCTGGATTGAGCCTCCGCGGCGCGGCGGCCGAGGCACGCGTCCGCCAGCCGCCTGCAGTCCCCCTCAGTCCCCGGCCTGCAGCACCGCCCCCTGGCGCGCCGGCGACGGTTCGGCCTCCTCGTCGCCGGTCTCCTCGCCGAGGAAGCCGCCGCTCTGGTGCGCCCACAGGCGCGCGTAGATGCCGCCTTTCGCGAGCAGGCCCTTGTGGTCGCCGACCTCGACGATGCGGCCGCGGTCCATCACGACGAGCCGGTCCATCGCCGCGATGGTCGACAGGCGGTGGGCGATCGCGACCACGGTCTTGCCTTCCATCAGGGCGTAGAGGCTCTGCTGGATCGCCACCTCGACCTCGCTGTCCAGCGCGCTGGTCGCCTCGTCGAGCAGCAGGATGGGCGCGTCCTTCAGCATCACGCGGGCGATGGCGATGCGCTGGCGCTGCCCGCCGGAGAGCTTGACGCCGCGCTCGCCGACATGCGCATCGTAGGCCGTGCGGCCCTTGGGGTCGGTGAGGCCGACCACGAACTCGTGCGCCTGGGCCCGCTCGGCCGCGCGACGCACCTGCTCCTCGGTGGCGTGCGGGCGACCGTAGACGATGTTGTCGCGCACCGAGCGGTGCAGCAGCGAGGTGTCCTGCGTGACCATGCCGACCTGCGCGCGCAGGCTCTCCTGCGTGACGCCGGCGATGTCCTGCCCGTCGACGAGGATGCGCCCGCTGTCGAGGTCGTACAGGCGCAGCAGCAGGTTGACGACGGTGCTCTTGCCCGCGCCAGAGCGACCGACGAGGCCGATCTTCTCGCCCGGACGGATGACGAGCGAGAAGTCGTCGACCACCTTCTTCTGCGCGCCGTAGGCGAAGCTCACGTGCTCGAAGCGGACCTCGCCGCGCGTGACCTTCAGCTCGCTCGCGCCGGGCCTGTCCACCACGCTGCGCGCCTTCGCGAGCGTGTTCATGCCGTCCTGCACGGTGCCGATGTGCTCGAACAGCGCCGCCATCTCCCACATGATCCAGTGCGAGATGCCGTTCAGGCGGAAGGCCATGGCGGTGGCGGCAGCCACGGCGCCGACGCTCACCGTGCCCCGCGTCCACCCCCACAGGCACGCCCCGGCCGTGGCCGCGACGAGGGCCACCGAAAGCGTCTGGATGCAGATCTCGAACGCGGTGACCATGCGCATCTGGGTGTTCACGGTCACCATGAACTCCTGCATCGCGCCGCGCGCGAAGGCGGCCTCGCGCTGGCCGTGCGAGAACAACTTGACGGTGGCGATGTTGGTGTAGGCGTCGGTGACGCGGCCGGTCATCAGCGAGCGCGCGTCGGCCTGCCGCTGCGCCACCTTGCCCAGGCGCGGGACGAAGAACCACAGCACCGCCACGTACAGCGCCAGCCAGCCGAGGAACGGCGCCACGAGCAGCAGGTCGAAGGCACCGACGATGCCCACCATCGTCACGAAGTAGATGACGACGTAGACGAGGATGTCGGTGACGATGAGCCAGCAGTCGCGCACCGCCAGCGCCGTCTGCATCACCTTGGTGGCGATGCGCCCGGCGAACTCGTCCTGGTAGAAGCTCATGCTCTGCTCGAGCAGGAGGCGGTGGAAGTTCCAGCGCAGGCGCATGGGGAAGTTGCCGTACACGGCCTGGTACTTCACGAGCGCCTGCAGCGCAGCCAGCGCGATCGAGCCGAGCAGCACGCCGCCGAGCACGAGCAGCGTCGTGCCCTCGCGTTGCCAGAGGTCGGCCGGCCTCACCTGCGCCAGCACGTCGACGACGTGCGCCATCATGCTGAACAGCAGCGCCTCGAAGGCACCGATGCCGGCGGTGAACACCGTCACCCAGAAGAGATACGGCCGCACCCCCTGGGCACAGGTCCACAGGAAGGCGAAGAAGGCCTTCGGTGGCGGTGGCGGCAGGGCATCCGGGTACGGATGAACCATGCGCTCGAAACGCTGGAACACGGAAGCTCTCCCTTGGGGGCGCCCGGACCCGGGTCGGTCAGGCAGCCCGCAATGCGACCCGAGCCACCGGTGGGGGGCGCGGATCACGGCATCGCCCCGCGCGGGTGGGCCAGGACGACGGATCAGGACCGGCCCGCAGGGCCGGCCGGAGGGTCGCGGATTGTCAGTGGATCTTCGTCACCACGAGAACCTCGCCAAACAGCAACCCCTCCGCACCGTCGCCGGTGGGGAGGGGCGGGCGGCTCTCGCCGCCGGTTGGAGCTCCGGAGATAGGGGGTCCGGGGCTCCTGACGCGCTGGTATTGCGCCGTCGGTCTTGCCTGTGAACAGGCGGACAAAGGATAGACCGGGCGGCGCGGCGGCGCAAGCTGCGGCGCAGCGTCGTCGCAGACGCGTGTGGCCTTCGGCCCTTGGCGGCCCTCAGCGCGCCAGCAGTTGCTGCACCACGCCGGCCACACGGGCCTCGACCGCCGCGTCCATCGCGATCGGCCGGCCCCACTCGCGCCGCGTCTCGCCCGGCCACTTGTTCGTCGCGTCCAGGCCCATCTTGCCGCCGAGGCCGCTCTCGGGCGAGGCGAAGTCGAGGTAGTCGATGGGCGTGTGGTCGACGAGCGTCGTGTCGCGCACCGGGTCCATCCGTGTCGTGATCGCCCAGACCACTTCCTTCCAGTCGCGGATGTCCACGTCGTCGTCGGTGACGACGATGAACTTCGTGTACATGAACTGCCGCAGGAAGCTCCACAGGCCGAACATCACGCGCTTGGCATGCCCCGCGTAGGCCTTGCGGATCGAGACGATCGCCAAGCGGTAGCTGCAGCCTTCGGGCGGAAGGTAGAAGTCGGTGATCTCGGGAAACTGCCGCTGCAGGATCGGCACGAACACCTCGTTGAGCGCCACGCCGAGCACGGCCGGCTCGTCGGGCGGCTTGCCGGTGTGCGTGCTGTGGTAGATCGGGCGCGGGCGCTGCGTCAGCCGCTCGACGCGGAACACCGGGAACCAGTCCTGTTCGTTGTAGTAGCCCGTGTGGTCGCCGAAAGGGCCCTCCAGGGCATGCAGGTAGCCGCCGCGCTCGGCAAGGCGCACGCCGAGCTCGGACTCGCCGCTGAAGCCGGCGGGTGTCGGGGGAATGTGTCCCTCGAGCACGATCTCCGCGCCGGCCGGCACCTGCAGCATCAGGCCTCCTTCGCCCACCGCGCTGTCGGCCACCTCGGTGCGGCTGCCGCGCAGCAGGCCGGCGAACTGATACTCCGACAGCGTATCGGGCACCGGAGTCACCGCCCCGAGCATCGTCGCCGGGTCGGCGCCGAGCGCCACGGCAAGCGGAAACGGCTGCCCCGGGTTGGCAAGCGCAAACTCCCGGAAGTCGAGCGCGCCGCCCCGATGCGCCAGCCAGCGCATGACGAGCTCGCGGCGGCCGATCAGTTGCTGGCGGTAGATGCCGAGGTTCTGCCGCGTCCGCGGCTTCGCGACACCCTGCGGACCGCGGGTCACGACGAGGCCCCAGGTGATGAGCGGCCCCGCGTCGCCCGGCCAGCAAGTCTGGATGGGCAGCCGCGTCAGGTCGACCTCGTCGGCTCGCAGTTCCTCCTCTTGGCAGGCGGGCCGGCGCACGCGCTCGGGCTTCATCGCCCACAACGAGCGGGCCATGTCCAGAAGCCGGCCCGCATCCTTCAAGCCCTTCGGGGGCTCGGGTTCCTTCAGCGCCGCCAGCAGCTCGCCGACGCCGCGCAACTCGCCTGACGACTCCGCGCCCATCCCCATGGCCACGCGGCGTGGCGTGCCGAACAGGTTGACCAGGCAAGGGACTTCGGACCCGGCCGGAGTCTCCACGAGGACCGCCGGCCCGGCGCTCCTAAGCAAGCGCTCGCATAGCGCCGTGAGCTCCAGCTTCGGCGAGAGCCTCTCCGCGGTGCGCCGCAACTCACCCAGCGCCTCGAGCCGGCCAATGAAGTCACGCAGGTCCCGGTACTTCATCGCCGGGCGGACCATGTGTCGGGAGGCATCGCGAAATCCGGCCGTCGACTTTGGGGCTTCTAGAATCCGGCCCGGCCCGGAAGGCTAGGGTTAACCCGATAATCGGGCGACACACACCGACAGACGGGCAGCCGCCACTATCTCCGTGGCGGCCTGCCACCGGCAACCGAGGCCGAGCCTCGGGGATCGCCAAGGGTGATCCGGCCGGCCGACGATATCGCATGGCGCCGCGGGCTTGCCCGCAGCCGCGACGGGAGAGAGACGACGATGCGAGCGATTGAACTCACGCGCCAGGCTTGGCGCGCCAGCAGCCGTGCCGCGGGCGTGTTTGCACGCGATGTGGGCCATGGCCTGCTGGAGGTCAGCCACAACACGCTGGCCTTGGTCGGCCTGGCGGCGGTGGCGGCGGCCCTTTTCGCGACGGGCCGGCCCGAGTTGCGCCAGCAGGTGGAGGTGCTCGCCCTGGAGTGGCTGCAGGATCGCCACGAGCAGCGCGCCCTGGCCTCCGGCAACGTGCTGGCCGGCCTGGGCGAGTCCGACGCTGTGGCACGGGCGACGGCCGCCAACCCCGAACGCCTGAGCAAGGAGCAGGCGGCGGTGGTCCAGTGGCTGGCGCGCCGTTATCGCGTCGCGCCGGAGCCCGTGGCCGCGCTCGTCCAGGAAGCCTGGGCCATTGGCGAGCGCGCCCGGCTGGAGCCGACGCTCATCCTCGCGGTCATCGCCATCGAGTCGAGCTTCAACCCGTTCGCGCAGAGCCCCGTGGGCGCGCAGGGCCTGATGCAGGTGATGACGCGCGTGCACGACGAGAAGTACAGCCCGTTCGGCGGCACCCATGCCGCGTTCGACCCGATCACGAACCTGCGCGTCGGCGTGCAGGTGCTGAAGGACTGCATCGCGCGCGCCGGGGGCGTCGCCGAGGGCCTGCGCCACTACGTCGGCGCGGCGTTGCTCGAGAGCGATGGCGGCTACGCCACGCGCGTGCTGGCCGAGCAGGCGCACCTGCGGGCCGTGGCCGAGGGCCGGCGGGTGCCGCCTACCGTGCCCAACTCCGGCAGCCCCGCGCCCGAGAAGGTGGCCGCCCTGCAGCTGGGCGGCGAGCCGTCCACGCGCTGAGCTCGCGCGGCGCCGACAGCCGCTAAACTGAGTGGAACGCGCAACTGGCGATAGGCCGGTGCTCCGATGACCTGATCGGGCGCCGGGCCGAGGTGGGTCACCACCGGGAAGCGCGAGCCGCCGACCTGGCGCCCAGCGGGGCACCGGAGCCGGCGGTCCCCGCCGTTCGCCTGGGCAGCCTTCGCTTCGTACCCTGCTGGTCCGGTTGGCACCGGGCCCGCTGCCCGAGGTCGAAGGCCCTCCCGTCGCCCACCGAGGACCGCCAGCCATGTTCGACCGATCCCAATCGACGATCGCCAACGTCGATCCCGAAGTTTTTGCCGCCATCCAGGCCGAGAACCGCCGCCAGGAAGAGCACATCGAGCTCATCGCCAGCGAGAACTACGCCTCGCCGGCGGTGATGGCAGCGCAAGGTTCGCAGCTGACGAACAAGTACGCCGAGGGCTACCCCGGCAAGCGCTACTACGGCGGCTGCGAGAACGTCGACGTCGTCGAGACCCTGGCCATCGAACGGCTGAAGCAGCTGTTCGGCGCGGCGTTCGCCAACGTGCAGGCGAACTCCGGCTCGCAGGCCAACCAGGCGGTGCTGTTCGGGCTGCTGAACCCGGGCGACACGATCATGGGGATGAGCCTGGCCGAAGGCGGCCACCTCACGCACGGCATGCCGCTGAACATGAGCGGCAAGTGGTTCAAGGTCGTCAGCTACGGCCTCGATGCGCGCGAGGCCATCGACTACGACGCGATGGAACGCCTGGCGCACGAGCACAAGCCCAGGCTCGTCATCGCCGGCGCCAGCGCCTACAGTCTGCACATCGACTTCGAGCGCTTCGCGCGCGTGGCCAAGGCGGTGGGCGCGGTGTTCATGGTCGACATGGCGCACTACGCCGGCCTCATCGCCGCCGGCGTCTACCCGAACCCCGTGCCGCATGCCGACGTCGTGACCAGCACCACGCACAAGAGCCTGCGCGGGCCGCGCGGCGGCATCGTGCTGATGAACGACGAGGGCGTCGCGAAGAAGATCAACAGCGCCATCTTCCCGGGCATCCAGGGCGGGCCGCTGATGCACGTCATCGCCGCCAAGGCGGTGGCGTTCAAGGAGGCGCTCGAGCCCGGCTTCAAGGCCTACCAGCAGCAGGTGGTGGCGAATGCCCGCGTGCTGGCCGAGACGCTGATGGCGCGTGGCCTGCGCATCGTCAGCGGCGGCACGCAGAGCCACGTGATGCTGGTCGACCTGCGGCCCAAGGGCCTCACGGGCAAGGAAGCCGAGGCCGTGCTCGGCGAGGCGCACATGACCTGCAACAAGAACGGCATCCCGAACGACCCGCAGAAGCCGATGGTGACGAGCGGCATCCGCCTGGGCACACCGGCGATGACGACCCGCGGCTTCAAGGAAGAGCAGGCGCGGCAGACCGCGCACCTCATCGCCGACGTGCTCGACAAGCCGCACGACGCCTCGAACATCGCCGCCGTGCGCGCCAAGGTGGCGGCGCTGACGCGCGACTTCCCCGTCTACCGCTAGCCGCCAGCGACTGGCCGCCCGCTCGAAGAAG
Source organism: Rubrivivax sp. (assembly GCA_026125665.1). GTDB lineage: Bacteria > Pseudomonadota > Gammaproteobacteria > Burkholderiales > Burkholderiaceae_C > Rubrivivax. The sequence goes on from JAHCKS010000019.1 coordinate 63,959, forward strand.
CCGAGGCCGGCGAATGCGCTGCCCCTTCTGCAGCCACGGCGAGACCCTCGTCGTCGAGACGCGGGAGTCCGACGAGGGCGACGTCGTTCGCCGGCGCCGCCGCTGCACGCACTGCGACAAGCGCTTCACCACCTACGAGCGCAGCGAAATCTCGCTGCCGGCGGTGGTGAAGAAGGACGGCTCGCGCGTGGAGTTCCAGGCCGCCAAGCTGCGCGCCTCGATGATGCTGGCGCTGCGCAAGCGGCCGGTCAGCACCGAGCAGGTCGATGCCGCCATCGACCGCATCCAGGACAAGCTGCTCGCCAGCGGCGCGCGCGAGGTGCAGAGCGCCCGCCTGGGCGAGCTGGTGATGCGCGAGCTCAAGCGCATCGACAAGGTGGCCTACGTGCGCTTCGCGTCCGTCTATCGCGAGTTCGAGGACGTCGACGCGTTCAGGCAGCTGATCCGGGAGATCTGAGGCGCCCCGGAGGGCCGGGTCCTGCCCGCCCGTCGGAGTGCATGGCGGCCGGCGAAGCCGTCTCAGCGGGACACGCGGCACCGACGCGCGTCCGCCGTCCAGGGCAGTCCGGGCGGCACTCGCCTCACCCCCGCCCGGGGGAACCCCGCCGGGGCCCTCTCCGGACGCCCGGTCGCGCCCACGCGCGGGGGACGCGGCTGCAGGAGCCCGTTCCTACAGTGACCTCCACGCCACGAGCCCCTTCACCGCCTGGAGATCCAACAGATGAACCGCACCGCCGCCTCGAACCGTTGCTCCTCGATCCGTGCCGCCCGCCCTGCCCGCGGCTTCACGATCACCGAGGGCCTGATCTGCGTCACCACCCTGCTGCTCGCCGTGAGTGCGGCACTGCCCGGCTTCGGCACGGCGCGGGAGCAGCGCCGCCTGGAAGGCGCCGCGGCGCAGCTCGAAACCGACCTGCAGCTGGCGCGAAGCCTCGCCGTGGCGCAGAACCGCACGGTCCGCTTCGAGATCGTCGCCGACGCGCATGGCACGTGTTACGTCGTGCACAACGGCGGCGCCGGCGACTGCGGCTGCGCGCCGCAGGGGCCGGTCTGCACGGCCGGCGTCGAGGTGCACCGCAGCCAGCACTTCGCCCACGACACCGCCGTGGCCGTGCGCGCCAACGTCGGATCGATGGTCTTCGACCCGCTGAAGGGCACGGTGACGCCGACGGCGACGCTGCGCGTCGAAGGCCCGCGCCAGTCGATCCGCCAGGTGATCAACATCATGGGTCGCATCCGCTCCTGCTCGCCGGACGGGCTGCCCGGTTACAAGGCCTGCTGAGCCGATCCGGCAGCGCCCGGCCATCCCGCGTTCGAAGGCCGGGGCCCGACGGTCGGTCCCCGAACCCCGACGAGCGGTGTGGACGGGTGCCACTGACGCCACCAGAATGGCGGCGCATGAAGCAGTTCACACGTGGCTGGATGGGTCGCGCCGCAGTCGCGCCCGGCGTGGCGTGTCTGCGCGGATTCACGACCATCGAGCTGCTGATCGCGATCGTCGTGCTGGGACTCCTGATGGCAGTGGCGCTGCCCAGCTACCAGAGCTCGCTGCGCAAGAGCCGCCGTGCCGAAGCCATCACGGCGCTCTCCAACATCCAGCAGGCGCAAGAGCGGCACCGCAGCACGAGAGCCACGTTCGCCTCGGACCTCACTGCCGCGCCCACGGCAACCCCCCCTGGGCTCGGCCTGCCGGCCACGGTGACTCCGTCGGGCTACTACAACCTCACGATCGCCTCGCCCAGCGCCACGGGCTATGAAGCCCGCGCCGCTGCCGTTGCGGGCACGTCACAGGCCAATGACGGCAACTGTGCGGTGATGGCCGTGCGCATGGCCGGCGGCAACCTTCGCTACGGTGCCTGGCCCAACGTCGGCAGCATCGACTGGACGCCCGCCAACACCGATCCCAACCGGTGCTGGGCGCGCTGAGCGAGACAGTCATCCACAGGGCCGAATACCATGCCCCCGACCCGCCGAGCCGTGCGCATGCTGCAGCGCGCGTTCACGCTCATCGAGATGATGGTCGTGATCGCCCTCGTCGGCATCATCGCGCTGCTGGCCGCGCCGAGCTTCAACGAGATGATCGGCATGCAGCGGCTGCGTGCCATCAACGACCAGCTCGTCACGGACATGCAGTACCTGCGAGGCGAGGCGGTGTCGCGCAACCAGTACATGGGCTTCGTCGCGCGCAGCGTGTCCACCGAGCCGATGTCGTGCTACACGATCTTCTCGAGCATCGCCAACCCGCTCGTCTCGACGAGCATCGACCCGTCGCAGTGCAACTGCACGAACCCCGTCGGATCGGCGTGCGCCAGCCCGGGCACGCAGCGCGAGCTGCGCACGGTGCAGATCCCGCGCGACTTCAACATCGACCTGCGTTTCCCGCCCAACCAGGGCGGACACATGGTCGTCAGCCCGATCAACGGCGGCATCGAGATCCGACCGCCCAACACTGCGCTGTTCTCCGACCTCGAGTTCTGTGTCGAGGTACGCCGCAGCCCGCGCGGGCGGCTGCGCACGAGTGTCAGCATGGGCGGCCGCACTTCGCAGTGCTCGCCCGACGGGTCGGTGCCCGGCGTGCCCACCTGCCCGGCCTATGACGCGGGCCTCAAGAACTGCCAGGCGGCCACATGACATGCACCGCCCGTCGCGGCTCGCGGCTCGTGTCGCGCGGCCTTTCGCTCGTCGAGCTGATGGTCGGCATCGCCGTCGGCCTGTTCGTCGTCGCGGCTGCCACGGTCATGGTTTCCAGCCAGCTGGGCGAGAACCGCCGCCTGCTCCTCGAGAGCCAGTTGCAGCAGGACCTGCGCGCCACGTCCGACATCATCACGCGCGAGCTTCGCCGCGCGGGTGCGGCAAGGAATGCGCAGAACTTCGTGGCCACGCCGGCCGCCGCAGCACAGTTCAACGCCATCAGCGCCACAACCCCCGCCAGCGGCGTCCACAGCCCGGCCGACATCACCTTCAGGTACGAGCGCAACGCCGTCGAGCAGGGCCCCTGGGGCTTCAAGCTCGACAACGGTGTCATCAAGACACAACTCGTCAGCAGCATCACGGGCGCCTCTGCCGGCTGGCAGGATCTTACCGACGGCACAGTGATGGAGGTGACGCAGTTCAGCATCACGATCAATCGCGAGCCACCGATCGAGATCGCGTGCCCGAAGCTGTGCCCGAGCGGGAACACCAGTTGCTGGCCGCTGATGTACGTGCGTGACTTCGTTGTCGACATCAGCGCGCGGCTGCGCAGTGCCCCCGAGGTGCAGCGCAGCGTGCGCAGCACGGTGCGCGCGCGCAACGAACAGATCGAGTTCCGCACCGGCGGCAGCCCGCCGGCGGCCTGCCCGACATGAGCGTGGCACCTACCATGCGCCAGCTTCGCCCCCACGCCACGAGACGCCCCCGGGCAACACCGCGACGTGGCGCGGCCTCGCTGGTCGTGGTGATGGTCCTCTTCTTCATCATCACCCTGGTGGCCGCCTATACCAGCCGCAACCTGCTGTTCGAGCAGCGCACGTCGACCAACCAGTACCGCGCCACCCTCGCCTTCGAGGCCGCCGAGGCCGGCATCGAGTGGGCGATCGCGCGCCTGAACGAAGGGCGCATGAACGACGACTGCACCGAGCTCGCCCCGGCCACTGCCGTGGCCACGCCGCCGCAGCCGTCGTTCCGCGAGCGCTACCTGTCCACCGACGCTGCCTCGGGCGTGATCACCAGCCTTCCGCTCGACCAGACGCAACCCAGGAAACTCGCCGGGTGCGTCTTCAATGGCGCGGACTGGGTCTGCCACTGCCCCGACTCCGGCGAGCCCGCGCCGACGGTCACGACCACGGGCAACGGACCCTTCCCGGCCTTCTGGGTCAGGCTTCTCAGTTCGCAGATCGGCACGCCGCCGCGGCCCGGCGTCGTCCGCATCCAGGTCAACGCGTGCACGCGCGCCGACCCCGCCTGCCTGAGGTTCGACCGCGAGGCCCAGTCCGGCGACGGCCTGGCCAGCGTATGGACCATGGTGGCACTGCGCAGCGCCCTGGTCTCGGCCCCGGCCGCGGCCGTCACGGTGCGCGGCACCTTCGACCCGGGCACGAACGCGCCCGTCGTCACCAACGACGACACGAACTCGGGCGGCATCACGATTCACGCCGGCGGCGCCGTGGGCACTGCAGGCATCGTGCTGACCAGCGTTCCGGGATCGCCGGCTTCGCTGTCGATCCGCCAGAACGACCCGTCCCTCGCCCTGCCCGATCTCGTCATCACGCCGGCCACACCGGCCAGCAGCGGCGACAACCGCATGTTCAACTCGGTCTTCGGCACGTGGCCCGCGGTCTATCAGGCGCAACCGGGCGTGGCCGTCGTCACCTGCGGCGGTGGCTGCACCGCCGCTGAAGTCAACGCCGTGGTCGATCGGCAACCGGGGCATGCCATCCACGTCAGCGGCGGCGGCACGCTGGTGGTTGGTGCCGCCATCGGCACCGCCACGGCGCCAGTGATGATCCTCGCCGATGGCGACGTCGAGTTCGACGGCACCGCGCCCACCGTGCACGGCGTCGTGTACTCGCGCGGCGGGGTCGACCAGAACTGGCAGTTGCAGGGCGGCAACGGCACGATCCGCGGTGCCGCGATCGCCGAACGCGCCTTCACCTTCGCCGGCGCCAATCCGACGATCCACTACGACCGCGACGTCATCCTGCGCCTGCGGAACCTGAACGGCTCCTTCGCAAAGGTCGCCGGTTCCTGGCGCGACTTCCAATCGACGGCCACACCATGATCGCCCGCACATGCCACCGGCTGCGCGCCCCGGGCCGCGGCATCTCCCTGATCGAAGCCCTCGTTGCGATGGCCGTCATGGCTTTCGGCATGCTCGGCGTCGTCGGCCTGCAGGGCACGCTGCGGGGCAACGCCGACATGTCCAAGCAGCGCACGGAGGCGATGCGCATCGCCCAGGAGCGCATGGAGGACCTGCGCAACTTCTCGGTGCTGGCCACGACGCCCGGTTCGAAGGCCTATGCCGACAAGGTGACCTTTGCCGCAACGGCGGTGACCGGCTACACGACCAACACGACCTACACCGTCAGCGGCACGGTCACGCCCGTGGCGGGTACCGGCACGCACAAGACGCTCTCGGTTGACGTGAGCTGGGCCGACCGGGCCGGCACCACGCAGAACGTGCGCATCGTCAGCGCGATGGCCAACATCGCGCCGCAGCTTGGCGCGTCGATGGTCGCCCCGGCCCAGGGCGCGGGTGGCATGCGCGAGCCAGAGGGCCGGCGCCGCGGCATCCCGCCGCAGGCCAAGAACTTCGGCGACGGCACCAGCGGCTTCGTGCCGCCCGGCAACCCGGGCGGCGTTGCCTGGCGTTTCGACAACGTCACTGGCGTCATCACGTCGAGGTGCACGACAGTGGTGACCGACAACAACCTCCTGAACCCCACCGACCTGACGGGGTGCGGGACCCAGAAGTACCAGGCCATCTGGGGCTTCATCAGCTTCCACACGACCGGTGTGGCGCCGACGGCGGCAAGCATCATCAGGCCGACCAGCCCGATCAACCCGCCTGCGGTGGTTGCCGAGATCGTGCAGACGGCACCGGCAACGGCCGCCGTTCCCGAGTGCTTCCACGGCACCGACCCGGCGACCCCGCAGCTCTTCCGAGGCTACGTGTGTGCCGTACCGGTTGACGACACGACAACGCCCAAGCTGGCCTGGGCCGGCACGCTGCGCATCAACGCCGCCTCGCTGGCCCCGCTGGCTCTCGGAACGGCGGCCGGCCAACGCAGGGTCTGTCGCTTTCGCGCCGACCCGACCTATGCGTTGGCCGACACGGCGCGTCCTCTCGGCAACCAGAATCTCGTGCTGACCGAGGGCCCGTTCGCCTGTGACTTGGGTACCCCCCAGGTGACCTGGCAGCACCAGCCCTGAGGGCGCGCCGCCAAGCGGTGCCGATCGCGCTGCGCAATAGACTGCGGTGCGATGAACCCGCCGCAGTCTGAGGACACCCCCAGCGAGCCGCTCGCCACCCTCGATGCGGCGCGCCTGGGCGAGGCGCTTCGTCTCGCCGAGCAGGCGGTGGGCGTTTCCGACCCCAACCCGCGGGTCGGCTGTGTCATCGGTCTGGCCGACGGCACGGTGCTCGGCCGCGGCACGACGCAGCGGGCGGGCGACGCGCACGCCGAAGTGATGGCGCTGCGCGACGCCGCGTCCCAGGGACTCGACACACGGGGCGCCACCGCCTGGGTGACGCTGGAACCTTGCGCCCATCACGGACGCACGCCCCCGTGCTGCGAGGCGCTCGCCGCGGCCGGCGTTGCACGCGTCGTCATCGCGCTGGCCGACCCTTTCGAGGAAGTCAACGGCCGCGGCGTCGCCCGCCTGCGGGCCGCCGGCGTCGAGGTCGTCGTCGCCCCGCCCGAAGACGACACGGCGCTCGCGGCGCGCGAGCTGAACATCGGGTTCCTGTCGCGCGTCGTGCGGCGCCGCCCCTGGCTGCGCCTGAAGATCGCCGCGTCGCTGGACGGCCGCACGGCCCTGGCCAACGGTCGCAGCCAGTGGATCACGGGCCCGGCCGCGCGCGCCGACGGGCATGCGTGGCGCCGGCGGGCCGGTGCCACGCTCACCGGCATCGGCACCGTGCTCGAGGACGACCCGCGCCTGGACGTTCGCGACGTGCCCACCGTGCTGCAGCCGCAGCGTGTCGTCGTCGACTCGCGGCTGGAGACACCTCCCGGCGCCCGCATCCTGCAGCCACCCGGCTGCGCCTGGATCTACGCCGGCACACCCGGCTCGGCCGGCGCCGACGCCGAGCGCCGGGCGGCGCTCGTCGGAGCCGGCGCCGACATCCGCCACCTGCCCGCGCCGGAAGCCGGTGGCGCCACAGCCAAGGTCGACCTCGCTGCGATGCTCGGTGATCTCGCCGCGCGCGGCATCAACGAGCTGCACGTCGAGGCCGGGCACAAGCTCAACGCATCGCTGCTGCGCGCCGGGCTCGTCGACGAGCTGCTCGTGTACCTCGCGCCGAAGCTGCTGGGCCTCGGCCGCGAGATGGCCGCCTTCGGGCCGCTGACAGAACTGAGCCAGGCGATGGCCTTCACCTTCATCGACGTCACGCGTGTCGGCGACGACCTGCGCATCCGCGCCCGGCCGCCCGGGCGCGACCTGTTCTAGCCGACGGCTTCGCGCCGGGTCTCGCTCGCCGCGCCGCGCGAGACCCGCCACCTACAATCCGCGCCATGTCCATCGCCCCGGTTCCCGAGCTGGTGGCCGAGATCGCCGGCGGCCGCATGGTCATCCTCGTCGACGAGGAAGACCGCGAGAACGAAGGCGACCTCGTGCTCGCCGCCGAACACGTCTCGCCTGCGGCGATCAACTTCATGGCCAAGCACGCGCGCGGCCTCGTCTGCCTGACGCTGACGCGCGAGCGCTGCGAGCGGTTGCAGCTGCCGCCGATGGCGCAGCGCAATGGCACGCGCCACGGCACCGCGTTCACGGTGTCGATCGAGGCCGCCAGCGGCGTCACCACCGGCATCTCCGCCGCCGACCGTGCGCGCACCGTGCAGGTGGCAGTGGCGCGCGACGCGAAGCCGTCCGACCTGGTGCAGCCCGGCCACGTCTTCCCGCTGCAGGCGCAGGATGGCGGCGTGCTCATGCGCGCCGGCCACACCGAGGCCGGCTGCGACCTCGCGGCGCTCGCCGGCCTCGCACCGGCGGCCGTCATCTGCGAGATCATGAAGGACGACGGCACGATGGCGCGGCTGCCCGACCTCGAGGTCTTCGCGCGCGAGCACGGCCTGAAGATCGGCACCATTGCCGACCTCATCGGCCACCGCCTGCGCCACGAGACGCTCATCGAGTGCGTCGGCGAGCGGCGCTTCGACACGCCGCACGGCAGCTTCGCCGGCCGCGTCTACCGCGACAAGGGCGGCGGCGTGCACATCGCGCTCACGCACGGCCGCTGGAACGAGCGCGACGAGGTGCCCGTGCGCGTGCACGAGCCGTTCACCGCGCTCGACCTGCTCGACGCCTCGAGCCCGGGCCACACCTGGCCGCTGCCGCGTGCGCTGGCGGCGCTGCGCGAAGGAGAGCGCGGCGTCGCCGTGCTGCTGAACTGCACGCACGAGGCCGAGGTGCTGTGGCCGCAGCTGCTGCCCGCCGGGGCGCCAGCCGCGTCGGAGCCCCGGCCGGGGAGCGCGCGCCGCCCGCCGCAGGACCTGCGCGTCTACGGCATCGGCGCGCAGATCCTGCGCGACCTCGGCGTGCGCCGCATGCAGCTGCTCGGCCGCCCGCGCCGCATGCCGAGCATGGCCGGCTTCGAGCTCGAGGTCACCGGCTACCGCGCCGCTGCGGCCTGAACGCGCCATACAAGGCGACCCACGCGCCCGCGGCGCGCGCCACAACGACCCAATCCCGGGAGGAACACGATGAAGGACGCCGACAAGGGCAAGAGCGGCGAACTCGACGGCGCCGGCCTGCGCATCGGCATCGTGCGCTCGCGCTTCAACGAGCCGATCACCGACGCCATCGCGCGCGCGTGCCTGTCCGAGCTCGAGCGGCTCGAGGTCGACGACGGCGACCTCCGCCACGTCACCGTGCCCGGCGCGCTCGAGATCCCGGTGGCTCTGAAGGTGATGGCCGACTCCGGCGACTACGACGCGTTGATCGCGGTGGGCTGCATCATCCGCGGCGAGACCTACCACTTCGAGCTCGTCGCCAACGAAAGCGGCGCGGGCGTCACGCGCGTGGCGCTGGACCACGGCCTGCCGGTGGCCAATGCCATCCTCACCTGCGACACCGAGGCGCAGGCCTGGGCGCGCGCCGAGGACAAGGGGCGCGACGCGGCGCGCGTGGCCGTCGAGATGGCCAACCTGCTGGAAGAGCTGTCGTGACCGTTCCCGAGGCTCCGGGCGGCGACGCCCCCGCGGGCGGGC
>JAHCKS010000181.1 GCA_026125665.1 Rubrivivax sp.
CGACATGCAGCGCGCGGTGGCCGAGCAGGTGCCGTTGCCGCCGGGGTACTCGGTCAGCTGGTCGGGGCAGTTCGAGTTCCTCGAACGCGCCGCGGCGAAGCTGCAGCTCGTCGTGCCGTTCACGCTGCTCATCATCTTCGTGCTGCTGTACCTCACCTTCCGGCGGCTGGACGAGGCGCTGCTGATCATGGCCACGCTGCCCTTCGCGCTCGTGGGCGGCGTGTGGCTGCTGTGGGCGCTCGGGCACAACCTGTCGGTGGCCAGCGCCGTGGGCTTCATCGCGCTGGCGGGCGTGGCCGCCGAGTTCGGCGTCATCATGCTGCTGTACCTGAAGCAGGCCTGGGCCGCGCGGCTCGAGGCGGGGCGCGACGGTGATGCCGACCTGCTCGATGCCATCCGCGAAGGCGCGGTGCTGCGCGTGCGCCCGAAGGCGATGACGGTGGCGGTGATCATCGCCGGCCTGCTGCCGCTCTTCTGGGGCACCGGCACCGGCAGCGAGGTGATGCAGCGCATCGCCGCGCCGATGGTCGGCGGCATGGTCAGTGCGCCGTTGCTGTCGATGTTCGTGATCCCGGCGGCGTACCGGCTGATGCGACGGCGCCGCGCGCAGGCCGATCGCCTCGCGTCCACCCCAGCCGGCGCCGCCACGCCCGCCTGAGCCCGACGGAGGAGCGCACATGATCCGGCGACGCGATTGGCTGGCGGCCACGACCGCCGCGTGCACCCTGCCGACGGCGTCCCTGCGCGCCGCCGCGCCTCGGCAGCGGCTGCGGGCGGCGCCGGCCACCGTGGCGCTCGCGGGCCAGACGGCCGTGGCCGCCTGGGCCTACGAGGGCCGCGTGCACGGCCCGACGCTGCGCTACCGGCGCGGCGCGATGCTCGACCTCGAGCTCGACAACGCGCTGCCCGACGCGACGACGATCCACTGGCACGGCCTGCGCGTGCCCAACGCGATGGACGGCGTGCCGAACGTGACGCAGCCACCGGTGGCGCCCGGCGAACGCTTCCGCTACCGCTTCGCGCTGCCCGACTCGGGCACCTTCTGGTACCACCCGCACCTGGGCACGCCCGAGCAGGTGGCGCGCGGGCTGTCGGGGGCGCTGATCGTCGAGGACGAGGAAGCGCCCGAGGCCGAGCACGACTGGCTTTGGCTGCTGGCCGACTGGCGGCTCGACGAAGGCGGCGGCTTCGCCGAGGACTTCTACGACTACATGGACGTCTCGCATGCCGGCCGGCTGGGCCGGCACGTCACCGTCAACGCCCGCAGCGCGCCCCACGAGCAGCGCGCGGCACCCGGCGAGCGCGTGCGGCTGCGGCTCGTCAACGCAGCGCCGGCGCGCATCTTCGCGCTGCGCTTCGCCGGCGCGGTGCCCTGGGTGATCGCGCTGGACGGCGCGCCGCTGGCGCAGGCGCAGGCGCTCGGCGACGCCGTGCTGCCGCTCGGGCCGGGCATGCGCTCGGACCTGATCCTCGACCTGCCGCGCGAGCCGGGTGCGCGCGTCACCGTGCACGACGTGTTCGGTCGCGGCCAACGCGAGCTCGCGGTGATCGCTGCCGACGGCGCCGCGGCGCGCGCCACCGCGCCTCGCCCGGCCCCGCGCGCGCCGGCCGCCAATCCGCTGGCCGAGCCGGTGCTGCGCGACGCGCAGGCCGAAACCCTGGTGCTGGGCGGCGGCATGATGAGCATGAGCGGCTGGCCCGACGACCCGCTGCCGGCGCGCCTGGCGCGCCGGCTGCGGCGCATGGGCGGCTCGCGCGAGGCCGACCCGGTGTGGTCGGTCAACGGCCGCGCGCACCTGACGCACGACCCGGCGCACGCGCCGGAGTTCGAGGTCGAGCGCGGGCGCACCGTGCGCCTCACCTTCGAGAACCGCACTGCCTGGTGGCACCCCATGCACGTGCACGGGCACAGCTTCCGCGAACTGGCACGCAACGGCCGCCCGCTGCCCGGCCGGGCGTTGCGCGACACGATGCTCGTCGCGCCGCGCGAGACGGTCGAGGTCGCCTTCGTCGCCGACAACCCGGGCGACTGGCTGATCCACTGCCATGTGCTCGAGCACCACGCCGGCGGCATGGGCACGCGGTTCCGGGTCTCGGGCTGACTCCGCGCCTTCGACCACTCGCACCGCGAGCGCGTGTGCGTCGCCGGTGCGGCGACGGTGACAAGCTGCCGCCAAGATGTCGCGGGCGATCCAACGGTGGTTTCAACGCCCGGTTCAACGCCGCGCGCCCACAGTGGCGGCGTCCGGCGATCGAGGCCGGCGCGTCCGACCACCCCACAAGGAGCCACTGCCATGACCAACCCCACCACCGCACCCGCCGCCGACAACGGCGTCAACGTGCAAGCCCTGCTGGCCGCCCGCGCGGCGCTTGCCGAGGCCCCCGAGGGCGCGAGCTTCAAGTGGCGGGCCACCAGCCACTGGATCGGCGGCACCCACAGCCGCGCCACGGTCGACGGCTTCTACGGCCTGGGCGCCGAGCAGCGGCACCGGCAGTCCTTCGAGTTCGATGTCGACCACCCCGAGCTCTTCGCCGCCACCGACAAGGGCGCCACGCCGGTCGAGCTGGTGCTCGTCGGGCTGGCCGGCTGCCTGTCGGCGGGCATCGCCTCGGTGGCGCAGAACCGCAACATCCAGCTGCGCTCGGTGCGCGCCACCCTCGAGGGCGGCATGGACCTGCAGGGCGTGCTCGGCATCGACCCGGCCGTGCGCAACGGCTTCGACGGCGTCAAGGTCCACTACGAGATCGACGCCGACGCGACGCCCGAGCAGATCGCGGCCCTCGTCGCGCAGTCGCAGAAGCGCTCGGCGGTGTTCGACATCATCGCCAACCCGACCGACGTCACCGTGACTTCGAGCAAGGCGTGACCGCAGCCGCCAGCGCGGAGCCACGAGGCATGCACAGGCCCCAGGCCCCGCGACCGCGCCGCGTCGACGTCGTGATCGTCGGCGCCGGCCACTGCGGCCTGGCGATGAGCCATGTGCTCGCGCGGCGCGGCGTCGAGCACATCGTCATCGAGCGCGGCGACGTGGCCCACGCCTGGCGCACCGAGCGGTGGGACTCGCTGGCGCTGCTGACGCCGAACTGGATGTGCCGGCTGCCCGGTCATGCCTACGACGGCGAGGACCCCGACGGCTTCATGCGCGCCGGCGAAGTCGCCGCATTCCTGACCGGCTACGCCGCCTGCCAGCGGGCGCCGTTGCGCACGCACACGACGGTGCGGCGCGTCTCGCGCACCGAGGGTGGCTACCGCGTCGAGACCGACGGCGGCGACTGGTCTTGCCGTGCCGTCGTCCTGGCCAGCGGCGCGTGCAGCCTGCCGCAGGTGCCGAGCGTGGCCGCCGACGTCCCGCGTTCGGTGGCCCAGTGGACACCACGCTCGTACCGGCGGCCGTCCGACCTCGACGCCGGCGGCGTGCTCGTCGTCGGCGCCTCGGCCACCGGCCTGCAGCTCGCGCTCGAGCTGCGGCGCAGCGGCCGACGGGTGCTGCTGGCCACCGGCGAGCACGTGCGCATGCCGCGCCTGTACCGCGGCCGCGACGTGCAGTGGTGGCTGCTCGCCAGCGGCGTGCTCGACCAGCGCATCGAGGAGATCGACGATCCGCTGCGGGCCCGCCGGCTGCCTTCGCCCCAGCTGGCCGGCAGCGCCGGGCGCACGACGATCGACCTCAACGTGGCGCAGGCACGAGGCGTCGAGCTTTGCGGGCGGCTGGCGGGCATCCGCGGCACGCGGGCACTGTTCTCGGGGTCGCTGCGCAACGTCTGCGCGCTCGCCGACCTGAAGATGAACCGGCTGCTCGACACCTTCGACGACTGGGCGCGCCGGCACGGTGTCGATGGCGAGGTAGGCGACGTGCAGCGCTACGCTGCCACGCAGCTCGCGGCGCCGCCGCGGCTCGCGGCCGATCTCGGGCGCGAGGTTCGCTCGATCGTCTGGGCCACCGGGTACCGGCCCCACTTCGGCTGGCTCGACGTGCCCGTGTTCGACCGCCGCGGCGAGCTGCGCCACGACCGCGGCGTTGTCGAGGCGCCCGGACTCTACGTGCTGGGCTTGCCGTTCATGCGCCGGCGCAAGTCGAGCTTCATCCACGGTGCCGAGGACGACGCGCGCGAGATCGCCGGGCACCTGCTCGGGCACCTCGAGCGTGCGGCCCGCGGCACGGTGCGGGAGTGCGGTGTGGCCACCGCCGCCGCAACGGCCGACGCGCCGCCGGCGCCCAGCGGCCCCGCGTGGCCGGGTTCGCCAAGCGGGAACCGGGACATCGCGACTGGACTTCGCTGAGGACCAGGCCGAGAAAGGTTCAGTGCGCCGCCGCCAGCGCCGCCAGCCAGGCCAGCGCCTCGTCCTCGCCGTCGAGCACGCGCATCGGCGGCAGCGCCCGCATGAGCTTCCGCCCGTAGCCCATCTGCCGCAGGCGCGGGTCGCAAAGCACCAGCAGGCCGCGGTCGGTCTCGGTGCGGATGAGGCGGCCGGCGCCCTGCTTCAGCGACACCGCGGCTTCGGCCACGAAGTACTCGTTGAACGGGTCGCCGCCTTCGGCGCGCAGCCGGCGCACGCGCGCCTCCACCAGCGGGTCGTTCGGCGGCGGGAACGGCAGCTTGTCGATGAGCACGCATTGCAGCGCCTCGCCGGGCATGTCGATGCCCTCCCAGAACGACGCCGAGCCGACCAGCACGGCGCCGCGCCCCTCGCCGTAGCGCTGCAGCAGCGCGCGCCGCGGCTCGCTGCCCTGCACCAGCACCGTTAGCTCCGGCGCGGCGGTGCGCAACGCCTCGGCCACCAGCGGCAGCACGCGCAGCGTCGTCGTCAGCACGAAGGTGCGCCCGCCGAGCGCCGTGGCGCAGCGCGCGGCGAGCGCGCCGACGGCCGCCGGGTGCGCCGGCTCGTTCGGCCTCGGGAACACCTTCGGCACCCACACGCGTGCGTGGTTCGGGTAGTCGAACGGGCTGCCGACGACCAGCCGGCGTGCGTCCTCCAGCCCCGTCTGCGCCGTGAACCAGGCCAGCGATTCGTCGGCGCCGAGCGTCGCACTCGTGAAGATCCACGCCTTCGCCGGCCCGGCGCGCTGCTCGCCCATCATCGCGCGGATGTCCAGCGGCGACTGCACGAGCCGCGCCTGCTGCGGCGAGAGGTCGATCCAGCGCACCTGGCCCGGCTCCGGCTCGTCGTCGAAGGCGTTGGCCAGGCCCGCCAGCGCGGCGCAGCGGTGCGCCAGCCGCGCCAGGTCCGGCGCCGCGTCGGCCAGCGCCGCCAGCAGCGGCTGGGCTGCCTCGGCCGCCGCGGCGAGCGCCTGCAAGGCGGGAGAGAGCCTTTCGCCCTCGGCGCGCTCTTCCCAGCGCAGCTTGAGGATGCCGCGCACCTCGCGCAGCGGCCCGGCGCAGGCGAGGCGAAGGTCGCGCGCCGCCTTGTCGATGGCCGCCGCGAGCTCGGGCCAGGGCTGCAGGCCGCGCGCGTGCTTCAGGCCTTGCACGTGGATGTCGCGCGCCAGGTCGATCGCCTGGCCGGTGGCGAGCACCGTGCCGAGGAACTGCACGCCGGCCTCGACGAGCTGGTGCGCCTCGTCGAACACCGCCGCCTCCACGGTGGGCAGCAGCTCGGCGACGCCGCTGTCGCGCAGCGCCAGGTCGGCGAAGAAGAGGTGGTGGTTCACGACCACGAGATCCGCCGCCATCGCCTCGCGCCGCGCGCGCACGACATGGCAGTCGCGGTACTCCGGGCAGTCCAGGCCCAGGCAGTTGTCGCGCGTGGAGGTGACGAGCGGGATCACCGGCGATCGTTCGTCCAGGCCCGTCACCTCGGCCAGGTCGCCGGTGCGCGTGGACGGCGCCCAGGCGGCCACGCGGTGCAGCGCCCGCACGGCAAAGCGGTCGGGCAGCTGTGCGTCCACCTCGGCCTGGCGCAGCCGGTGCAGGCACAGGTAGCTGGCGCGCCCCTTCAGCAGCGCGGCGCGCACCGGCACGCGCAGCTGCTCGACGAGCCGCGGCAGGTCGCGCAGGAAGAGCTGGTCCTGCAGGCTCTTCGTGGCCGTGCTGACCAGCGAGCGCCGGCCGGAGAGCAGCAGCGGCACCAGGTAGGCGTAGGTCTTGCCCACGCCGGTGCCGGCTTCGGCGACGAGCGGCTCCAGCCGTTCCAGCGCCTGGACGATGGCTCCGGCCAGCGTGTCCTGCGCCTCGCGCGGCGAGAAGCGCGTATCCGTGGCGGCCAGGGGCCCATCGGCGGCGAAGGCGCGCGCCACGGCGGCAGCCAGCGCCGAAGGCTCCGGCGGGGAGCCGGGTGCCGGCGGCTGCGGCGGCAAGGCGAAGGGGCGCGTGATCAGGCGGGTGTGGGCGGCTCGAGCTCGGCTTCGAGGCGCGCGATCTGGTCGCGCAGCAGCAGGCGGCGCTTCTTGAGGCGGCGGATCGCCAGCTCGTCGCCCGGGCGGTCGGCCGCGTCGGCGTTGCGGTCGATCAGGTCGTCGAGATCGGCATGCTCGATGCGCAGCTCGATCAGGCGGCGCTGGGGCGAATGCAGGTTCTGGTCCATGGCATCACGCTTTGTGGCTCAACCGCGTTGCTGGTCGGGGCCGCCCCCGGGGAAGGGACCGCAGGCGGCAGTTTATATTCGCCGGCATGCTTCCCACCAGCGTCGCAGCCACGTTCCGCTTCAGCGCCGCCACGGGCCTGCATCGAGGCGACCGGGCCTACCAGCAGGACCAGGTCGAGCTCCTCGTGCACCCGAAGGTTCAAGGCTCGGTGCTGGCCATCGTCGCCGACGGCATGGGTGGCAAGAGCGGCGGGCGCAAGGCGGCCGACCAGGTCATCCTCACCGGCCGCCAGGTGTTCGAACGCTTCGTACCGAGCCAGGATGACCCGGCCGAGATGCTGAAGCAGCTCGTGCTCGAGTCGCACCTGATGATCAAGCTGACGGCCATCACCTCCGAGGAAGAGCCGCACAGCACGATCGCCGCGTTCTGCGTCAGCCCGAACCTCAGCTGCGACATCGTGCATGCCGGCGACTCGCGCGTCTACCACTACCGCGGCGCCGAGATGATGAAGCGCACCGTGGACCACAGCTTCGTGCAGCGCCTCATCGAGGAAGGAAAGATCACCGAGGAGGCGGCCAACACGCACCCGCAGGCCAACCTGCTGACGGGGTGCCTGGGCACGCAGGCCGACCCGCCGCTCACGCTGTGGCACATCGAGAAGCTGGAGTTCGGCGACACGGTGCTCGCCTGCTCCGACGGGCTGTGGCACTACTTCACCCCGAAGGAGATCGGCGCCATCGTGCACGCGCTGCCGCCGCGCGAGGCGAGCGAGATGCTCGTCACCAAGGCGCGCCAGCGGGCGCGCGGCGGCGGCGACAACCTCTCCGTGGCGATGGCGCGCATCGATCCGCTGCGCACCGAGCGTGCACCGGCGGCGGCGCCGGTGCCGCCGTTGCCGACGATCCGGGCCACCTGAGCGCGCCCCCAAGGCCGGGCCAGCCCGGCCTGCCCCCTGCGGGGGGTTCAAGTTGGCCGGCAAAGCCGGATCAAAGGGCATTTCGGGCCCGTGACTGCGCCCGGGCGTTCGCGAAGAAGCTCTGGTCCCCCCACGATCACGGCGCGCCGGGCGGCTGCCGTGGGGCCACTCAGGGCATCGGCCCTCGACGTACCTGGGTGGCATCCGTGCGGGCGGGGATTCGCAGCGCCGTGCCGCCGTTCGAGTGTTCGCGAGCGAAGACCACGGGCGCCCCGAGCAAGTCCGAGGTCGTGGGGGGCCGCT
>JAHCKS010000182.1 GCA_026125665.1 Rubrivivax sp.
AAGCTGGACGACGGCACGCATTGCGATGAAGCGCGCCAACTTGCCGAGATCAAGCTGGTGGACGTGCGCAAGAAGCTAAAGAACCTGCGGCGCATCGAGTCGGTATTGGCCTCCCTCGTGCGCGACTGCTGCATGAGCCGTGGCAAGGTGTCGTGTCCATTGATCGACACCCTGCAGAAGCAATGAGTGGCTCAGTGATTTGGTCCCTTGTTGACACCGCGAATTCAACATAAGGGATGCATGCATTCCATGATCGTGCTCTTGCCGCGGCCGTTGCCGCCGACGATCGCGATGAGCTGCGCGTCGCCAGCCAGGCGCTCGAAGTCGAGCGACAGTTCGTCGCGCCCCAAGCCATCGCGGATGCCGCGAAAGCCCTTCAGCGTCAAAGAGAGCGGTTGCATCGAGTAGCTCCTTGTTCGTCCGCAACCAGTCTCTCGTGGCGGCGGGCGAGTTCAAGGGACGAAGCGGCCATCGGCACGCTCTTCATCAGAGGACCTCTAAGGCCTCGGCCTCCGCGGGTACCAACTCGCTGGCTCCTTGCCGCAAGCCCTGGCGACGTTCTTCCGAAAGGATCCGCTGAGCAATGCCCTCCGGGCTCTCGGCATCTAAGGCACCCAGGCAGTCGAGCATCGGCGCGGCTGCGACCTCAGCGACTCGGCACCACTCGCTCACCTTATCGGCGAGGCTGGTCAAACGCGAAAGACCGGCCGCTCGGGAGCGCTGCACGGCAACGATGCGGCCCTCGAGCTTGACTTCAGCCGCAGCGGCCAAGACAACCTCGATGGCCGAGCGATCGACGGCACTCCGATCTTCCTCACCCACCGTCCACCGGACCCTGACACTGGCGCTACGCAAGTCGTGGCTGGCGACCAGCTCTCGCATGCGCTCGATGTCGGGCCGTCCTTCGAAGGTGATGTCGATCGTGCGTCGCGCGGGCGTCGCCTCCAGGCGATAACTCGCACCATCGGCTCCGACTTCCCAAACCAGGAATCCCTTGTCACCTTCCTCACCGAAGTGAAAGCGCCCGATCGAGCCGGCATAGGCGATCGCCTGCCTGCCGACAGCGCTTTCCTGGTACCACCCCTGGTGACGGTGGATGTGGCCCAGCAAGAAGGCCTGCGCATGGGCGGCGAACAAGGCGCCCGTCGTGAACTCGTGGTCGAAGCCGGCCATGGGCACGCCGTGTTCGCTGACGCAGCCGTACACCGTGCCGTGCGACACGGCGATCGTCGGGATACCCTCGTGGCGCGCGCGATCGTTGACGGCAGCAAAGCCGCGCAGCAACTCCGCCAGCTGCTCACCATGCGCGGTCGAGGCTTCCGTGGCGCCCAACGCCGCGGCAACGACCGCTTTGTTCGCTGAGGGCACGCAGGTGACAACCGCTTCAACCCCCACCGGCGGCGACTCGAAGCGCCATGCTGAGGACCCGACCCATCGCATGTCGGCCGTCAGCGCCACCTGCTGGATGCGGTCTGCGACATGCACCGGAAACCGCCCGCCGAGCAGCCTCAGCGTGGACAGTGTGCCCGGTGGTTCATGCGAGAACGTCCCTTGCAGCATCAGCACGGGGCAGTGGTCGGCCAGGCGCCGAATCTGGCTCGCGAGTCGGCACGCGGCAGGTGCGTGCAGATCGAGCGCATGGTCGGTCGCGTCGCCGGACACCACGGCGGCGTGGACACCGAGCGCTCCCCATGCGATCACGCGGTCGATCGCCGCGCCGAAGCAGCGGTCGGCTTCGGCGAGCGTCCTGCCTCCGTAGTGGAGGTCGGAGAAGTGCGCGATGCGGGTCATGCTGTCCTTCCCTCCGTAGCGGCTTTGAGCGCAACCTGGACCTTGTCGGCGTAGCCGTGAGCATCGTTGCGGTGGCGATCCAGGTCTTCCCAGGCCCGTGTCCGCCCGTGCTGATTGAGCCGCCATCCCGCACCCCAGCGTCCATCGGCGTAGGCCAGGTAGCGGTCCGCTTCGATCCCGAGATCCTTGGCTCGGGCAAGCACTTGGGCCAAGCTGGGGCGCCCGCCGCCGGGGGCTTCCTGCGCGGCCTTCCGCTCGAGCTCGGTGGAGGTGGCGACGTTCGCCACCTGCCTGCCTTCGAGCATGGTCATCGCACCGGTAGCCTGAACCAGCGCAGTCTCGGCGTCCTCGTGCTCACGCATCAAGGCAGCGACATCGACCGGAGCGTCGAGCTCGATGATCCACTGCGGCGTACGCACGGCCTGGCCGCGTTCGTCGATTCGAAGCACCTCCATCAGCTTCTTCGTGATGAAGAAGGGCGTGTGCTGCCGATCAAGAAAGCCCGAGATACGCCCGCCGCGCAAGAACGCGACGGCCTGGAACTTCTGGACCGCGGCGTTCATCGCGTAGAAGCTCGTCGTCTGCAACTCGAAGGCGCTCAACGCGCGGATGCCTGGAATGAAGAACACGAAGCGGCCGGTGAGGTTGCACTCGCGCTGCTGGTACTCGGGGCAGGACTCGGGTTCGCAGAGCCCGCCGTTGCTTTCCCGCGGGACGACCTTGCGGCCACCAAAGATGCGGATGGTCCGCCGCCCCGTGTCATCCACCGGCACCGGCGCGAACCGCATGCACTGGCGTACCTTGCCATCGGGCGAGTAGTGCGACCAGAAGCGCTTGTCCGATGCGCCCCAGGCTGCCAGCTCGTGGGGCATCACGGTCTGCCAGTGGTCCGATGGAAAGATCACAGGGAAGCGGTAGAGGTGCCGGCCCTCGCCCTGGTCCTCGCCGTAGGCATCCATGATCTGCCGAGCCAGTTCGGCATTGGCGAAGTCGCTCTCGCGCACAGTGAACCAGGGAACGTTGCGCGGGACCAGCGGGTCCTTGAGGTCGGGAACCGCTTCCGTGATGGCGCGCTCCATCGCGTCGAAGGAGGCACCGTCGGCGAGTCCCTTCTCGTAGATCGCGCGTGCCTTGGGGTTCTGCGAGGCCTTGCGTGTCAGCACCTTGATGCCGGCGCGGATCTTCCCGGCGGTGGGAATGCGGATGGGCCCGCGCCCGAGAATCGTGGGCGAGGCATCGGGGCCGCCCTGGACGGTGACGATGGCATTCGTGGCCACTTCGTACTCCTTCATGGTCGTCTGGGAATCGACGACTCATGCTCTCGCGCGGAGGTCCGTCGTCAACCCGATCTTTTGGCGACCTTGGGCAGCGCTGGCATCGGTCGATCGGTTTCCCAGACCCAAACATCCTGCGCAGCCTGTTCGATTGCGCGCCGCTTGGCGGCACGGCCGCGTTCGTCCATGTACGGACTCACGAGGTGCAACGGGAACGGCTGGGGACCGACGTCCACCAGCAGCGCGTTGGCGAACGCCTCTGCACTGGGCGCGTCGTAGCGCAAGGGCTTGATGAAGCGGCGCTCCTCGCGCACGAGGCAGTCGATCAGCGGCAACTCATGCACGCCGTCGGCAGGAATCCAGTGCTCGCTGGTCATCATCAGGCTGGCGGCGTCGATCTCGTAGGTGTGCTCGCGTCGGGCCTTGATGAGTGCAGCGATCACGAGCCGCACGCGCAGACCAGTATCCGCGTCGCGCGCCTCGAACAGCGGCGCGTAGGCGCGCGCGAACCTCTCCCACAGGCGGCCCTCGACAAGCAGCGGCGCGTCCGGCATGTGCCGGATCCAGACCCGTCGCCCTTCCTCAACCATCTCCATCGATTTGAACTCTCCGATCACGAGTGCCAGCGGCGTCGCCCCGTCGCTTGGGCTCAATATGGCCAGCTTTTCGCGGCGTCGCCGCGCGGCCTCCGCCTTCGCTGTCTCATTGAACGCCTCCGGCACGAAAAGCCGATCAGCCAGTGGGCCACCCGCCACATCGACTGCTTCCGCGGCCTCGAGCAGGTACTTCCAGATGACGCCCTGGTTGCGCCGACCGGTCATGCCCGGGGTCCAGCGGTTGAAGCCGGCGCGATCGAACAGGAAGTGCAGCACCGCTCGCAAGCTCATCCGTCGCACCGTGACGCTGACCTGGCCCGAATCCGCGGACGCTGTGCGCGCCGCGCTGGGCGACAGCCTCCGCGTCCACGGAAAGTCCACGCGAAGCTCAGTGCGGCCGGTGTCGACGAGCTCTCGAATTGCGCTGCCTTCCAGGGGGCCGAGCCCGGACACCGAAGCCTCGGGTTCGAAGGACTCGCAGCTTGGGTGGTGTCGTCCTCCGCCGTTGGGCAGTCGCTTGACGACGTACTGCCGCAGGCCCGCGACGTACATCTCCACGCCGCCGGGCACGCACAGGCAGCGGGGTCTTTCGGGCGTGCCGTGGATTGCGGCCAGCGCTTCTTGGAGCCCGGCCTCTCCTGCGCGCCAGATCCTCCCTCGTATCGCCAAGCGTTGACCTTCCGGCTCAGCGCGAGGCTCCGTCGCAGGGTCCACGGTCGTCACACCAGTTCTTCGGTCAACTCGTCCAGCGAGGGCAGCCGCCTCGGGAACATCTCGCGGACCGCCGCACGCTCGCTGATGCCGAGCAGCAGCCCCACCTGAATCTCGTCGGCGCCGCGCGCATTGAGCCGATCTGCCACGGTGTGACGAACGGCCAGCGTCGTCAGGTTCTTGAAGCCAGCGGTGCGCCAGATCGCGCGATAGGTCTCCTGGATCGCACGACACCGAAAGCGGCGCTGGCCGTCCGCGCCATACGCAAGGATCTCGAAGCCCCGTCCGGTGGGAGAGAGGAACAGCCTGCTCGGCGATGGTGTGGATCGTTTGCATGGGGTGCCGCTCGACGCGGGTCAATACGTGTGCAGCGCCGCGTCGGGGAAGCTGCCCTCCTTCACGGCGGCGACGTAGCGGCGCAGCGCCTCGCGGATGCCGCCGCCCTCGCGGCCGAAGTCGCGCACGAAGCGCGGCATCGGCCCGGCCGTCACGCCGAGCATGTCGTGCAGCACCAGCACCTGGCCGGCGACGTCGCCGCCGGCGCCGATGCCGATCACCATGAGCGCCGGGTTCTCCTGCTGCACCCGCCGCGCCAGCGCCGCGGGCACCAGCTCAAGCACCAGCATCGCGGCGCCTGCGTCCGCCAGTGCGCGCGCTTCGCGCGCGAGGCGGTCGGCGGCTGCCTCGTCGCGGCCCTGCACGCGGTAGCCGCCGAGCGCCGACGCCGACTGTGGGGTCAACCCGAGGTGGGCACAGACCACGATGCCGCGCTCGACCAAGAAGCGCACCGTCTCCGCCGTCCAACCGCCCTCGAGCTTCACCATCTGGGCGCCCGCGCGAGCCAGCACCGCGCTGGAGCGCAGCGCCTGCTCGGGGCTTTCCTCGTAGCTGCCGAACGGCAGGTCGGCGATGAGCCAGGCATGACGGCGGCCGCGCGCGACGCAGCGCACGTGGTAGGCCACCTCGTCGAGCGTCACCGGTACCGTGCTCGAACCGCCCTGCACCACCATGCCGAGCGAATCGCCGACCAGCAGGCAGTCCACGCCCGCGTCGTCGGCCGCGCGCGCGAACCCGGCCTCGTAGGCGGTCAGCATGACGATCTTCTCGCCGGCGGCAAGCATGGCGCGCAGCCGCAGCAGCGACACCGGCTTGCGCTCGGCGGGCGCGGCAGGCGCCGGGGCGGCGTTCATGCTTCGGCCGCCTGCACTGCAATGTCCGTGCGCGGCGATGATGACCAGGTCGCCGAGGGCGGCACGGCGCGCGGCCGAGCCGTTCAGCGAGACGATGCCGCTGCCGCGCTCGCCGTGGCATAGGTGACGAAGCGCTCGCCGTTGGCGATGTTCCAGATGTGCACCTGCTCGTGCTCGCGCAGGTCGGCAGCGTCCAACAGGTCCTCGCCGATCGCGCAGGAGCCCTCGTAGTGCAGCTCGCACGCGGTGACGGTGGCGCGGTGGATCTTGGACTTCAGCATGTGGCGGAACATGGCCGCGCCTCAGCAGGTGCGCAGGCCCAGCGTGCCGAGCAGCCGCTGGTCGGCCTCCCAGTCGGGGTTGCCGGTGGTCAGCAGCTTGTCACCGTAGAAGATCGAGTTGGCGCCGGCCAGGAAGCACAGCGCCTGCACCGCATCGCTCATCCCGCGCCGCCCGGCCGACAGGCGCACGCGGGCGCGCGGCATGGTGATGCGGGCCACTGCAATCGTGCGCACGAACTCGAGCGGGTCGAGCGCTTCGGCATCGGCCAGCGGCGTGCCCTGCACGCGCACCAGCTGGTTGATCGGCACCGACTCGGGGTAGGGGTCGAGGTTGGCCACCTGCGCCACCAGCCCGGCGCGCTCGCGCCGAGACTCGCCCATGCCGACGATGCCGCCGCAGCACACGCCGATGCCGGCATCACGCACGCGCTCGAGCGTGCGCAGGCGGTCGTTGTAGGTGCGGGTGGAGATGATGCGGCCGTAGGCCTCGGGCGCGGTGTCGAGGTTGTGGTTGTAGTAGTCGAGCCCGGCGTCCTTGAGCGCATGGGCCTGACCGTCGCTGAGCATGCCCAAGGTGCAGCAGGCTTCCAGGCCCTCGGCCTTGACGGCGCGCACCAGCTCGGCCACCTTCTCGATGTCGCGGTCCTTCGGCTCGCGCCAGGCCGCGCCCATGCAGAAGCGCGATGCGCCCTGCGCGCGCGCCGCTCGCGCTGCTGCGGCGACCTCGCCGACGTCGAGCAGCTTGCCGGCCGCCACACCCGTGTCGAAATGGACCGACTGCGGGCAGTAGCCGCAGTCCTCCGGACAGCCGCCGGTCTTGATCGACAGCAGCGTGGACAGCTGCACCTCGTTGGCGTCGAAATGCTCACGATGCACCTGCTGGGCGCGGTGGATCAGGTCGGCGAAGGGAAGTGCGAAGAGGGCTTCGACGCTGTCCACGCTCCAGCGCGCGACCGCGCTGCCCTGCGCCTGCGCCGCGGCCTCGGGTGCGGCCCGGCGCGTTGTCGGCCACTGCACGGGCTGTTCGATGGACTGCTGCGATTCGTTCATGTTCACTTTCACCCCGCGTTCGGCCGCACATGCGCGCTGGCCTCGTCCTCGACGCGCTGCCAGATCTCGACTGCCATCGGGTTGTTGCTTTCCTCGAGGATGTGGCCCACGAGGCCGATGGCGCGCGCGAACACGCCTACGCCGCGCACGATCTTCCACGGCAGGCCCAGCTCGCAACAGATCGCGCCGATCGCACCGGTGGCGTTGACCGGCAGCATCTTGCCGCTCGCGCGTTCGGCCTCTGCGCAGATCAGGCGCTCGAGGCGGATGTAGTCGCCCGCGAAGCCGTTGTCCTCGGCGATCTTGAACAGGCGCGGCGCGCGCGGATCGACGGGCTTGTGCAGCGGGTGGCCGAGGCCGGGCACGATCTGCCCGCGCTGGCGGTAGCCCGCCACGAGGTCGCGTGCGATCTTCTCCAGATCAGCCCCCTTCGTTCCGGGCGGCAAGGCTTCATAAAGCATCTTCGCGGTGCCCTCGGTCGAACCGACGAACACCGAGCCCAGGCCGCACAGCCCCGCGGCCACGGCCGCCTGCAGCGACTCGGGCGCACCGGCATAGGTGATGCGCGCGGCCAGCGCACTGGGCGTGATGCCGTGCTCGACCAGCGTCACCGCGACGGCGTTGAACACGGTCGACTCCTGCGGCGTGGGCATGCGCCCGACGATCAGCAGCCAGGCCATGTCGCCGAGGCTGATCTTGCCGAGCAGTTCGTCGGG
>JAHCKS010000183.1 GCA_026125665.1 Rubrivivax sp.
CCGCCGGTTCCGGCGGTGCCGCCGCCGAAGGCGCCCGCGCCGCCGCCCGAGCCGAGCTTCGTCGACAGCCTGCTCGAGAACCCGATGGTGCTTCCCGGCGCCGGCGTGCTCGTGGCGCTGCTCGCCGGCCTGGGCATCTATCGCCTGCGCAAGGGCGGCCGAAAGTCGGGCAACGAGACCTCGTTCCTCGAGAGCCGGCTGCAGCCCGATTCGTTCTTCGGCGCCAGCGGCGGGCAGCGCATCGACACCCGCGAGGCGCAGTCGTCGACGAGCTCGTCTTCGATGAGCTACTCGCTCAGCCAGCTCGACGCCATCGGCGACGTCGACCCCGTCGCCGAGGCCGACGTCTACCTCGCCTATGGCCGTGACCTGCAGGCCGAGGAGATCCTGAAGGAGGCGATGCGTGCGAACCCCGAGCGCATGGCCATCCGCACCAAGCTGCTCGAGGTCTACGCGAAGCGGCGTGACGCCAAGGGCTTCGAGCTGCTGGCCACGCAGCTGCACAGCCTGACGCACGGGCAGGGCGAGGACTGGGCCAAGGCGCAGGTGCTCGGCCAGTCGATCGACCCCGACAACCCCCTGTACCAGCCGGGCGGACAGCCCGACGCCGTGATGGGGGCCAGCGGCCAGCCCGTGGAGCCGCTGGGCGCCTCGACGATGCCGTACATGGCGCCTTCGGCGCCGCCGGCGTTCCGGCCCGCCGACGACGCGACGCTCGAGACCGACTCGCAAAGCGGCAGGGACCTGGACATCGACATCTCCGGCCCGGGCGACTTCCAGGATGCGCCGATCACGCCGATGGAGCGCACGGCGCCGATCGCCACCGGCGCCAGCCTGTCGGGGCCGGGCGGCATCGACTTCCCGCTCGACACGGGCGAGGGCTCGCTCGACGAGCCGGCGAGCCGCAGCCTCGACTTCGACGTCAGCGGCTTCACTCTCGACGTGCCGGCCACGGCGCCGGCGCCCACCCCGGCCACGGCGCTGGCGGCGCAACAGGCCACCACGGTGGCGTTGCCGCCGATCGGCGGCGGTGGTGGCGAAGGCGGCGACCCGCTGTCGCGCAAGCTCGAACTGGCCGAGGAGTTCCGCCAGATCGGCGACACCGAGGGCGCCCGCGACCTGCTCGAGGAAGTGATGGCCAAGGCCGACGGCGCGCTGCGCTCGAAGGCCAAGGCGATGCTCGACGCATTGGCCTGAAGGCGGCGTGAGCGAGCCTGCGGCCGCCGCGCCCCCGGCGGCCCCGGCCTCGGCCGGTGCGCGCGTCGCGCTCGGCGTGGCCTACCGCGGCGCGGCTTACGACGGCTGGCAGTCGCAACCGAGCGGCCGCACCGTGCAGGACGCGCTCGAACGTGCGCTGCGCCAGTTCGCCGACGCACCGGTGCGCACCGTCTGCGCCGGCCGCACCGATGCGGGCGTGCATGCCCTGAACCAGGTCGTGCACTTCGATGCGCCGGTGGTGCGCGAGCCGTTCTCTTGGGTCCGCGGCACCAATCGCTACCTGCCTGCCGACATCGCCGTGCAGTGGTGCCGAACAGTGTCGGCCGACTTCCACGCGCGCAACAGCGCGCGCGGCCGGCGCTACCGCTACGTCTTGCGCGAGTCACCCGCGCGTCCGGCCGTCGAGGCGGGCGCATGCGGCTGGGTGTTCCAGGCGCTGGATGGCGCGGCGATGCGCGAGGCCGGCGCGCACCTGCTCGGCGAGCACGACTTCAGCGCCTTCCGCGCTGCCGAGTGCCAGGCGACGACGCCGGTGAAGACGCTGCGCGCGCTCGACATCGCCTTCCGGGGCGAACCGCTGGCCGGCTACTGGCACTTCGACTTCGACGCCACTGCATTCCTGCACCACATGGTGCGCAACATCCTCGGCTGCCTCGTCGCGGTGGGCAGCGGCAGGCATCCCCCGGCCTGGATGGCCGAGGTGCTGGCATCGCGCCGGCGCGAGTTGGCTGCGCCGACATTTCCGGCCGAGGGCCTGTACTTTCTCGGGCCGTACTACGATGCCAGGCATGACGTGCCGGTGGCGAACACGACGTTGCTCTGGCTGCCCTGACGGTGCGGCGCGAGGTGCCGCGTGAGCCGCACGCGCATCAAGATCTGCGGCCTGACGCGCGAGGCCGACGTCGATGCGGCGGTCGAGGCCGGTGCCGACGCGGTGGGCTTCGTGCTCTGGGGCGGCAGCGCACGCCGCGTCGGCAGCGAACGCGCCGCGCAGCTCGCGGCGCGCCTGCCGCCGTTCGTGACACCGGTGCTGCTGTTCGTCAATGCCTCGGCGGGCGAGATCGCCGCCGCGACGGCCGAACTGCCGCAGGCGGCGCTACAGTTCCACGGCGACGAGACGCCCACGCAGTGCGAGGCCGCCGGGCGCCCGTACCTGCGCGCCGCGCGCATGGCCGAGGGGTTCGATTTGCTAGACTTCGCCCGCAGCTGGCGCGCCGAGAGCACGTTGATGCAGGCACTGCTGCTGGACGCCCATGCCCCGGGCTACGGGGGTGCGGGAAAGGTCTTCGATTGGTCACGGATTCCTCCAAACGTACCTTGTCCGGTCGTTTTGTCTGGTGGGTTGAGTCCTGCCAACGTGACCGATGGCGTGTTGCGCGTGCGGCCGTTTGCCGTTGACGTGAGCTCCGGCGTCGAGGTGGGCAAGGGCATCAAGGATGCCGCCCTGATGCGCCGGTTCTGCGAGGCGGTGCGCGAAGCCGATGCCCGCATCGAGGCCGGGCCGGTCGAGACGCGCTGACCGACACGCTGCCGCGGCGCCCCCTCTGGCGGGCGGGCGGCCTGAACCATCCCGAGGATTGCCATGCAGGCCTATTCGCAGCCCGACGCACGCGGGCACTTCGGCCCCTATGGGGGCACCTTCGTCGCCGAGACGCTCGTGCACGCGCTGCACGAGCTCGAGGCGGCCTACGAGAAGTATCGTCACGACGCCGACTTCCAGCGCGAGTTCCGCCACGAGCTCGCGCACTTCGTCGGCCGCCCGAGCCCGATCTACCACGCGGCGCGCCTGTCGCGCGAGATCGGCGGCGCGCAGATCCACCTGAAGCGCGAGGACCTCAACCACACCGGCGCGCACAAGGTCAACAACACCATCGGCCAGGCGCTGCTGGCGCGGCGCATGGGCAAGCCGCGTGTCATCGCGGAGACCGGCGCCGGCCAGCATGGCGTGGCCACCGCGACCGTCTGCGCGCGCTACGGCATGGAGTGCGTCGTCTACATGGGCAGCGAGGACGTGAAGCGGCAAAGCCCCAACGTCTACCGCATGCACCTGCTGGGCGCGAAGGTGGTGCCGGTGGACAGCGGCAGCCGCACGCTGAAGGACGCGCTGAACGAGGCGCTGCGCGACTGGGTGACGAACGTCGAGAACACCTTCTACATCATCGGCACCGTCGCCGGCCCGCACCCGTACCCGACCATGGTGCGCGACTTCCAGAGCGTCATCGGCGAGGAGTGCCTGAGGCAGATGCCGGAGATGATCGCGGAGCTGGGCGGCCCCGCGGGCCGGCAGCCCGACGCCGTGATCGCCTGCGTCGGCGGCGGCAGCAACGCGATGGGGCTCTTCCACCCGTACATCCCGCACGAAGGCACTCGGCTCATCGGCGTGGAGGCCGCGGGTCAGGGCCTGGCAAGCGGCAAGCACGCCGCATCGCTGTGCGCCGGCTCGCCCGGCGTGCTGCACGGCAACCGCACCTACCTGCTGCAGGACGACAACGGCCAGATCACCGAGACGCACAGCATCTCGGCCGGCCTGGACTACCCCGGTGTCGGCCCGGAGCACGCGTACCTGAAGGACCTCGGGCGCGCCGAGTACGTGGCCGTCACCGACGACGAGGCGCTGGCGGCGTTCCACCGCCTGTGCCGCACGGAGGGCATCATCCCGGCGCTCGAGTCGAGCCACGCCGTGGCCTACGCGATGAAGCTCGCGGCGACGATGCGCCCCGACCGGCACCTGCTCGTCAACCTCTCCGGGCGCGGCGACAAGGACATCGGCACCGTCGCCGACCTGTCGGGCGCCGAGTTCTACTGCCGCCCGTCTTGCCGCGGCGAGAAGGTGAAGCAATGAGCCGCATCACCCCCGCCCTGGATGCAGTGAAGGCCCAGGGGCGCAAGGCGCTCATACCCTACGTCACCGCGGGCGATCCGTTTGCCGACGCGACGCCGCAGATCATGCGTGCACTCGCCGAGGGCGGCGCCGACGTCATCGAGCTCGGCGTGCCGTTCTCCGACCCGATGGCCGACGGTCCCGTCATCCAGAAGGCGAGCGAGCGGGCGCTGGCGCGCGGCATCGGCCTGCCGCAGGTGCTGGCGATGGTGCGCGAGTTCCGCGACCTCGGCGGCGCGACGCCTGTGGTCCTGATGGGCTATGCGAACCCGATCGAGCGCTATGACCAGCGCCACGGTGCCGGTGCCTTCGTGCGTGCCGCGGCTGCTGCGGGCGTGGACGGCGTGCTCGTCGTCGACTACCCGCCCGAGGAGTGCGAAGCCTTCGCCGCGCAGCTGAAGGCGGCGGGCCTGGACCTCATCTTCCTGCTCGCCCCCACCTCCACCGAGAAGCGCATGCAGCAAGTCGGCCGCATCGCCAGCGGCTACGTCTATTACGTTTCGCTGAAGGGGGTCACCGGCGCCGGCCACCTGGACACCTCGGCCGTGGCGGCGATGATCCCGCGCATCCGCCGGCACGTGCACGTGCCTGTCGGCGTGGGCTTCGGAATCCGCGATGCGGAAGGGGCGCGCGCGGTCGGCCGCGTCGCCGACGCCGTGGTGATCGGCACGCGCCTGGTGCAGATCCTGGAGACCGAGTCGCGCGACAATGCGCCCCCCGCCGAGAGCAGGCAACGCGCGGCCGAGGCCGCGCGGGCCTTCATGGCCGGCATCCGCGCGGCGCTCGACAACGACACAGGAGTCCCCCGATGAGCTGGCTCGAAAAGCTGCTGCCGCCGAAGATCCAGCCCACGGATCCGGAGCAGCGCCGTGCGGTGCCCGAGGGCCTGTGGATCAAGTGCCCGGCCTGCGAGACGGTGCTCTACAAGACCGACCTCGAGAAGAACCTCAACGTCTGCCCGAAGTGCGACCACCACCACCGCATCGGCGCGCGAGCGCGGCTCGACGCCTTCCTCGACCCCGAGGGCCGCTGGGAGATCGGCCAGGAGGTGATGCCGGTCGACGCCCTGCGCTTCAAGGACAGCAAGAAGTACCCGCAGCGGCTGAAGGACGCGCTCGAGGCCACCGGCGAAACCGATGCGCTGGTGGTGGTGGGCGGCGCGGTGATGAGCGTGCCGGTGGTCGCCGCCTGCTTCGAGTTCGACTTCATGGGCGGCAGCATGGGCAGCGTCGTCGGCGAGCGCTTCGTGCGCGGCGTCGAGGCGGCGCTGGAGCAGAAGGTGCCGTTCGTCAGCTTCGCCGCCACGGGCGGGGCGCGCATGCAGGAGGGCCTGTTGAGCCTGCTGCAGATGGCCAAGACGAACGCCGCCCTGACGCTGCTGGCCAAGGCGCGGCTGCCCTACGTGAGCGTGCTCACCGACCCGACGATGGGCGGCGTGTCGGCGAGCTTCGCCTTCGTCGGCGACATCGTCATCGCCGAGCCCAAGGCGCTGGTGGGCTTCGCCGGGCCGCGCGTCATCGAGAACACCGTGCGCGAGAAGCTGCCTGAGGGCTTCCAGCGCAGCGAGTTCCTGCTCGAGAAGGGGGCGCTCGACATGATCTGCGACCGCCGCCAGCTGCGAGCGACGATCGCCCGGCTGCTCGCGCTGCTGCAGCGGCAAAGCGCAGACGCGGTGGCCTGAGGCCAGGGTTCGATCCGCCCGACGGCCGACCCCGCCGGCGACCCGGCCGCCCGCTTGCAGGGTGCCGCTCCCGATGCCCGCCCCGACCACGCTCGACGACTGGCTCGCCCACTGCGAGCGGCTGCACACCAAGTCCATCGACATGGGGCTCGAACGCGTCTCGGCGGTGTGGGCGCGCCTGGGTCGGCGCTTCACGATGCCGGTGATCGTCGTGGCCGGCACCAACGGCAAGGGTTCGACCTGCGCGATGCTGGAGGCGATCGCGCGCCAGGCGGGCTACCGCACGGGCCTGTACACCTCGCCGCACCTCGTGCACTTCGAGGAGCGCTGCAGGGTGAACGGCGAGCCCGTGCCGGCGGGCTCGCTGGTGCCGCACTTCGAGGCGGTGGACGCGGTGCGCCAGGACACGCCGCTCACCTGGTTCGAATTCACGACGCTGGCGATCCTGCGCGCGCTGGCCGACGCCGCGCCGGACGTCGTGATCCTCGAGATCGGCCTCGGCGGCCGGCTCGACGCGGTCAACGTGATCGACGCCGACTGCGCCGTCATCGCCGCCATCGATCTCGACCACATGGAGTTCCTGGGTCCCGACCGTGAGAGCATCGGCTGGGAGAAGGCGCACGTCATGCGCCCGGGGCGGCCGGCGATTGTCGGCGACCCCGATCCGCCGCGGCGCCTGCTCGAGCACGGCCGCAGCATCGGGGCCGACCTCTGGGTTCTCGGGCACGACTTCAACTTCAACGGCGATCGCCAGCAGTGGAACTGGAGCGGACGCCAATCGCGCTACAGCGGCCTGGCCTACCCGGCGCTGCGGGGTGCCTACCAGCTGTTCAATGCCGCCGGCGTGCTCGCAGCATTCGAGGCGCTGCGCGCCCGGCTGCCGGTCAACGCGCAGGCGGTGCGCAACGGCCTGGCGCTCGTCGAGCTGTCCGGGCGCTTCCAGATCGTGCCCGGGCAGCCGACGCTCGTGCTCGACGTGGCGCACAACGCCCAGTCGGTGGCCAACCTCGCGCGCAACCTCGATGCGATGGGCTTCTACCCGCGCACCTTCGCTGTCTTCGGCGCGATGCGCGACAAGGCGATCGGCGGCTTCCTGCCCTCGATGATGCCGCTCGTCGACGGCTGGTTCTGCACTTCGCTGCCCACGGCCCGCGCCGCCGGCGCCGACGAACTGGCCGAGGCGCTGCGGCGCGCGCGCGCCGGCGACGCCCGCGCCGCCGAGCGGGCGCGCCAGGTGCACATCGAGACGCATGCCGGGCCCGCGCAGGCGCTGCGGGCGGCGCTGGCCGCTGCCGACCCCGCCGATAGAATCGTCGTGTTCGGGTCCTTCTTCACCGTCGGTGGCGTGCTGAAGGAAGGGTTGCCCCGACTCACCGCGCCGCATGCCGCACCCTCGGCCGGCGAGCCGCGGGCCCGCGGTTGACGAGCGGGCGGCCTCCCTTGCTCCTGCCACGTGCATGCGCCTCCCCTTCCAGCGAGATCGACGCCACGATCCGATGGTCGATCTGCCCCGTGATGCGCGGCGCGCCGGCCACAGCGCCGCGAACGTCGGCCCCGCGACGGGCGACGACGCGGTCGCCGCGGCGCGAACGAAGGCGCGCCGCCGCCTGGTCGGCGCGGCGGTGCTGCTCGCCGCTGGGGTGATCGGCTTCCCGCTCCTGTTCGAGACCGAGCCGCGGCCGCTGCCGCCCAACCTGCCCATCATCACGGCGCAGGGTGAACGGGTGCGGGCCGCCCCGGTGCCTGGTGAGCCGGGCGAGCCGGCCGAGCCGCGCGACGATGGTCGTGCCGCGCGCGACGGCGCAGCACC
>JAHCKS010000184.1 GCA_026125665.1 Rubrivivax sp.
GCAAGCTCGGCAAGAAGGTCGAGCTGGTGCAGGTGGGCGAGGCGACCGAGCTCGACAAGGGCCTGGTCGAGAAGATCACCGACCCGCTGACGCACCTCGTGCGCAACAGCTGCGACCACGGCATCGAGACACCGGACGTGCGGCGCGCCGCCGGCAAGCCCGAACACGGCACGATCACGCTCGTCGCCAGCCACCAGGGCGGCAGCATCGTCATCGAGGTGCGCGACGACGGCCGCGGGCTGAACCGCGCCAAGCTGCTGGCCAAGGCGCGCGAACGCGGCCTCGACGCGCCCGACTCGCTCACCGACGCCGAGGTCTACGGCCTCATCTTCGCGCCCGGCTTCTCCACCGCCGAGCAGGTGACCGACGTCTCCGGCCGCGGCGTCGGCATGGACGTGGTGAAGAAGAACATCACGGCGCTCGGCGGCACGGTGGAGATCGACAGCGCCGAGGGCTACGGCATGACGGTGCGCGTGCGACTGCCGCTGACGCTGGCCATCATGGACGGCATGAGCGTGGGCGTCGGCGACGAGTGCTACATCCTGCCGCTGTCCTCGGTCGTCGAGAGCTTCCAGGTGCGCGACGGCATGATCAAGACGATCGGCGGCAGCGGCCGCGTCGTCGACGTGCGCGACGAGTACATGCCGGTGATCGACCTCGAGAAGGTCTTCGGCGTGCCCCGCTTCGACTTCGAGCACGTCGCCAACATCATGGTCGTCGTCGAGGCCGAAGGCGGCCGCGTCGCGCTGCTCGTCGACGAGCTGCTCGGCCAGCAGCAGGTGGTGGTCAAGAACCTCGAGAGCAACTACCGCAAGGTGCCCGACGTCTCCGGCGCCACGATCCTCGGCGACGGCCGCGTCGCGCTGATCCTCGACATCGGCGCGCTGGTGCGGCGTTCCCGCCACTGACCCTCGTTCCCGCTTCCGTTCCCGCCATCGCCACCGACTCGTCCCCGGTGCGCCAGGAGACCCGATGAAGAGCCTCACCGGCGCACTGCGCCGTTTCACGATCCGCACGCGCATGCTCGGCGCGGTCGGCATCGTCATCACGATGTTCGTGCTGTTCGGCGCCGCGATGTGGCTGGCCGGCACGAAGATCCGGTACCTGTACCACGAACTGACGCTGCACTCGATGCACGAGCTGGAGAGCGTCGCCACGCTGAAGCAGCACCTGGCGGCGATGCGCCTGGCCGAGAAGCAGATGGTCATCGACTACGAGGACGGCGTGGCCGTGCTCAAGCTGCGAGAGACCTGGGTGGCCGAGCTCACCGCTGCGCGCAAGGCGCTCGAGGGCGTGCTCGAAGGCCCCGACGACGAGGACAACGTGCCGGCCCGCGAGGCGCTCACGCACCTGGCCGCCTACCAGAAGGGCCTGGAGGCCGTGCTGCAGAACATGCAGAACGGCAGCTACGACAACGCCCGCGCCGCCGACCGCATGCTGGCGCGGCCGAAGGCCGACATCGCCGCCGCCGAGGCAGCCGTCGCGAGGGTCCTCGCGATCGCGCAGGGCGAGGCGCAGCAGGCCCAGGCCGGCTTCGACCAGACGTTGAACATGCTCGGCGTCACCTTCGGCCTCGGCCTGCTGGCCGTGCTCGGCATCGTGGCGCCGCTGACGCTGCTGAACTCGCGCTCGATCACCGAGCCGATCGAGCGCGCGCGCCGTGCCGCGCTGGCCATCGCCGGCGGCGACCTGGCGCAGCAGATCGAGTCCGAAGGCCGCGACGAATCGGCCGAGCTGCTCGCCGCGCTGGCGAGCATGCAGGCGAGCCTGTCGCGTCTGGTCGGCGACGTGCACGCGGCCTCCGAGCAGATCCGCATCGCCAGCACCGAGGTGGCGGCCGGGAACACCGATCTCAGCGGCCGCACCGAGCTGGCCGCCAGCTCGCTGCAGCAGGCCGCCTCGTCGATGACGCAGCTGTCGGGCACCGTGCAGCAGACGGCGGCGTCGGCGCGCACCGCCAACCAGCTCGCCGGTGGCGCCTCGCAGGTGGCGCGCCGCGGCGGCGAGGTCGTCGGCGGTGTCGTCGCGACCATGGACGAGATCCACGCCAGCTCGCGCAAGATCGCCGACATCATCGGCACCATCGACGGCATCGCGTTCCAGACCAACATCCTGGCGCTGAACGCCGCCGTCGAGGCGGCGCGTGCCGGCGAGCAGGGCCGCGGCTTCGCCGTCGTCGCCAGCGAGGTGCGCAGCCTCGCCCAACGCAGCGCCGAGGCGGCGCGCGAGATCAAGAGCCTCATCGGCTCCAGCGTCGAGAAGGTCGAATCGGGCTCGCGCCTCGTCGCCGACGCCGGCAGCACGATGGGCGAGATCGTCACCAGCGTGCAGCGCGTCACCGACATCATCGGCGAGATCAGCGCCGCCGCCGGCGAGCAGAGCCAGGGCGTCGAGCAGGTCAGCCAGACCGTGACGCAACTCGACCAGGCCACGCAGCAGAACGCCGCGCTCGTCGAGCAGTCAGCCGCCGCCGCCGAGTCGCTGAAGGAGCAGTCGCGCCAGCTCGCCGCGCTCGTCAGCCAGTTCAAGGTCCGTGCCGCGGCGGGGTTCGAATCCGCCACGGCCGTGCCCACCGTGCCCGCCTCGCCGGCCGCACCCGCTGCCTCCGCCTCCCCGAAGCAGCTGGCCGTCGGCGTCATCGACCACGCTCGCCGCGCCGGCCGTGCGGGCGACGCCGGAGCGCCTGCGCCGGCCCCTCGTGCGAGCTCCGGCCAGGCCGCCGACGCGGCCCGCGCCCCCGACGGCTGGCAGTCCTTCTGAGCGCCCCCCAGGGCCGGGCCAGCCCGGCCTCACCCGCCCATCCAGGGATCCTTCCATGTCGCACCCCGTACCCTCCGCGCCCGCCCGGACCCGCGCCCTCGACGGCAACGACGCGGCCGTTCTCGTCGCCACGCTGCTGGTCTTCGGCGGCGCACTGGCCTACGGCGCCGTCAACGGTTCGCTCGGCCTGGCCGCCGGCGTCGGGGCCCTGCTGCTCGCGCTGGCCGCCGGCATCGCGCTCGGCTCGCGCGGCGGCGTGGCCAGCCGCTGGGGCCTGCCGGTGGCAGGCATGGCCATGGTCGCGCTGCTGATCCACGTGGCGCGCGGCGCCACCGAGGCGCACTTCGCCGTCTTCGGCCTGCTGGCCGTGACCGTCGTGTACCGCAGCTGGGTGCCGGTGGTCGCCGGCGCCGGCGCGATCGCCGTGCACCACCTGAGCTTCAACTTCCTGCAGCAGTGGGGCTGGGGCCCGATCTGCTTCACGGAGCCGGGCCTGCTGCGCGTCGTCGAGCATGCGTTGTACGTCGTGGCCGAAGCCGGCATCCTGATCTTCCTGGCCGAGCGCGCCCGCCGCGACGGCCTCGTCGGCGAGGAGCTGTCCCGCCTGACCCGCGACGTCGTCCGGGCCGACGGCTGCATCGATTTCTCGGCGGCGCGGTCCTCGGCCCGCTCGGCGCAGGCGCACCAGCTGTGCGCGGCCCTGCTGAAGGTCGACGACGCGATGCGCCGCGTGCGCGAGACGGCGGGCTCGATCGGCGTGGCCACCGGCGAGATCGCCAGCGGCAACGCCGACCTCTCGCAGCGCACCGAGCAGACCGCCAGCCACCTGCAGCACGCAGCCAGCGCGCTGACCCAGCTCACCGCCACGGTGAACCAGACCGCCGAGTCGGCCCGCACGGCCAACCAGCTCGCCAGCTCGGCCAGCAGCGTCGCGCAGCGCGGCGGCGAGGTCGTCTCGCAGGTCGTGGCGACGATGGAGGAGATCACCACCAGCTCTCGCCGCATCGGCGACATCATCGGCACGATCGACGGCATCGCGTTCCAGACCAACATCCTGGCGCTGAACGCCGCCGTCGAGGCGGCGCGGGCCGGCGAACAGGGCCGCGGCTTCGCCGTCGTGGCCAGCGAGGTGCGCAGCCTCGCGCAGCGCAGCGCCGAGGCGGCGCGCGAGATCAAGAGCCTGATCGGCGCCAGCGTCGAGAAGGTCGAGTCCGGCTCGCGCCTCGTCGCCGACGCCGGCAGCACGATGGGCGAGATCGTCACCAGCGTGCAGCGCGTCACCGACATCATCGGCGAAATCAGCGCTGCCGCCGGCGAGCAGAGCCAGGGCGTGCGCCAGGTCAGCGACACGGTCACGCAGGTCGACCAGGCGACGCAGCAGAACGCCGCGCTGGTGGAGGAGAGCGCCGCGGCCGCCGAGTCGCTGCGCGAGCAGTCCGGCCAGCTGGTGGCGCTCGTCGCCACCTTCCGCGAACAGGCCGACCGGCTCGACGGCGGTCCCTCGACCTTCACCCCACTGCCGAAGGTGCTGGCAGCGCAGGCGCTCGGCCGGGCGAGCCTCACGGGCGCACCGGCGCGCACGGAACCGCCGGCGGGTGGGGCGGCGCCTGCGACGGCTCGCGCGACGGCCTCGCGTGGACCGGCGGCCGCTGCCGTCCCCACCGGCGCGGCCTCCGCCGCGACCGGTGCCGACGACGGCTGGGAAACGTTCTGAGCGGGCATCACCCCGCTTGTCCGGCGATCGGCGTGCACGACGCCCTTCAGGATTGCCACGCGCGACCGATACCCCTTCCATCCCCCTCTCTCCCCATCGAAGGGACACCATGAGCCTGATCGCCGAAGCCCCCCGCACCGCCTCTCGCGCCGAGCCGGCCGCCGCCGCGCGCGCGGCCGCCGGCACCGCCGCCGACCCGTCCGGCGCCGGCAGCGCACACGCCGGCGAGTTCCTCACCTTCCGCCTCGGCGCCGAGGAGTACGGCATCGACATCCTGCGCGTGCAGGAGATCCGTTCGTACGAGCAGCCCACGCGCATCGCCAACGTGCCCGAGTTCATCAAGGGCGTGGTCAACCTGCGGGGCGTCATCGTGCCGATCGTCGACCTGCGCCTGAAGCTGGGCTGCCCGAGCGCCGAGTACAACACCTTCACGGTCGTCGTCGTGCTGAACGTGCGCGGCCGCGTCGTCGGCGCCGTGGTCGACTCGGTCTCGGACGTGCTCGAGCTGCAGAAGGACCAGGTCAAGCCCGCGCCTTCGCTGCACTCCAGCGTCGACAGCTCGTTCATCACCGGCATCGGCACGGTGAAGAACGGCCAGGGCGACAACGAGAGCGAGCGCATGCTGATCCTGATGGACATCGAGGCGCTGATGAGCAGCGCCGACATGGGCCTGATGAACTGAGCGGCTGCACGAGCCGCTTCGCCACCCCCCGCCCCTCCACCCGCCCAGGCGCACCTTCCCCGTACGCGCCCCGTTCCGCAAGGAGACTCCCATGATCCGCCACGCACTCACCGGTCTCGCCCTCGCCCTCGCCGCCGCCGGCGCTGCCCACGCCTCGAGCAACGCCACCAAGGAAGAAGCGGTGGCCATGGTCAAGAAGGGCATCGCCTTCATCAAGGCCAGCGGCGTCGAGAAGGGCTACGCCGAGATCAGCAACAAGGGCGGCCAGTTCACCGACCGCGACCTCTACCTCGTCGTCTACGGCCTGGACGGCAAGTGCCTGGCGCACGGCGCCAACCCGAAGCAGATCGGCAAGGACCTGCTCGACCTCACCGACGTCGACGGCAAGTACTTCGTCAAGGAACGCGTCGCCCTCGCGCAGAGCAAGCCGGCCGGCTTCTGGCAGGACTACAAGTTCACCAACCCGGTGAGCAAGAAGATCGAGCCGAAGACGATGTACTGCGAGAAGCTCGGCGAGACGGCCGTCTGCGGCGGCGTCTACAAGTAAGCCCATCGGCCGCCACGCGGCCCACCCTGCGCACGGAGAGTCCGATTGAAGCTCGCCCAGAAGCTGCTGCTGCCCCCGCTCGTGTGTGCCGCCGTCGCGCTCGGCTGCGGCGCCATCTACGGCGTGACGAGCCACCACCAGCAGACCGAAGCGCGCGAGCTCGGTGACCGCGGCCGCGCGCGCCAGCAGGCGCTGGGCCGCGTGCGCACGCAGCTCGTGCAGATGCGCGGCGACGTCTTCCGCACGCTGGCGCTGATGGCCTCGATGGACGACGCCGCGGTGGCCGCGGCGCGCAAGGCGCTGGCGGCCGGCGTGCAGGAGATGCAAGGCACGCTGGCCCCGCTCGGTGCGGCCGCCGACACGCAGCTGCGCGAGCAGCTGGCAGCGATGGCCCCGCTGCTGGCCGACTACCTGCGGCAGTGCGACCGTGCAATCGACCTCTCCGGCATGGACCCCAACGTCGGCGTCGGCGGCATGCGCTCGGCCGAGAACACCTACGCCCAGGCGGCCAAGGTGCTCGACGCGATGGTCTCGCGCACCGAGGCGCAGCTGGTCGAGCAGGCGGCGGCCGCCGCCGGCCAGGCGCTGCGCCTGACGATCCTGCTCGGCGGCATCACGCTGCTCGGCACGGCCGGCGCGCTCGTGTTCGGCTGGCGGCTGCAGCGTCGCGTCGTGCGTGACCTGCGCGGCGCCGTGCAGCTCAGCCGCGAGGTGGCCGACGGCAACCTGCTGGTCGACCTGCAGGCCCATGGCGACGACGAGGTGGCCGAGCTGCAGCGCGGGCTCGGCGCCATGGTCGGCGGGCTGCGCGAGTCGATTGCCACCGTGCAGGCGGCGACGCGGCACATCGGCCACGCCGCGCGCGAGCTGAGCAGCGGCGCCGGTGCGTTGAGCCAGCGCACGCAGGAAACCTCGGGCGCGCTGCAGCAGGCGGCCGGCTCGATGACCGAGCTGTCCAGCACCGTCGACCAGACGGCCGCCTCGGCACGCACGGCCAACGACCTGGCCAGCAACGCCGCCGGCGTGGCGCGGCGCGGCGGCGAGGTGGTGTCGCAGGTGGTGACGACGATGGGCGAGATCAACACGAGCTCGCGCCGCATCAGCGACATCATCGGCACCATCGACGGCATCGCCTTCCAGACCAACATCCTGGCGCTGAACGCCGCGGTGGAAGCCGCGCGCGCCGGCGAGCAGGGGCGCGGCTTCGCCGTCGTTGCCGGCGAGGTGCGCTCGCTGGCGCAGCGTTCGGCCACCGCGGCGCGCGAGATCAAGTCGCTCATCGGCGGCAGCGTCGAGAAGGTCGACGCCGGCGCGCGCCTCGTCGCCGACGCCGGCAAGACGATGGACGAGATCGTCGCCAGCGTGCAGCAGGTCAACGCCATCATCGCCGAGATCAGCGCCGCCACCGGCGAGCAGAGCGCCGGCATCCAGCTCGTCAACAGCTCGGTGTCGCAGCTCGACGTGGCGACGCAGCAGAACGCGAGCATGGTGAGCAAGAGCGCTGCGTCGATCGAGGGCCTGGAGCAGCAGGCGCAGCGCCTGGCCGACGTGGTGGCACGCTTCCGCATCGGCAGCGAGCCGGCGGTGGCGTCGGCGCCACACGCCCTGCCCGCCCCGCCCGCCCCGCCTGCTGCCACCGCGCGCGTCGTTGCTCAGGCCGTGGTGGCCAAGGCGCGCCACGTCGCACCGGCCGCGAAGCCTGCGGCCAAGCCCGCTGCTGTCGCAGCGGCCGCCACACCGGCCAAGGCCGGCACCGACGACGACTGGGAAACGTTCTAGCGTCGATCCTGGCGCGGCGCATCCGCGCCTGACCCGCGGCGAGCCTCGGCGGACGACCAGTGCCGTCGCGCGTCAACGTCGTGGCGCGTCA
>JAHCKS010000185.1 GCA_026125665.1 Rubrivivax sp.
CACCGCCGCCGCGCCGGCATCCATGCCGGCAGGCGGACCTGGCCGCCCCGAGCCTGCGGCAGCCGAGGCCCCGACCGAGCCGGCGGCGCTGTTCGACAACCGCGCCACCGAAGTGATGGACTACGGCGACCACGCGCCGACGATGCCCTTGCCGCTGGGCGACGACCGCCCGACCGAACCGATGCCGCTGCGCAGCGAGTACGCGTCGCAGTGGGCCACGACACCGACGCCGCTGTACGACAGCCGGCCGACCGAGCCGATGCCGCTCAGCGAGGCACCCACCGAGCCGCTGCCGCTGCCGGGCACGGCCCCCACGGCGCCGATGCGCCTGTGACGCCCCGCCCCCGGTTCGGGCCTGGCGCAGCGTTCAGAGCTTCGTGAGGTCGGGCCGGGCGATCGGCGTCACGCTCTCGAACGCCCGCGCGGCCCGCAGCACCAGCGCGTCGCCGAACATGGGGCCGACGAACTGGATGCCGATCGGCAGGCCGTCGCTCGTCAGGCCG
Organism: Rubrivivax sp.; assembly: GCA_026125665.1. Taxonomy (GTDB): domain Bacteria; phylum Pseudomonadota; class Gammaproteobacteria; order Burkholderiales; family Burkholderiaceae_C; genus Rubrivivax. The sequence continues at coordinate 504 of JAHCKS010000185.1, forward strand.
CACGGCAGCGTGCACGCCGGCTGCTGCGTCAGGTTGAACGGGTAGGTGAACGGCGTCCAGCCGAGCATCGTCGGCGGGTCCATCGCCGCGTGCCCCGCGGGCTTGGCGTCGAAGGCCGGCACGGCGACGGTGGGCGTGACGAGCAGGTCCCACTCCTGCATGAACTGGCGCATGAACGAGCCGAGCGCGCCGCGCCTGAGGTTCAGCCGCTGCACCTCGAGTGCGCTCAGCTTGGAGCCGAGCGCCGCCTCGGCGGCGAAGTCGGGGTCGGTGCGCGCCTGCTGCTCGCGGGTGAGCGTGTTCCACAAGGTCCACGCGCCGACGAACCACAGCCCGGTGGTGATCTCGAGCGGGTCCTCGAAGCCCGGGTCGACCTGCTCGACGATGGCGCCCAGTTCCGCCAGCCGCTGCACGGCGTCGGCGCAAGACTCCGCCACCTCGGGGTGCACGTTCTTCGCGTAGCCGAGCGTCGGCGACCAGGCGACGCGCAGGCCGGCGACGCCGTCCTCCAGGCCGACGCTGTAGTCGTGCGCGCCGTGCGGCGTCTCGGGCGGCAGGCTGGTCCAGTCGCGTGCATCGGGGCGCGTGACGAGGCTCATCATCAGCGCCGCGTCGCGCACGCTCATGGTGTGCGGACCCAGGTGCGCCACGGTGCCGAACGGCGACAGCGGGTACGCCGGCACGCGCCCGAAGCTCGGCTTCAGGCCGAAGTTGCCGCAGAACGACGCCGGGATGCGCACGCTGCCCGCGCCGTCAGTGCCGATGGACAGCGGCGCCATGCCCGCGGCCACCGCGGCGGCGCTGCCGCCCGAGCTGCCGCCGGGCGTCTTCTTCGGGTTCCACGGGTTGCGCGTGAGGCCGGTCTTCGGCGAATTGGTCTCGCCCTTGCAGCCGAACTCGGGCGTCGTCGTCTTGCCGATCAGCACCACGCCGCCCTCGCGCAGCCGGGCCGGCGCGGGCGCGTCGACGTCCCACGGCTGGTTCGGGTCCACCGTGTGGCTGCCGCGCAGCGTCGGCCAGCCCTTGGTGAGCACGAGGTCCTTGATCGTGCACGGCACGCCGTCCAGAACCGACAGCGGTGAGGCGCGCATCCAGCGTGCCTCGCTGGCGCGCGCCGCGGCCAGCGCCTCCTCGGGCGCGAGGTGGCAGAAGGCGTTGAGCTTCGGGTTCAGGCGGTCGATGCGCGCCAGCACCGCCTTCGTCACCTCCACCGGCGAGACGCTGTGCGTGTGATAGAGCGCGACGAGCTCGGTGGCCGTGAGGTCCGCCAGCTCGGTGGCACGCGGGCGGATCTCGCCGGTGAACGACGCGGAGGTCGTGGGCAGCGGCATCGGGCGCGAAGGCGTGGGGCGCGTGTTCATGGCGGCGATCCTCTTGCGGTGCGCGGGCAGGCTGGCTCGGGGCAGGGGCTCGGGCATGCCCTCGGGCCGCCTGCGGCCCGACGCTTGCATCATGCGTCACCTCCCGCCATCCCCAAGCCGCCATGAAGCTCGTCATTGCCCAGATGAAGCACGAAACCAACACCTACTCGCCAGTGCCCACGCCGCTGGTGCGCTTCGGCACCGGCGGCCAGATGCCGCCCGAAGGCGCCGCGGCGGTGGCGGCGTGCCGCGGCACGGGCACGGCCCTCGGCGCCTTCATCGAGCTGGCCGAGCAGGTAGGGGCCGAGTACACCGTGCCGATCGCCGCCTCGGCTTCGCCAAGCAGCCCCGTGGAGGACGCGGCGTACGAGCACATCGCCGGCCGAATCTGCGACGCCGTGGCGAAGGGCTGCGACGCCGTGTTGCTGGACCTGCACGGCGCGATGGTCACCGAGACTTTCGACGACGGCGAGGGCGAGCTGCTGCGGCGCGTGCGCGCCATCGTCGGGCCGCAGGTGCCCGTCGGCGTGGCGCTGGACATGCACACCAACCTCTACGACGCGATGGGCGCCAACGCCACGGCCATCGCCGGCTACCAGACCTACCCGCACATCGACATGTTCGAGACCGGGCAGCGCGCCGGCCGCGCGGTGCTGGCGCAGCTGGCCGGCAAGGCGCGGCCGACGATGGCCTGGGGCCGCCAGCCGATGCTGCCGCACGTCATGCGCCAGGGCAGCGACGACTCGCCGAACCGCGAGCTGCAGGCGCGCTGCCGGCAGATGGAGGTCGAAGGGGCGCTCGCGGCGAGCGTGTTCGTCGGCTTCCCGAACGCCGACATCGAGTTCGCGGGGCTGTCGGCGGTGGTCGTGACCGACGACGACCCGGCGCTCGCCCGCCGCTGGTGCGACGAGCTGCTGGAGATGGCCTGGCGCGAGCGCGCGAAGTTCGTCTACGAGATCGAGCCGCTGGCCGACTCGATGGCGCGCGCTCGGCAGCTGGCCGCCGACAAGCCCGCCGGCAGCGGCCCGATCGTGCTGCTCGACCACAGCGACAACTGCGCCAGCGGCGGCACGATGGACACGATGACGGTGCTCGGCGCGATGCTCGACGCCGGGCTGAGTGACGCCGCCGCCTTCGCCATCTTCGACCCCGCCGCGGCGCGCGCGATGGCCGCGGCCGGTGTCGGCGCCGAGCTGACGCTGCCGCTCGGCGGCAAGCTCGACATGCCGTCCATCGGCCTGAAGGGCGTGCCGCGCACCGTGAGCGGCCGCGTGCGCCGCCTTTCCGACGGCCGCTACCGCAACTTCGGCCCGATGGCGCGCGGCGAGCTCAACGACATGGGCCTCTCGGCCGTGTTCGAGGTCGGTGGCGTGCAGGTGGTGGTGATCAGCGACCACGTCGAGCCGCACGACCTGGCGGCCTTCACCGCCGTGGGCATCGCGCCGCAGGCGCTGCGTTTCCTGATGCTGAAGAGCCGCGTGCACTGGCGCGCCGGGCTGCGGCCGCTGGCCCACGCAGTGGTGGAATGCGCCGGTACCGGCGTGTGCACGTCGGACTACCAGCTGCTGGCGTTCAGGAAGGTGCGGCGACCGATCTACCCGCTGGACGCGATCTGAAGCGTTCAGCCGCCGATCAGCACCGTCGGCAGGCCGAGGACCACGCTGCCCCCGTGCGCCGTGGCGTCGCCCAGGCGCGCGGCGGGCCGCCCGCCGATGAGGACGGTGGCCGAGCCCTTCACGATGGCATCCGGCGGCCCCACGCACACGGCGTTGTCGCCGACGACGGCGGCGGGCAGGTTGCCGATCAGCACCGTGGGCACGCCGGGGCCGACGATCGGGCCGCCGACGTGCGCAACCGGCGGCAGGCCCGGCGACACCATCGGGCAGGCATGCATGTCGGTCAGTCGGGCGGCAGGTGGCATGGGTGCCTCGCTCAGTTGATCCGCACCATCGCGCCCTTCACGACGGTCTCGCCGGCCGCCGACAACTCGGCCGTCGCGGCCCCCTTGGCGGCGAAGCCCGCCTGGCCTTCGCAGCTCACGTTCAGGCCCTGCACCCGCACGTCTCCCGCGGCGCTGCACCTGAGGGCCCCGGTGGCCTCCAGCGTGATGTCGCCCTTGGCGGTGATCGTCGCGCTGCCGAGCGTGTCGATCCTGACGCCGCGGGCCTCCAGCGTCACCCCGTTCCCGCGCCGGTCCTGCAGCGTGATCGAGTCGTCCTTGTCGTTCAGCACGACCTTGTTGCCGGCCGGCGTGCTCAGCGAGACGCTTCCGGCGCTCTCGTCGAACTCGAGGCGGTGCCCGCGGCGGGTGGTGAACGACTTGATCGTGTTCTCGGCCGTTGGCCGCTCTGCGGCCGGCCGGCTGGCGCTGTAGAGGCTGCCCAGGACGACCGCGTGGTTCGGGTCCTGGTTGAAGAAGCCGACGACGACCTCGTCGCCGACCTCCGGCACGAAGAACGCACCGGACCCCTTGCTCGCGTGCCACTGCGCCAGGCGCGCCCAGACCACGGCGCCCTCGCCGCACACCGGCAGCAACACCTGGATGCGCAGGGCACCGGCCGGATCGTCGAGCCCCTTGACGACGCCGACGTGCAAGCCGCCGGCCGCCGGCAGCAGCGCCGAGGCCGCCGGCGCGCTCACGCCGGGCCGCGTGCAGAACCACTCGTCGGACTGGCCGAACTCGGCCGTCGTCACCCAGTCGCCGTCGGCGATGTCGTGCTCGACGGCGGTGACGAACACGTTGCCCGCGTAGTGCGCGCCGACGCCGTTCACCTCGATCAGCGCGTCGGGGCGCGCCAGCGCGCTGCCCTGGAACTTCATGCGGCCGCGGATGCGCGCGAGCGCCGCCTTGAGCTGGCGCGCCCGGCCCCATGCGCTCAGCTCGCCCTGCGTCGCGGCAATGCAGGCCTGCAAGCGCACGCTGGGCGAGCCCAGCGCTGCAGCCAGGCGCATCCCATCGAGATCACCTTGTGAAGCCAGCGCCGCCGGCGCGGCCGGCGCGCCCTCGACGACGGCCTGCCGGGCAGGGTCCCACGCGGCCGTTTCCACCGAGCGAAGCTGGCCGCGCGCGTCCAGCTCGGCCCGGAATTCCAGCAGGTCGGTGCCCCAGGCGACGCTGAGCACCGCTGCGCCTGCATCCGACGGCCGCCGCACCTGCACGCCGTCGTCGGTGGCCAGCACGAGCGCGCCGTTGGCCTCGGCACGCGCGAGCATGAAGTCCCAGTCGGTGGCGTCGTGCTGCACCAGCGTGTCGTGCGTGCCATCGGTCGGGTCGACCCGGGCGGCCAGCCCCGCGCGACTCAGCAGCGACTCGATCACTTCGCGGTCGGACTGCGCATGAAACACCGCGCTGCGGCGTGCCACGGTCATGGCCACGGCCGGGTGAACGCAATCCGCCACCAGCGTACTGGCGCCGCCTGCCTCGATCCGCAGCCCCGCCTGCACGACGATGCCCTTGAAGAGCACGGTCTCGCCGGTGCCGTACCCGGCCGAGACCGTGATGGCCGCGCCGGGCCTGAACGTGGGGCCCTCCGACACGGGCCATGCACCGCTGGGCATGTCGCCGTCGAGCACGACGATGCGCGCCGTGGGCAGCGCGCCGAAGGCACGGCGCACGTGCACGGAGACGATCGAGACCGTGTCGGGGACCCGCCGGCCGTCGCTGAGGATCGTGACGCTGAGCGGTCCCTGGGCGGCCAGGTTGGGCGAGGTCGGCATCGGTCGGTTCTCCGGCGTTCGGGCAAGGGGGGGCCCGCAGTGTCGGCCACGTGAACGCGGCCGCCAAACCCCTCGCGACGGTGACGGTGCGAGGCGCTGCGCGGTTCAGTGGTGCACCACCGAGCGGATCGACTTGCCTTCGTGCATCAGGTCGAACGCCGTGTTGATGTCGGCCAGCGCCATCGTGTGCGTGACGAACGGCGCGAGCTTGATGCGCCCGGCCATCGCGTCTTCCACCAGCCCCGGCAGCTGCGAGCGGCCTTTCACGCCACCGAAGGCCGTGCCCTTCCACGTGCGCCCGGTGACGAGCTGGAACGGCCGCGTCGAGATCTCCTGCCCGGCGCCGGCCACGCCGATGATGACGCTCTGCCCCCAGCCGCGGTGCGCGCTCTCGAGCGCCGCGCGCATCACCTGCACGTTGCCGATGCATTCGAACGAATGGTCGACGCCCCAGCCGGTCATCTCGACGATCACCTGCTGGATCGGCTTCGTGTGGTCCTTCGGGTTCACGCAGTCCGTGGCGCCGAAGGTGCGCGCCAGCTCGAACTTCGCCGGGTTCGTGTCGATGGCGATGATGCGGCCGGCCTGCGCCAGCTGCGCGCCGTGCACCACCGCCAGGCCGATGCCGCCGAGGCCGAACACCGCCACCGTGTCGCCCGGCTGCACCCTGGCGGTGTTCTTCACCGCCCCCAGGCCGGTGGTGACGCCGCAGCCGAGCAGGCACACCTGGCCGGGGTCGGCCTGCGGGTGGATCTTCGCCAGCGACACCTCGGCCACCACGGTGTGTTCGCTGAACGTCGAGCAGCCCATGTAGTGGTACAGCGGCCGGCCCTCGAACGAGAAGCGCGACGTGCCGTCGGGCATCACCCCCTTGCCCTGCGTGGCGCGCACGGCCACGCACAGGTTCGTCTTGCCGCTCCTGCAGAACAGGCACTCGCGGCACTCGGCGGTGTACAGCGGGATGACGTGGTCGCCCGGCGCGACGCTCGTGACGCCTTCGCCGACCTGCTCGACGATGCCCGCGCCCTCGTGCCCGAGCACCACCGGGAACAAGCCCTCGGGGTCGTCGCCGCTCAGCGTGAAGGCATCGGTGTGGCACACCCCGGTGTGCGTGATGCGCACCAGCACCTCGCCCTTCTTCGGCGGCGCGACGTCGATCTCGACGACCTTCAGCGGCTGGCCGGCGGCGAAGGCGACGGCGGCGCGGGACTTCATGGGTTCAACTCCTGCATCTTGGTTGCGGACGGGGCGCGGACAAGGCTAACGCAGGCGCATGGCCCCTGGCCCGGTGCCGCCCGGGCGCGCCGCCTGGCCCGGAGCCCGCCCGGTTCGGCGCGTCAGCGCAGCGGCGCGAACAGCACCACCACCGAACGCGGCCCGACGCGGTGTGCGCGGCCGATCACGCCCTCGGCGTTCGCGAGGTCGCACAGGTCGCCCGGCGGGTCGCGCGTGGTGTCGATGATGCGCAGCCAGCCCGACGTGGCGGCCGCCGGCAGCGGCGGCAGCTCGAACTCCAGCGCTTCCCACCAGGCGTTGAGCGCGAAGTGCATCAGCAGGTCGCCCGACAGGCTGGTGGCGGTGACGGCCAGGCTGCGCGAGTGCTCGGCGCGGTCGGGCTCGCCCAGGCGCACGCCGTGCAGCTGCACGTTGACGCGTTCGAGCAGCTCGGCCAGCGTCAGCCGATGGTCGGTGCGCACCGACTCGCGCAGGTTGCGGATGCGCACCAGCCCGCGCACGAAGCGATGGATGTCGGCGTGGCGCTCGAGCAGCGTCCAGTCGAGCCAGCTCGTCTCGTTGTCCTGGCAGTAGGCGTTGTTGTTGCCCTGCTGGCTGCGCCGCATCTCGTCGCCCATCAGCAGCATCGGCGTGCCCAGCGACAGCAGGTTGATGGCCAGCAGGTTCTT
>JAHCKS010000186.1 GCA_026125665.1 Rubrivivax sp.
TCGGCCACGTCGGGCACCGTCTTCAGCTCGAAGCGCAGGAACCAGTCCTGCAGCGCGCGCAGCTGCGACACGTCGTTGCGGCCGCTGCGGTCCACGAGCGCGTACTGGTAGATCCAGCCGACGCCTGTGGCGTCGGGCCCGATCGACGAGCGGGCGGTCGCGGGCAGGCGAGATTGCACCTGGTTCAGGTATTCGAGCACGCGCGAGCGTGCCCAGTACAGGTCGACGCCGTCGTCGAAGATGACGTAGACGAAGCTGTCGCCGAACAGCGAGTAGCCACGCACGGTCTTCGCGCCGGGCACCGACAGCATCGTCGTCGTCAGCGGGTAGGTGACCTGGTTCTCGACGATCTGCGGTGCCTGGCCCGGCCAGGTCGTGCGGATGATGACCTGCGTGTCCGAGAGATCGGGCAGCGCGTCCAGCGGCGTTCGCACGAGCGCCACCACGCCCCAGGCGGTGACGAGGACGCTGGCCAGCAGCACGAGGAAGCGGTTGGCCAGGCTCCAGCGGATGAGTTGCGCGATCACTTGGCCGCTCCCCCTGGCGCCGGTGCGGCGCGCCGGATCGACGTGATCTGCGGCACGTCGCCGTCCTGCAGGCGGAACTCCACCTGCACCTGCTCGCCGGCGCGCAGGCCGGCCGGTCGCTGCGTGCGCGGCGGCAGGCGGAAGTCCATCTCCATCTGCGGCCACTTCAGCGCCGGGATCGGCGGGTGTTCGAGCGTCACCGTGTCGCCGTCGATCGCCTTGAGCAGCGCCGGGGTGCGGTGCACCGGCGTGGCTGCCGATGCGGGCGCCGCCGCCGAGGCCGGCGCCGCTGGCGCGCGGGCCGGTGCCGCCCCGGTCTCGGCCGGCTGGTTGAGCCGCGCCTCGAGCCCGCGCAGGCTGGCCTCCGAGTCGATCAGGAACTGCCCGGACAGCACCACGCGCTGGCCGGCGGCCAGGCCGGCGACGATCTCGGTCTGTCCGCCCGACTCGAGCCCCGCCTTCACCTCCACGGGCCGGAAGCGGCCGTCGGGCTCGGCCAGCATCACCATGCTGCGCCGGCCGGTGTGGATGACGGCATCGGCGGGCACGAGCAGCGTCCTGGCCCGCTCGGGCTTTGCGAAGCGCATCTGCACGAACATGCCGGGCACCAGCCGGCCACCGGGGTTGCCCAGCTCCAGCCGCGCCTTCAGCGTGCGTGTCGCGGCGTCGACGGCCGGCAGCAGCGCCTGCACGCGCCCGTCGAAGCTCTGCCCGGGCACGGCCGGGGTGGTGGCCGTGACGCGCGCGCCGGGCTTGAGCAGCGCCGCCTGGCTCTCCGGCACCTGCCCTTCGGCCCAGACGGTACCGATGCCTTGCAGCCGCACGAGCGGCATGCCCGGCATCACCGTCGCGCCCTCGCGCACCATCAGCTCGCTGACGATGCCGCCGAGCGGCGCCGTCAGAGTGGTGCGCGGGAACACCCGGCCTTCTCGCGCCACGCGCTCGATCAGGGCCTCGTCCATCCCGGCCTGGCGCATGCGCGCACGCGCCGCCTCGCGCAGCACGTCGATGCCGTCGCCGCGCATGCGCGCCACGGCGAGGTACTCCTCCTGCGCCGCCACCCAGTCCGGGATGTAGATCTCCACGAGCGGCGTGCCGGCGGCCACGTGGTCCAGCATCGCGCGCACGTGCAGCTTCTCGACGAAGCCCATGGCACGCGCCGAGACGAGCTCCTGCAGCCGTTCGTTCCAGGCCACGTTGCCCACCGCCTCCACCTCGGCGGCGAGCGAGCCCTCGACGACCGGGGCGGTGCGCAGGCCGAGGTTCTGCTGGATGCGCGGGCTGACGGTGATGCTGGACGCATCGTCGCTGCCGCCGGCACCCGCGTAACGCGGCACCAGCATCATGTCCATGAAGGGCGACTTGCCCGGCGCCTCGAAGTTGCGGCCCGGCACCATGGGGTCGTGGTAGCCCAGGATGCGCCGGCCGGTGGCGGGGTCGATGTCCCCGGCCTTCAGCCCGTCGCGGACGTGGCGCCGCGTGGCGTCCTCGCCTTGCGCGATCGTCCACTGCGACGGGTCGGCCGGCGCCGCCCCGGCCGGCGCAGCCGCGGCGGCGGGCGCGGACATCATCGCCATGCCCTGCCGCATGCCGAACCACCAGGCCAGCGCGCCGATGGCGCCCACCGCGGCGAGCGCGGCTGCGATGCGAATCATGTTCGTTCGGTTCATTGCGCCACTCCTTGCCGGGGGATCAGGAACTCGAGCCGGGCCCACAGGCGCGCGGTCTCCAGTTCCACGTCGATGCGTTCCATGCGCAGCGCGAGCGCGGCACGACGCGCCTCGAGCACCGCGGCGAGCGGCGCCGCGCCGCCCCGGTAGGCGCCGAGCACCGCGTCGATGCGCTGGCGCGCCAGCGGCTCGCGTTCGCGGTCGATCAGCGCCAGCCGCGCCAGGCCGGCACGCCAGGCCTCGATCCAGGTCTCGGTCTGCGCCAGGTGCTCGCGTGCGAGCTCCTCGCGCTCGGCGCGCAGCGCCTCGGCCTGGGCGAGTCGAGCAGCCAGCTCGCGGTCCTGGCGCTGCGGCCGGTCCCACGGCAGCGGCAGCGAGACGGCGACCGACACCATGTTCGAGTAGCGCGTGCCGCGCTGGCTGAACATCAGCTCGGCGCTCCAGTCGGGCTCGCGCTCGGCGCGTGCCACGGCCGCGTCGGCCGCGGCTGCGGCCTCGCGCGCCGCCAGCTGCACGAGGTCGGGGTGGTGTGCCAGGCGCTCGGCCGCGGGGTGTGCGGCGAAGGCCTGCCGGTCGAGCGCCGGCGCGTCGGCCAGCGCGACGACCTGCGTGATGCCGGTCCAGCGCGCCAGCATGCGGCGCGTGTTGTCGACGTCGACCTGGGCGCCCAGCAGCGCCTGGTCGAGCTGGGCCACCGCATCGCGTGCGGCGACGACGTCGGCCGGGCTGCCACGCCCGCCACGCAGGGCGGCCTCGGCGGCTTCGAGCTGCAGCCGGGCCTCGTCGCGCTGGGCGCGCAGCAGCCCATGGCGCTGCTCGGCGGCACGGCGTTCGAACCAGGCCGTGGCCGTGTCGCGCTGCACCGTGGCCACCCGCACCTGCCGCTCGGCGTGCGCCGCATCGGCCTCGCGTTCGAAACGTTCGGCGCGGGCCCGCCGCTTGTCGCTACGCGTGAACATCTGCATCACGCCGATCGAGCGCATCGTCATGAAGTCGCGCGTCGTGCTGAAGCGCTCGGGGCCGTCGACGGGTAGGTTGTCGAGCGCGAGGCGCAGCACCGGGTCGGGCCGCTGCCCAGCCGCCACGGCCATCTCGCGGGCGGCGCGCGCGGCGGCGTCGGCGGCGGCGGGGGAGGCGGCGCGGGCGATGGCGGCGCGCACCGCGGCGTGCAGGGCCAGCGGTGCGTCGGGTGGCGTCGACGGCTGCGCCGACGCGAACGAGGTGGCGGCCAGCAGCAGCGTGGTGAACACGGCGTTGCGCAGGCGCGTGTCGCCGCCGGTGCACTCGCGCGCCGGCGCCAAGGGGCGGACCAGCTCGCAACTGCGGGCACGAGGATCGGGGGGCATGGACGGACTCCGGCACGGTCGCCTTCGCCGCGCCGGCGCGGTGGCCGGCGGTCCGAAGGCGGAACGAACGACCCGGCGGTGCAGCGCCGGGACATGAGCGCGCCAGGGGCGCGCCAGCGCGGATCAGCGCGCTGCCGGAGGTCGCCAGGGCAGCGAGACCGGGGCCGGCCGCTGCGCGGCGATCGCCGCGCATGGCGCGGCCGATGCCGGTGCCGCGACGACGGAGCCGGGTGCGGGCGGCAGCCCGATGGTCGGCGACGCGTTCCCGTCGTGGCCCGACTTGCACAGCTGGCCGGTGGCGGCGAAGGTCTGCGCGTCGTTGCAGCAGTCCGCCAGGTCGGTCTCGTCGAGCTCGCCGGCCGCCAGCATGGTCTGCATCGTTGCCTCCATCGGGCAAGGCACGTCGACCATGGCGCGCACGGCTGCCCCCTGCAAGGCCAAGCCCAGCCAGACGAGGATGAGGACGAAGCGGCGAAACACGGCGCGAGTCTAGCGAAGCCGGCGCCGGGCGGCGGGACGCCGCATCGGCGGAACCTGCGCTGCGTCAAGATCAGTGCGACCCGCGGCGCCCGGATCGACGCCGTCGGGCGCCCGTCGGCGGGCTCAGCTCCCGTGCGGGCCGACCGCTGGCGGCGCCGCCCGCCGCAACCGCAGCGCGTTCCCGATCACCGACACCGAGCTCAGGCTCATCGCCAGCGCCGCGATCATCGGCGACAGCAGCCAGCCGGTGAGCGGGTACAGCACGCCGGCGGCGATCGGCACGCCGAGCGCGTTGTAGACGAAGGCGAAGCCGAGGTTCTGCTTCATGTTGGCGATCGTCGCCCGCGACAGCCGGCGCGCTTCGGCGATGCCCCTCAGGTCACCCTTCACGAGCGTGACCTGGGCGCTGTTCATCGCCACGTCGGTGCCGGTGCCCATGGCGATGCCGACGTCGGCCTTGGCGAGCGCCGGCGCGTCGTTGATGCCGTCGCCGGCCATCGCGACGACGCGGCCTTCGCGCTGCAGCCGCTCGACGAGCGCCAGCTTGTCGGCGGGCTTCACCTCGCCGTGTACCTCGTCGATGCCCAGCCGGGCGGCGACGGCACGCGCCGTCGTGTGGCCGTCGCCGGTGGCCATGACGACCTTCAGGCCGGCCTCGCGCAGCGACGCCAGGGCCGCGGGTGTGTTTGCCTTGACCGGGTCGGACACCGCCAGCAGCCCGGCGAGCCGGCCGTCGACGGCCAGGTGCATGACGCTCGCGCCTGCGGCGCGCAGTGCCTCGGCCTCGCGCGCCAGCGGGACGACATCGACGCCCGCCTGCTGCATCAACGCCGAGTTGCCGAGCGCCAGCGCGCGGCCGCCGACCCGGCCGCGCACGCCGATGCCCGAGCTCGACTCGAACTCCTCGGCCTTCTCGAGCGCGAGCCCGCGCTCGCGCGCCGCCCGGACGATGGCGTCGGCCAGCGGATGTTCGCTGCCCTGGTCGAGGCTGGCCGCGAGCCGCAGCACCTCGTCGGCGCCGAAGCCGGCGGCCGGCAGCGCGCGCTCGAAGGCCGGCTTGCCTTCGGTGAGCGTGCCGGTCTTGTCGACGACGAGGGTGTCCACCTCGCGCAGGCGTTCGATCGCCGCGGCGTCGCGGAAGAGCACGCCGTGCGTCGCGCCCCGACCGCTGGCGACCATGATCGACATCGGCGTGGCGAGCCCGAGCGCACAGGGACAGGCGATGATCAGCACGGCCACGGCGTTGGCGAGGCCATAGACCCAGCTCGGCTCGGGCCCGAAGAGGCCCCAGCCGAGGAACGTGAGCAAGGCGATCGCCACCACGGCCAGCACGAACCAGCCGGCCACGACGTCGGCCAGCCGCTGCATCGGCGCCTTCGAGCGCTGCGCCTGCGCCACCATCTGCACGATCTGCGCCAGCATCGTCTGCGCGCCGACGCGCTCGGAGCGCATGACGAGCGCGCCGTGGGTGTTGAGCGTCGCGCCGATGAGCTTGTCGCCGGCACGCTTGGAGACGGGCACCGGCTCGCCGGTGAGCATCGACTCGTCGACGGCGCTCGTGCCCTCGACGACGACGCCGTCCACGGGCACCTTCTCGCCCGGGCGCACACGCAGCAGGTCGCCGACGTGCACGTGCGTGAGCGGCACGTCCTCCTCGGCGCCGCCTTCGCCGATGCGCCGCGCCGTCTTCGGCGCCAGGCCGAGCAGCGACTTGATGGCCGCCGACGTGCGCGAGCGCGCGCGCAGCTCGAGCATCTGGCCGAGCAGCGTGAGCGAGATGATCACGGCCGCGGCCTCGAAGTAGACGGCGACGCGGCCCATCGACACGAACGAGGGCGGGAAGACGCCGGGCGCGACGGTGGCGACGACGCTGTAGGCGAATGCGGCACCGGTGCCCAGCCCGATCAGCGTCCACATGTTCGGGCTGCGATGCATCACCGATCTCGCGCCGCGCACGAAGAACGGCCAGCCGGCCCACAGCACGATCGGCACCGACAGCACGAGCTCGACCCAGCTCTGCGTGGCCATGTCGAACCAGCCGAGGTCGTGGCCGAACATCGCCAGCGCCGTGACGACGACCGTCAGCGGCAGCGTCCACCAGAAGCGGCGGGTGAAGTCGCGCAGCTCGGGGTTCTCGTCTTCGGCGTCCAGGCTCGGCAGGACCGGCTCGAGCGCCATGCCGCAGATGGGGCAGTCGCCCGGATGGTCCTGGCGGACCTCGGGGTGCATAGGGCACGTATAGAGGGTGGCGCCGTCGGCGGCCGGCGGCGTGGCGGCATCGCCCGCCCCGGCCGCTAAGTGCGCTGCGTGGTCGTGTTCGTGATGGTGGTCGTGGTCGTGCGCCTGCGGCGGGTGCCCGAGGACCGGGTGGCCATGGGCATGGTGCGCATGGGCGTGGTGTCCATGGCCGTCATGCCCATGCGCGTGGCCGTGGACCAGGCACTCGCTGTGGTCATGCGCCTCGGCAGGCTCCAGCGGGCTCTTTCGATGGTGGCGGTGAACGGGGTCAGCGTGGGAGGTCTTCAATCTTCGGCTCCTGCGCAAAGGTGGGTGAGACGGAGCCTAAACTCCGTACCCGACCCCAGAGTCAAGGAGCTTGCCACCATGTCCACGCCTGTCTCGATGACGCCTGAAACACAAGCCGGCTACACGATCGGCCGCCTGGCGCGCGCCGCCGGCGTCGGCGTCGAGACGATCCGCTACTACCAGGAGCGTGCCCTGCTGCCGCTGCCGGCAAGCGACGGCGGCAGCTATCGGCGCTACCCATCGGCGCTCGTCGAGCGCATCCGCTTCGTCAAGCGCGCGCAGGCCCTGGGCTTCTCGCTGGACGAGATCGGCGAGCTGCTGTCGCTCGAGGACGGCACCGACCGCGCGTCGATCCGGCGCATCGCCGGTCGTCGGCTGGGGCAGGTCGAGGCGATGCTGGGCGACCTGCGCCGCATGCAGAAGGTGCTGCGCGAGCTGCTCCATGCCTGCGAGCACACCCGCGCCGGCGTGCCGTGCCCGATCATCTCGACGCTTGCGGGGAACGGCGCCTGAAGGCACGAGCCTCGTCGGTGCGGCACGCGGCCCCCGTGCGAGCGCGCCGCCCTCTTGAACTGATCCGGCTTTGCGCAGCGACCTGAACCCCCGTGGGCGGCAGGCCTGGCTGGCCCGGCCCCGGGGGCTCTCAGAAGTACCACTGCAGCAGCACGAAGACGAGGTCGTTGAACGTGCCGTATTCGCTGCCGCCGCGGCCGGCGAAGAGCTGCGCCCCCATCGCCATCTCGAGATCGGTCCGCATCGACCAGGTGAGCGACGGCGCCAGGTAGCGACTGCCGTCGCCCAGGTTGACGACGAGGTCGGTGTTCCACTTCAGCAGCGGCGTGATCTCGACGCCGGCATGCAGACCCACATAGCGGCGCCCCAGCGTCTGCGCGCGGCCGGCGAACAGCGCGGTGAAGTCGTA
>JAHCKS010000187.1 GCA_026125665.1 Rubrivivax sp.
GCCCCGTGCACGCGCGGCTTCAGCCGCAGCCAGCGCCGCAGCAGCGCGATGGCATCGTCGACATAGGTGAAGAGCACGGGAATCACCAGCAGGCTCAGGAAGGTCGAGGTGACGAGGCCGCCGATGACCACGATCGCCATCGGCGCGCGAAAGCTCGGGTCGACACCGATGCCCAGCGCGATCGGCATCATGCCCGCGCCCATCGCGATCGTCGTCATGACGATCGGCCGCGCCCGCTTGGCGCAGGCGTCGAGCACCGCCTCGCGCCGCGCCAGGCCGTGGTCGCGGCGGGCCATGATGACGTAGTCGACGAGCAGGATCGAGTTCTTCGTCGCGATGCCCATCAGCATGATGAGGCCGATCATGCTCGGCATCGACAGCGCCGTCTGCGTGACGAACAGCGCGAGGAAGGCGCCGGGAATCGACAGCACCAGCGCGCCGAGGATGGTGACCGGCTGCACGAAGTCCTTGAACAGCAGCACGAGCACGATGTAGATGCACAGCACGCCGGTCAGCATGGCCAGGCCGAAGCTCGCGAACAGCTCGGCCATCGCCTCGGCGTCGCCGATCTCGGTGACGACGATGCCCGGCGGCAGCTTGGCCAGCGACGGCAGCGCCAGCGCCGCATCCTTCACCGCGCCGAGCGGCTGCTGGTTCAGCTCGATCTCGAAGTTGACGTTGCGCTGGCGGTTGTAGCGGTCGATCTCGGCCGGGCCGCTGTCGATGGCCAGCGTGGCCACGTTGGCCAGCGGCACCGGCCCCGCCTTGCCGGGCACCGGCAGCTGCCCGAGCAGCGCGAGGTCGGTGCGCGCCGAAGCGGGCAGGCGCACGACGATGGGCACCTGGCGCTGGCTGAGGTTGAGCTTGGGCAGGCTCTGGTCGAAGTCGCCCGCGGTGGCGATGCGCAGCGTGTCGGCGATGGCCGCCGACGTGACGCCGAGGTCGGCGGCCTTCGCGAAGTCCGGCCGCACGATCAGCTCGGGGCGCACCAGGCTCGAGCTCGACGTGACGTTGCCGATGCCGGGCAGCGTGCGCAGCTCGCGCTCGACCACCGCGCCATGCGCGGCGAGCGCCGCGCCGTCCTCGCCAGCGAGCACCAGCACGTACTTTTCGCTGCTCTGGCCGAAGCCGACCTTGACACGCGCGCCGGGCAGCACCTCGAGGGCGCGGCGCAGCTCGCCTTCGACATCCTGCTTGCTCACGCTGCGGTCGCTGCGGTGCGTGAGCTGCAGCGTCAGCACCGCCTTGCGCACGTCGGGCAGGCCGCCGCCGGGCGTCCAGATGTCGGCGCCGGTGCTGCCGCCGCCCACCGTGGTGTAGACGAGCTTCACCTCCTTGTGCCCCTGCACCAGCTCGCGCGCACGTTCGGCGGCGGAGAGCGTCTGCTGGAAGGTGGCGCCGGGCGGCAGCGTCAGCGTCACCTGCGTCTGGCCGAAGTCGTCCGGCGGGATGAAGCCGGTGGGCAGCAGGCCCGCCAGGCCGAAGCTGCCGACGAAGAACACCACGGTCGCCAGCATCGTCACGATGCGGTGCTTCAGGCACCACGCCGCCCAGCGCAGGTACCACTGCATCCACTTGGGCTCGTGGTGCCCGCGCTTCGGGGGCTTCAGCACGTACGCGGCCATCATCGGCGTCAGCATGCGCGCCACGACGAGCGAGAAGAACACGGCGATCGCCGCCGTCCAGCCGAACTGAACGAAGAACTTGCCCGGCACGCCGGCCATGAACGCGGTGGGCAGGAACACCGCGACGAGCGTGAACGTGGTGGCGATGACCGCCAGCCCGATCTCGTCGGCCGCCTCCATCGCCGCCTGGTATGGCGTCTTGCCCATTCGCTGGTGCCGCACGATGTTCTCGATCTCGACGATCGCGTCGTCGACGAGGATGCCGACGACGAGCGACATCGCCAGCAGCGTCACGACGTTCAGCGAGAAGCCGAACACGTAATGCATCACCGCGAAGGCCGGCAGCACCGACAGCGGCAGCGCCGTGGCCGCCACGAGGGTGGCGCGCCAGTCGCGCAGGAAGAACCAGACAACGATGACGGCGAGCACGGCGCCTTCGATGAGCAGCATCATCGAGCCGTGGAAGTTCTCCACCGTCGGATCGACGAAGTTGAAGACCTCGGTCGTCTTGATGTCCGGGTGCTCGGTGGCGAGCCTGGCAAGCGCGGCGCGCACGCCTTCGGCAACGTCCGTCTCGCTGGCGCCGCGCGCCCGCACGACCTCGAAGCCGACCGCCGCCCGGCCGTTGACGAGCGCGGCGCTGCGCTGCTCGCCCACCGTGTCGCTGACGGTGGCCACCTGGTCCAGGCGGATGCGGCGGCCGTCGCCGAGCGTCACCTGCATGCGCGCCAGCTCGTCGGCGCTGTTCACCGTGGCGATCGTGCGCACGCTCTGCTCGATGCCGCCGACGTCGGCGCGGCCGCCCGCCGCCTCCTGCTGCGTGGCGCGCAGCTGGCGCGAGATGTCGGCGGCGCTGGCGTTCAGCGCCAGCAGCCTCGCCGGGTCGAGCTCGACGCGCACCTCGCGCGTGGCGCCGCCGACGCGCGCCACCGAGCCGACACCGCGCACCGCCAGCACGGCCTTGCTGACCTGGTTGTCGACGAACCAGCTCAGCGCTTCGTCGTCCATGCGGTCGCTGGCCACCGTGAAGGTGAGGATCGGCGTGCCGGCGAGGTCGAGCTTGGTGATGACGGGCTCGCGCAGGTCGGCCGGCAGGTCGGCACGGATGCGCGAGACGGCGGCACGGGTGTCGTCCAGCGCCTCCTGCGTCGGCTTCTCGAGCCGGAACTCGACGGTGACGATGGCGACGCCGTCCTGCACCTTCGTGAAGATGTTCTTCACGCCCTGCAGCGCCGCGACCGCGTTCTCGATCTTGCGAGCCACCTCGGTCTCGAGCTGCGCCGGCGCGGCGCCCGGCAGGCTGGCGGTGATGTTGATCGTCGGCAGGTCGATGTCGGGGAACTGCTGCACCTTCATCGACTGGAAGCCGAGCAGCCCCGTGAGCGTGAGCAGCACGAAGAACATCACCGCCGGGATCGGATTGCGGATGCACCATGCGGAGACGTTCACTTGCTCGCTCCTTCCTTCGCCGCGGCCTCGCGCCCCGCCTCGACGACCCGCACGAGGTCGCCGTCGGCGAGGAAGCCGGCGCCCTGCGCGACGACACGCGCCGCCGGCTCGAGCCCGCCGGTGATCTCGATGCGCTCGCCGACACGCCGGCCCACCACCACCTTCACCTGCTGCACCTTGTTCCCGGCGCCGACGCGGAAGACGTAGCTGAAGCCTTCGCGCTGCAGCACGGCCGTCTGGGGCAGCGTCAGCGCCTGGCCGGTGCCGACCTCGAACTCGCCGCGGGCGAACATGCCCGCCTTGACCGCGCCCGGGGCGGCGCCCGCACCCGCCGCGCCGGCACCGCTGGCCGGCAGGAGGTCGACGAAGACGAGGCCGTTGCGCGTGGCCGCGTCCACCGTGGGCGCAACCATGCGCACGCGGCCGGCCGCGGCCGGCGCACCCACCGGCTGCACGCGCACGGCCTGGCCGGTGCGGATCTGCGCCAGCTCGGTGGCCGCCACCTCGGCGCGCCACTCGAGACGCCCCTGCCGGATCAGCCGGAAGAGCTCCTGCCCCGGTTGTGCGACCGCGCCGACGGTGGCGCTGCGCGCCGAGATCACGCCGGCATCGGGCGCCAGCACCTGCGCCTTCCCGAGCCGCAGCTGCTGCGCTTCGAGCGCCGCGCGCTGCGCCTCGACGCGGGCGACGGCGGTGCGCTCGGCGGTCAGCAGCTGCTGCGTGTGCTGCGCGCTCAGCACGCCGCTGGGCTGCAGCTCGCGCGCGCGGTTGGCGTTGGCCGTGGCCTCGACGAGCAGCGCCTGCGCCTCGGCCAGCGCGGCGCGCTGCTGCGCCAGGTCCGCTTCGGCCAGGTCGGTGGCGAAGACGGCGAGCACCTGGCCGCGGCGCACGACGTCGCCGACCTGCGCGCGCACTTCGGCGATGCGCCACCCGGGCGCTTCGGCACCGACGCTCGCTTCCTGCCACGCGAAGATCGAGCCGTTGGCCGCCACCACCTGCGGCCACGTGGCCGGCTGCGGCGACACCACGTTGACCGTCAGCGCGGGCCGGGCGGCGTTGGCCGGCGCACCCGGCTTGTCGCCGTCTCCGGCACTGGCAGGCAGCGCGATGACGCCGAGCCAGCCGACAGCCGCCAGCACGAGGGCGGCCGCGGCGACGGCAAGCATCACGGGCCCGCGCGTGCGCGCGCGGGAGGCAAGGTGAACCATGGAATGCCGCGCGGCCGACCGTCGTGCCCGCTGGCGGCCCGGTCGGCCTCCCTGATGGTGGAAGGCGACGAGTCTATCGCCGGGCCGTCCGCGGGCCGGTGCCCGGCGACGAAGGCCCTGCACGGCGGGGCGAGCCCCTGCCGCCGGCGACCGGCGGCTGCCGGCGGGCCCGATCAGAACAGCTCGACCGTGCTCTCGCGCGACGAGTCGGCCAGCTCGCCGGCCTGCACCAGGGCCTCGAAGTCGGCCACGCGGTTGCGGCCATGCTGCTTGGCCCAGTACAGCGCCTTGTCCGCGCGCTCGAAGGCGGCGGTGGGCGTGTCGCCGCTGCGCAGCGCGCTGATGCCCACGCTCACCGTCACCTGCCCGACGCGCGGGAAGGTGTAGGCAGCCACCGCGGCGCGCAGGCGCTCGAACACCTCGGGCGCCGCAGCGGCCTGCGCGCAGCGCACCAGCACGACGAACTCCTCGCCGCCGAAGCGGAACAGGTGGTCGTAGAAGCGGAAGCAGGCGCGCAGCTGGCGCGACAGCAGCAGCAGCACCTCATCGCCGATGAGGTGGCCGTGCGTGTCGTTGACGCGCTTGAAGTGGTCGATGTCGATGACGCCGAGGAACACGTGCGCCCCGGCGCCGCTGCGCCGGCCGCCGCCGTGCGCGCGCCCCGCCTGCCCGTTGGCCGACTCGACCGCCAGGCGCAGGAAACACTCGTCGAAGGTCTTGCGGTTCAGCAGGCCGGTGAGCGTGTCGCGCTCGCTGTAGTCGAGCAGGCTCTGGAAGTTGCGGTAGATGCGCAGGATGCCCTGCACCGTCCGCCGCTGCTCCTCGCTCATCGGCACGGCGGTCTCGATCTCGAGCACGCCGGCGGCGTCGTGTTCGGTGACGACAGGAAAGATCAGCTGCGCCGCGGTGCCGTCGGTGGCGGCGTCATGCTCGACCACGCGCCCCTCACGCAGACAGGCCACGCGCGCCGGGCAGGCCTCGAGCAGCGGTAGGTCCTCGAGCTCGGCCCACAGCGGGTCGGCCGCGGCGGTCGTGTCGTGCGCGCCGAAGCGCGCGCGCGTCAGCCAGTGCTGACGCGCCGCATCACCCACCACCCGGTAGATGCCCAGCGACTGCGGCTTCAGCATGTCGCGCAGCGCGCTGACGAGCATCACGTCGAGCACGTCGCGGTCGCGGAAGCCCGTCAGCTCGGCAAGATGTTCAACGACAAGTGTCATCGCGGGGCGGGCCGGTGTCCGGCGATGGGATGTTGTTGTTGGCTCCCCTGACGCGGTCGCGCGTCGCCGCGCGGGCCGGCGCTCCGGCCGCCATGCCTCAGACCAGCGACTCGCCGTGCGCGTAGCGCGCCACCAGCGAGAGCAGCTCGTCCTCCGAATAGGGCTTGCCGAGGTAGTGGTCGACGCCCAGCTCGACCGCGTAGTCGCGGTGCTTCTGCGCGATGCGCGACGTGATCATGATCACCGCGAGGTCCGCCAGGCGCTCGTCCGCGCGGATGTTGCGCACGAGGTCGAAGCCGTCCATGCGCGGCATCTCGATGTCCGACAGCACGCACACCGGCCTCTCTTCGGCAAGGCGCTCCAGCGCCTCCAGGCCGTCCTTCGCCGTGGCGACGCGGTAGCCTTCGCGCGTCAGCAGCCGCTGCGTGACGCGGCGCACGGTGAGCGAGTCGTCCACCACCAGCACCAGCGGCGCCGCCACCTGTGCCGCCGCCTCGGGCCGGGCGCCCACCGGGCGCTGCGGCAGCGTCATGCGCGAGCGTGCACTCTCGGCGTACACCGCGGCCAGCGCCACCGGGTTGTAGATCAGCGCCACGGCACCCGAGGGCAGCAGCGTCACGCCGACGAGGCCGGGCAGGCGCGAGAGCTGCGGCCCGACGTTCTTCACCACCACTTCCTGGTTGCCGACCACCTCGTCGACGTGGATGGCGACACGCTGCGCGGCCGAGCGGATGATGACCAGCGTCTGCGAACGTGCGCTGGTGTCGCCGCGCGTGCCGGCCTGCAGCAGCGCCGCCAGCCAGTAGAACGGGACGCGCTCGCCGTTGAACTCGTAGGTGCCGCTGGCGTAGGCGGCCTCGGTCTCGGCGCGCGGCGCCCGCTTGACCACCTCGACGAGCGTCGAGGGCACGGAGACCTGGAAGTCGCCGCAGCGCAGGTTCACCACCTGCGTGACGGCGGTGGTCAGCGGCAGCAGCAACCGGAAACGCGTGCCCTGGCCGCGTGCGCTGGTGGTCTCGATGCGGCCGCCCATCGCGTTGACCTCGGCGCGCACGACGTCCAGGCCGACACCGCGGCCGGCCAGCTCGCTCACCGCCTCGGCGGTGGAGAAGCCGGGCGAGAAGATCATCTGCGCCAGCTCGGCGTCGGTGACCGCCTGGCCGGGCTCGATCAGGCCGCGCTCCTCGGCGCGGGCGCGGATGCGCGCGTAGTCGAAGCCGCCGCCGTCGTCGCCGAACTCCACCGCCACCTCGTTGCCCGCCTGCGCCACCTGCACGACGATGCGGCCGGTCGGATCCTTGCCGGCGGCCTGGCGCTGGGCCGGCGTCTCGATGCCGTGCACGACGGAGTTGCGCAGCAGGTGCTCGAACGGCCCGGTCATGCGCTCGAGCACGCCGCGGTCGAGCTCGATCGCGCCGCCGACGATGTCCAGCCGCACCTGCTTGCCCGTCTCCTTGCCGGCCTGGCGCACGGTGCGATACAGGCGATCGGAGGCACTCTCGAACTCCACCATGCGCGTGCGCAGCAGGTCGTCCTGCAGCTCGCGCGTCAGGCGCGCCTGCGCCGCCAGCTCGTCCTCGGTGGACTGCACCGTGCGCTGCACCGTGCGCTGCAGCGTGGCCACGTCGGCCACCGACTCGGCCATGAAGCGCGTCAGCTCCTGGAACCGCGTGAAGCGGTCCATCTCGAGCGGGTCGAAGTTCTGGCCCGCCGAACGCGCCGTCTCCATGCGCGAGGCGATCTGCGTCTCGGCCTGCACCTCGATGTCGCGCAGCTGGCGGCGCATGCGCTCGAGGCTGTCGGTGAGCTCGGACAACGAG
>JAHCKS010000188.1 GCA_026125665.1 Rubrivivax sp.
GCCTGGCCTTCCATCCCTGGTGTGCGGCTCGTCATGCGATCGGTTGCCGGAGCGCGCGCGTGCAGCCGCGCAGGCCGGGCTCCGGAGATGCCCGCCCTGCGCCGCAGACTCCCGCCTCCGCTGTCGCGAGCGCTCAGAACTCGTTGAGGATCACGCCGGCGATGCGCGCCGGGCTCTGCGACAGGGCGGCCACCAGCTGCTGCAGCGAGGCCACGCGTGACTGGTCCTTGCGCGCCACGACGAGCGCCGCGCCGCAACGTGCCGCCACGACCTGGGCGTCCACGCCGTACATCATGGCCGGCGTGTCGACGACGACATGGTCGAACTTGCTCGTCAGCTCGCGCATCAGCACGCCGAAGGCCGGCCGCTCGATCAGCTCCAGCGGGTTCGGCGGCGTGATGCCCACCGGCATCACGAACAGGTTGGCCACGTCGGGCACGGCCTGGATGACGTCGTTGCCGACGTGCCCGGCCAGCACGCTCGACAGCCCCGTCTTGTTCTCCAGCTTGAACAGCTCGTGCATGCGCGGGCCGCGCAGGTCGGCGTCGACGACGAGCGTGCGGCCACCCACCTGGGCGAGCGACACCGCGATGTTGGCGCTGAAGAAGGTCTTGCCGTCGCCCGACGACGGGCTCACGACGGCGAGCGCCGGCCGCGGGCTCGGGGCGCTGAACAGGCGCGCCATCAGCTGGCTGCGGATCTCGCGGAAGGCCTCGGCCTGCATCGAGAACGGCTGGTTCAGCCCCACCAGCTCGGGCATCAGCTGGCGCCGTTCCTCGCTGGCGTAGGAGTAGCCGAACTGCTCCGACAGCGCGTGCAGCACCTGGTCCTGGGTGACCATGCCGAGCGCCACGGCGGCCTCGCCGAAGCGCAGCCCCTTGGTGCGAGCGAACTCGAGGATCTGCTCGACCTTGTCCGCGCCGAGCGCGGCCTTGGCGGCGAGCAGCGCCCCGATGAGGCGTTCGTTGACGATCTGGTCCTCGGTGCGTCCGGTTTGCAGCAAGCTCGTTTCGCCCTGGCCCGGCGCGGCGTCGAGCGTCTTCAGATCGGAGGGCATGTTCATCACGTTCCTTCCCGGGGTGCAGGCAGGCTGCGGAATGCGGTGGCGGCGGCCAGCTGCGGCGGGCGCAGGCCGGCGATGCGCGCGGTGCCGCTGCCGGGGCGCGGCAGCACGCCGAGCAGCGGCAGGCCGAGCGATTGCGGCAGCTCCTCGACCGTGCGCACGCGCCGGTCGACGTATTCGCGGATGATGGCCATCGCGACGGCCAGCACGCTGCCGATGACGATGGCCAGCAACGCCGTGCGCACGTGGTTCGGTGAGCTCGGCAGGATCGGCGGCGTGGCTTCCGAGAGCACGTAGGCGCCGCCCTGCGTCGCCTTGGTCTCGAGGCCGGTCTGGCTCAGGCGCGCGAGCACGGCGTCGTAGGCACGCTGCGCCGCTTCGACCTCGCGCACCAGCACCATGCCCTCTTCACGCGCGGCACGCAGGCGCAGCACGCGTGCGCGCTGTGCTTCGAGGGCGGCGCGGATCTCGGCCTCGCGCTGGCGGTTGATCGTGTTCGTCACGCCCACCGTGTTGGACACGCGGCGCGTCTCGGCGTCGAGGCGGCTGCGCAGCGCGTCGATCGAGGCCCGTGTCTCGAGCACCTGCGGGTGGTTGCTGCCCAGGCGCGAGTCGAGCTCCTGCAGCTTCGCCTCGGCCGTGGTGAGCTGGGCGCGCAACGCGATGATGAGCGGGTTGTTCGCCACCTCGGCGAGGCCGTCGCCGCTGCCGCGGATCTGCGCCTGGCGGCTCGCCGACTCGGCCGACAGCGACTGCAGCACGACGAGCTGCGACGACAGCTCGTTCAGGCGCGCCGTCTCGACGTCGAGCGCGCCGTCGCTGACCACGGCCACGCCCTTGTCGCGCTGGTAGGCCGTGAGCTTGGCCTGTGCCGCCTCGAGCTGCGCGCGCAGCTCCTTGGCGCGTTCGTCGAACAAGGCCCGGTTCTGCCGCGCCGGGTCGACGCGCAGCGCCACGCTGACGTCGAGGAACGTCTGGGCGAACAGGTTGGCCGTGCTCGCCGCCTTCACCGACTCGGGTGCCTTGTAGCTGATGGCGATGACGTTGGAGTCGCGCGAGGGCTTGACCTCCAGCCGCTCCTGGGTCCATTGCACCAGCCAGGCCTCGAAGCTGCCGGCACCCTTGGCGTCGCGCGACCACGCGTCGCGCAGGTCGGGGTCCTCGGCCAGCTTGAGCGTCTTGACGACCTGGCGCGCCACGCGTTCGCTCTTGATCACGTCGACCTGCGTGGCCATGAAGATCGGCGAGGGGCTGCCGGCGTAGACCGCGGCGCCGCCGACATCGGGCCGGTACTGGTCCACGAGCACCGTGGCCGTGGCCGTGTACTGCCGCGGCAGCATCAGGCTGAGGCCGAGCGCACCGCCCACCGTCAGCAGCAGCACCACGAGCGCCGCCTTCCAGCGTGCGCGCATGATGATCAGGAATTGGCTGAGCGTCATCGCTACCCCCGTTAGAACAAGCTCTCGCGCACGAACACCACGTCGTCGGGCTGCAGCGCCTCCTGCAGCTCGGGCGTGAGCTCCTGGACCTTGCCGTCGGCGCCGCGGCGGTGCACGCGGATGCCGCGCTGCGTGCCGCGCAGCGTCAGGCCGCCGCTGGCCGCCAGCGCCTGCAGCACCGTCATGCCGCGCTCCAGGCGCAGCACGCCGGGGCGCTGCACCTCGCCGTAGACATAGATCTGCGGCGCGCGCTCGATGTAGACGACGTCGTTGTGCTGGATGACGATGTCGTCGGCCGGGTTGCCGCCGCGGAACAGGCTCTTCAGGTCGACCTGGCGGCGGAACGGCTGGCCGTTGCGCGTGCCCACCACGGTCAGCGTGTCGCTGCCCTCCGGCGACACGCCGCCGGCCAGGGCCAGCAGGTCGGACAGCTTGGTGTTGGTCACCTCGAGCGGGTAGCGGCCCTGGCGCACCGCGAATCCCAGGACGGTGGCCTGGCTGCCCTTTTGCGTGATGACCAGGATCGACACCTGCGGCTGCTTGAGGAACTTGCCATTGAGCAGGCCGTCGGCGATGCGCTTCTCGGCCGCGGCGACCGTCAGATTGCCCAGCTGCACCGGCCCCAGCAGCGGATAGCTGATGACGCCGGTCTCGGGGATGCGCGTGTCCAGCGACAGCTCGGGGCTCTGGAACACGGTGATCTTGATGACGTCGCCCGGGCCGAGCACATAGTCCGTCACCGCAGGCGGACGCTGCGCCTGCGCGCTGCCCAACGAGGCCAGCAGGACCACGGCCGCGAAGAGCCGAAGAAGGAAACGTTGCATCGTTGCAGCCCTGTGCAAGAAAGACCGGGCGAAGTCTAATGGTGCGACAGCCGGCGTGGACGGCGGTGCGACCCCCCCGGAGTTGAAGGGGTCACGGGGCGCGACGCATGCACTCCCGAGGGTGGGCGGCCCCCGGTCGGGAGGGTCGTCACGCGGCGGTCAGCTCACTCGCCTTCGGCCGCCTGCCAGGGGCCGCCGCTGCGCTGGCGGCGCTGCTCGCGCTCGCGCGCCCAGGTCTGCTCCAGCTGCTGCCGTCCTTGCCGGGCGATGGCGATGATGCGCCCCTCGTCGGTGAAGTGCGGCACCATCTCCTCCAGCAGCTCGATGCTGTGGCGCCTGAACTTCATCGCCTGCGTGCGCGCCTCGTGCGCGCGCATGCCGGCCAGCTCGAGCACGGTGCGTCCGCTCATCAGCGAACTGTCCAGCGTCTCGCGCTCGACATACACGAGCCCCAGCCGGCGAAGGCGTGCATAGTGCGCGGCGTTGCGCGCCCGGGCGACGATGGTGCAGTTCGGGAAGTGATCCCGCACGAGCGTGGCGCATTGCACGCTTTGTTCGACATCGTCGATGGCCAGCACGAAGATGCGCGCCTCGGCGGCGCCGGCCATGCGCAGCAGGTCCAGCCGCGTCGCGTCGCCGTAGAACGCCTTCCAGCCGAAGCGGCGCAGGCTCTCGATGTGCTCGGCGTTGTGCTCGAGCACCGTGGCGGTCATGCCGTTGGCCTCCAGCAGGCGGCCGATGGTCTGCCCGTAGCGGCCGAAGCCGGCGATGATGATCGGCGCGTCCTGCAGCTCGGCGATCTCCGCGGGCGCACCGGCGCCGCGGTGGCGCGCCAGGTGCGCGGTCCAGAAGCGGTCGGCGGCCACCAGCAGCAGCGGCGTCAGCAGCATCGACAGCGCGATCGCCGCCACCAGCAGCGAGGCCGCGTCGCCGTCGACGACACGCGCGCCCTGCGCCGTCTGCAGCACGACGAAGCCGAACTCGCCACCCTGCGCGAGCAGGATGACGAACACCGGCCGCTCCGCGAGCGGCACCGGCATCAGGCGAGCCATGACACCGAGCACGAGCGCCTTCACCGCCAGGAAGCCGGCGACGACACCCGCGACGACCCACGGATGGGCCAGCACGACGGCGAAGTCGATGCCCATGCCCACGGCGATGAAGAAGAGGCCGAGCAGCAGGCCCTTGAACGGCTCGAGGTCGGTCTCGAGCTCGTGCCGGTACTCGCTCTCGGCCAGCAGCACGCCGGCGAGGAAGGCGCCGAGCGCCATCGACAGGCCGACGCTGTGCATCAGCGCCGCCGTGGCCACCACCAGCAGAAGCGAGGCGGCGGTGAAGATCTCCGGCGTGCGGCTGCCGGCGATCCAGCGCAGCGCCGGCCGCAGCAGCAACCGGCCGCCGAAGACGATGCCCAGCACGACCGCGGCCGCGGCGAGCGCGCCGCTCCAGGCGCTGCCGCCGGAGGGCTGCATCGCTGCGCCGGCGGCGGCCAGCGGCAGCAGGGCGAGGACCGGGATGGCGGCGATGTCCTGCAGCAGCGCCACGCTCAGCACGCCCTGGCCGCCGCCGGTGGCCGTCAGGTTGCGCTCGGCCAGCACGGCCAGGCCGATGGCCGTGGACGACAGCGCCAGCGCCAGCCCGGCCACGAGCGCCAGGCGCCAGCCCGTGCCAAGGGCCAGGGCGACGCCGCCGATGAGCAGGGCCGAGCCGGCCATCTGCACGGTGCCCCAGCCGAAGATCGGCCGGCGCAGGCTCCACAGCCGCCGCGGCTCGAGCTCCAGGCCGACGAGGAACAGCATCAGCACGACGCCGAATTCGGCCACGTGCAGCATCGTCTGCGCGTCGGTGACGAGGGCCAGCCCGTACGGGCCGATGGCGATGCCGGCGGCGAGGTAGCCGATGATCGAGCCGAGGCCCGCCAGCCGTGCCAGCGGCACTGCGAGCACCGCCGCGGCCAGGTAGACGAGCGTGGCGTTGAGCCAGCCGGTGCCTTGTTCCATGCCTGTCATGCCTGTGCCGGCCGGGTCAGTCGGGGGCCAGCGCCGGCCGGGCGTCGGCCGGCACGTCGCAGGCCGAGTCCGGTTCGAGGTCGGCGAGCTCCGGCCAATGGGGCCAGCTTTGCAGCCGGTCGGCGAAGAGCTGCGCGTGCGCCGCCACCTCGGCGTCGCCAGTGCGGTGCGCGCCGTGCAGCACCAGCGGCGGCAGCCAGCGCATGCCGGCCAGCCGGGCCGTCTGCTCGTAGGGCGGCAGGTACGCGTCGAAGAAGTAGCGGTTGTAGCCGGCCGGGTGGTACGACGCCTCGGGGCCGCCGGTGGAGGCGACCAGCCACAGGTCCTTGCCGCGCAGGGCCGTGCCGCCCGGCCCGTAGGCCCAGCCGAAGGTGAACACCTCGTCGAGCCACAGCTTCAGCAGCGGCGGCATCGAGTACCAGTGGATCGGCTGCAGCCACACGACGAGGCCCGCTTCGGCGAGCGCGGCCTGCTCGGCGGCGATGTCGATGAAGTAGTCGGGGTAGAGCGCGTAGAGGTCGCGCACGGCCACACGCGTGCCGGCGGCGAGCCCGCTCGTCGCGCCACCCACGCGCGCCGCGGCCTGCATCAGCGCACGCGTGACCCGCGAGTGCTCCAGCGCCGGGTGGGCGGCGACGACGACGATCTCGGGCATGGCGCCGCTACCATACCCGACAGTCACGACGGAGGGCGGGCCGCGGTCCGCCGGCGCCAGCCAGGCCAACGACAACAACCCCGGAGCGCGAAGCCATGCCCGTCATCGTCATCGCCAATCCCAAGGGGGGCGTCGGCAAGAGCACGCTGGCCACGAATGTGGCGGGCTGCCTGGCGGCGGCGGGGCACGCCGTGATGCTGGGCGACGTCGATCGCCAGCAGAGCGCCCGGCAATGGCTGGCGCTGCGCCCGCGGGAGGCCGCGCGCATCACCGGCTGGGACGTCGCCGCCGACGAGATCGTGCGGCCGCCCCGGGGCACGACGCACGTCGTGCTCGACACCCCCGCGGGGCTGCACGGCAAGCGGCTGGAGGCGGTGCTGCGCATCGCCGAACGGCTGATCGTTCCGCTGCAGCCGAGCCTGTTCGACATCCAGGCCACCCACGCCTTCCTCGACGAGCTGCGCGCCAACAAGCGCTTCGCGGGCATCGACACGGTGCTGGTCGGCAACCGCGTGCGCGAGCACACGCGCGCCAACGAGCAGCTGCACCGCTACCTGGCGACGCTGCCGCTGCCGGTGATCGCCTGGCTGCGCGAGACGCAGAACTACGTGCAGCTGGCGGCGCACGGGCTGACGCTGTTCGACGTGGCACCGGGCCGCGTCGAGCGCGACCTCCAGCAGTGGGCGCCGCTGACGGCGTGGCTGCGCGGCGAGCCCGTCCCCTCGGCGCACGAGACGAAGGAGGCCGGTGCATGACGCAGCACGCGACGCGCAACTTCGCGCTGCTCACCGACCTGCAGCCGCTTGTCGGGCAGGAGCTCGGCGTCAGCGACTGGATCACGGTCGACCAGCGGCGCATCGACCTCTTCGCCGAGGCCACCGACGACCACCAGTGGATCCACGTCGACGCGGCGCGCGCCGCCGCCGGCCCGTTCGGCGCGACGGTGGCGCACGGCTTCCTCACGTTGAGCCTGCTGCCGCCGCTGTTCGCCAGCGCCTTCCACATCGACGGCATCGGCATGGGCATCAACTACGGCCTGAACCGCGTGCGCTTTCCCGCGCCGGTGCGCGTGGGCAGCCGGTTGCGCGGCCGCTTCAAGCTGCTGGCCTACGAGCCGCTGCCCGGCGGCGCGCAGCTCACCGTCGAGGTGACGGTG
Source organism: Rubrivivax sp. (assembly GCA_026125665.1). Lineage (GTDB taxonomy): Bacteria > Pseudomonadota > Gammaproteobacteria > Burkholderiales > Burkholderiaceae_C > Rubrivivax. The sequence continues at coordinate 7,147 of JAHCKS010000188.1, forward strand.
GAGATGGAAGGCTCGGACAAGCCGGCCTGCGTGGCCGAGTCGGTCACCCGGCGGTACGTGGCCTGAGCGGCCTGCGTCGCGCTGCCGGCGGCTAACGCGTGGGTGCCGAGGCCGGCGCGGCCGCCACGCCCGCGCGCCCGG
>JAHCKS010000189.1 GCA_026125665.1 Rubrivivax sp.
TTCCGCACGAAGGAAGGCTCAGCTTCTTGACAGGCGAAAGGAGGCGCCTCGGGGCCTCACGCTGGCGCCGCGGGGGGGCCGTGCCGCAAGCGGGCGATACTCGCCGCCCGCCCGGGCGCCGCACGCCTGCGCCTTGGCCGACATGACCGAGCCCACCGTCGTTCGCACGAGCGCCATGCCCCCCGGCACACCCGAGGTGCCCGTGGCCATCGTCGGCGCCGGCGCCTGCGGCCTGACGGCGGCGATCTTCCTGCGCGAAGCGGGCATCGAGTGCGCGCTGATCGAACGCGACGCGGTGCCGCAGGGCAGCACGGCGCTGTCCTCGGGTCTCGTGCCCGCCGCGGGCACGCGCGCGCAGCGCAACGCCGGCGTTGGCACCGACACGCCGGCGGCCTTCGCCGCTGACATCCAGCGCAAGGCGCGCGGCACCGCCGCCGCCCACCTCGTGGCCGCGTACACGGAGGCGATCGCGCCGGCGCTCGATGCGCTCGAGGCGCGGCACGGCCTCTCCTTCGAGCTGCTCGATGGTTTCCTCTACCCGGGCCACTCCGCCCGGCGCATGCACACGCTGCGCGAACGCACGGGTGCCGCGCTCGTCGCCACGCTCGAGGCGGCGGCGCTGCGCGCCGGCGCCATGCTGCTGACCGATGCGCAAGCGAGCGAGCTGCACGTCGACGAGGCCGGCCGCGTGCTCGGCCTCGGCATCCGGCGCCCCGACGGGCACATCGAGCACCTCGCCTGTGGCGCGCTGCTGCTCGCCTGCAACGGCTTCGGCGGCAACGCGGCCATGGTGCGCGAGCTGCTGCCCGAGCTGCGCGACGCCGTCTTCGCCGGGCACGCCGGCAACGACGGCAGCGCCATCCTGTGGGGCCGGCAGCTCGGCGCGGCGCTGGCCGACCTCGGCGGCTGCCAGGGGCACGGCTCGTGGGCCGTGCCGCACGGGGCCCTCGTCACCTGGGCGTTGATGATGGAAGGCGGCATCCAGGTGAACACGCGGGGCGAACGTTTCCACGACGAGACGGCCGGCTACAGCGAAGCCAGCGTGCAGGTGCTGGCGCAACCGGGCGGCGTGGCCTGGAGCGTCTTCGGCGAGCACCAATTGGCGCTCGGCCGCGGCTTTCCCGACTTCGTCGCCGCCGAGGCGGCGGGCGCCGTGCGCCACGCCGCCGACGCGCGTGCGCTGGCGTCGCTCATCGGGTGTGAGGCCCGCACGCTGGCGGCCACGCTCGGGCAGGCTTCGCTGCGCGCGCCGTACCACGCCATCAAGGTCACCGGTGCGCTCTTCCACACGCAGGGCGGGCTGGACATCGACGCCGGCTGCCGCGTGCTGCGGGCCGCCGGCGGCGGGCCGTTCCCGAACCTGCTGGCCGCCGGCGGCGCGGCGCGCGGCGTTTCGGGCAACGCGGTGTGGGGCTACCTGAGCGGCAACGGCCTGCTCAGCGCGGTGGCCGGCGGCTTCATCGCCGCCGGCACGCTGGCGGCGATGGCCCGGCGGTAGCGCGCCCGACGCTTGTGCTTGCCGGCCCGTGCGGCCAAGGCGACCCGCCGAAGCCCGCTGGCGCCGCCGGCCGCCGCCGCAGGGGCATCCCGACGGCCGCGCGCGGCACCGGGGCGCCGGCGCCACAATGCCCCGCACCGACACTGCGAGACGACGATGCTGAAGTTCTACTGCTCCCTCGCCCCCAACCCGATGAAGGTGGCCCTGTTCCTCGAGGAAGCCGGCCTGCCCTACGAGTCGATCCCGGTGGACACGCGCAAGGGCGAGCAGCACGCGCCGGCCTTCAAGGCGCTGAACCCGAACGCCAAGGTGCCGGTGATCGTCGACGGCGAGGCCACCGTCTTCGACAGCAACGCCATCCTGCTGTACCTGGCGGAGAAGACCGGCCGCTTCCTCCCCGTGCCGGCCGAGCGCGGGCCGATGCTCTCGTGGCTGATGTTCGTGGCCTCGGGCGTCGGGCCGTTCACCGGCCAGTGCGTGCACTTCAGGCACTACGCGCCCGAGCCGAACCCCTACGCCCTGAACCGCTACGACTTCGAGGCCTGGCGCCACTGGAACATCCTCGATGCGCGCCTGGCGGCGCAGCCGTGGATGGTGGGCGACGGCTACACCATCGTCGACATGGCCGTGTGGGGCTGGGCCCGAGCCGTCGCCTTCGCGCTCGGCGAGCAGACGTGGGCGAAGCTGCCGAACGTCAAGCGCCTGTTCGACGCGGTGAACGCGCGCCCGGCGGCGCAGCGCGCGGCGGCGCTGAAGGACCGCCACGCCTTCAAGACCGAGATGGACGACGAGGCGCGGCGCGCGATGTTCCCGCAGAACGAGCGGCTGAAGGCGCCGGCCTGAGCCCCGGCGGCGCCCCGCGATGCCCACGCTGCGCCAGCGCCTGGCCGAGCCGCGGCCGCTGCTTGCGCCGGGCGTCTACGACGCGCTGTCGGCGCTGCTGGCCGAGCAGGCCGGCTTCGAGGCGCTGTACCTGAGCGGCGCGTCGATCGCCTACACGGCGCTCGGCCGCAGCGACGTCGGTCTGACCACGGCCACCGAGGTGGCCGCCGTGCTGGCGCGCATCACCGAGCGCGTGCACCGGCCGGTCATCGTCGACGCCGACACCGGCTTCGGCAACGCGCTGAACGTGCAGCGCAGCGTGCGCGCCTTCGAGCGCGCCGGCGCGGCGATGATCCAGCTCGAGGACCAGACCTTCCCGAAGCGCTGCGGCCACCTGCAGGGCAAGGCGGTGGTGCCCACGGCCGAGATGTGCGGCAAGCTGCGTGCCGCACTCGACGCGCGCGCCAGCCGCGAGACGTTGATTCTGGCGCGCACCGACGCGCTCGCCGTCGAGGGGCCCGAGGCCGCGTTCGAGCGCGCCGAGGCGTATCTCGCCACCGGCGTGGACGCGCTCTTCGTCGAGGCGCTGCGCAGCGGCGAGCAGATGCGCGCGGCGTGCACGCGCTTCGCGCCGCGCGTGCCGCTGCTGGCCAACATGGTGGAGGGCGGGCAGACGCCGCTGGCCACCGCGGCCGAGCTCGGTGTCATGGGCTTTCGCATCGTCATCTTCCCCGGCGGCACGGTGCGCGCGCTGGCGCACGCGCTGCAGGGCTACTACGCGAGCCTGCGTGCGCACGAGGGCACGGGGCCCTGGCGCGAACGCATGCTCGACTTCGACGGGCTCAACGCCGTCATCGGCACGCCCGAGCTGCTCGAGCGGGCCCGGCGCTACGGCGACTGAGCGCAAGAGGCGGCCGGCCGACGCCCGCCGGCCGGGTCTCGTCCGCTACAGCGAGGTCGCACCCACGGCGAGCCGGAGTCCCCGCTGCGAGCACGCGTGGTCGCGGCGTCCATGCCGGGCAGTCTAGGGTGCGACGGGCCGCTTGAGCCACGTCAACCCGGCCCCTGCGGCACTGCATAGCCTCGCCGGCACCGCAGGGCACGAGGTGCCCCTGGCCTTGCCTGCGCCGACCGATCGCCGACCGAGCCATGTCCGCCCCCGCCGGTCTTCCCCGTCCTCACCCGCCGCGCTGCGCGCGCCTCGCGCGCTCGTCACCTCTGCGGCGCCTTGCCGCCCGGCTGGCGACGGCCGCCATGCTGCTGATCGCCTGCGCCGGTGCCCGCGCGGCAGACGATCTGCTGCCCTGGTTCGACGCCGCCGGCGCGACACCACGGGCCGAGGCGGCGCTCGCGTGGCTGTCGCAGGCGCACGCGCACGGCCTCGACCCGGCGGACTACGACATCGCCCTGCTGCAACGCCTGTGGCCGGGCGCCGGCGCCGAGGCCGGCGCCGCGCAGCGCGCCTCGCGGGTGCTGACGACCGCGTTCGTGCGCTTCCTGGACGACCTGCATCGCGGGCGCGTCAGCCCCGAGCCGCCGCACGCGCGCCGCGGCGAGGCGTCGCGCACCACGGGCTTCGATGCCGCGGCCGCGCTGCGGGCAGCGTTCGCGCTGCACGACCTGTCGCTCGCCGTGCAGGGGGCCGTTCCGCGGGTGCCGCAGTACGAGCGCCTGCGCGAGGCGCTGGCGCGGTACCGCGCGCTGGCCGGGCACGAAGCCTGGCAGCAGCCCTTGCCGCCGCTGCCTGCGGCGGCTGGCAGCCGGCCGCGCGCCCTCGAGCCGGGAGCGGCCTGGGCCGGCGCGGCGCGCCTGCGGGCGCGGCTGTCAGCCCTGGGTGACCTCGCGCTGCCGGCGGAAGTGCCAGCCGGCGACGACCGCTACGACCCCGCGCTCGTCGCTGCCGTGCAATCGTTCCAGGACCGGCACGGCCTCGATGCCGACGGCGTGATCGGCCGCGCCACGCTCTCGGCGCTTCAGGTGAGCCCGGCGGCGCGGGCGCGCCAGCTCGAGCTCGCGCTCGAGCGGCTGCGCTGGACGCCGTGGCACGCCGGCCCACGCATGATCGTCGTCAACATCCCCGAGTTCCGCCTGCGCGCCTACGAGGTGACGGCCGGCGAGGCGATCGCCATGCGTGCCGACATGAAGGTCATCGTCGGCGAGGCGCTGGACACGCGCACCCCGCTCCTGCTCGAGCAGCTGCGCCACATCGAGTTCAAGCCGTACTGGAACGTGCCGGCGTCGATCGCGCGCAAGGAGCTCGTGCCGCAGCTCAGGCGCAACCCGGCCCTCTGGGCGAGCGAGGGGTTCGAGTTCGTGGCCGGCGGTGCCGTCGACCCCGTGCTCACCGAAGCGAAGCTGCAGGCGGTGCTCGAGGGACGGTTGCGCATCCGGCAGCGGCCCGGGCCACGCAACGCGCTGGGCGACATCAAGTTCGTCTTCCCCAACCGCGAGGGCATCTTCCTGCACCACACGCCCGCGGTGCAGTTGTTCGAGCACGCGCGGCGCGACTTCAGCCACGGCTGCATCCGCGTCGAGCAGCCGGTGGCGCTGGCCGCCTTCGCGCTGCAGGGGCTGCCCGGATGGGACGAGGCGCGTGTGCGCGCCGCCATGGCCGCCGCCGGGCCCTCGATCCAGGCGCTGGCGCAGCCCGTGCCGGTGCTCGTCGCCTACGGCACGGCACTCGTCAAGCAGGGGCGCGTGCACTTCTTCGACGACGTTTACGGGCATGATCGCGCGCTGCAACGCGCGCTGGCGAACCGGCCCCGCCGTTGACCATCCACCCCTCGGCGCGCCGCCCTTCGCCGCGCCGAACGCAGACCGGGAGTGCGCCGCTTGAACCCCTTCATCCTGCACGGTCACGCCGGCTGGGGCTCGGCCATCGTCGAGGCCCAGCTGGCCTTCTACGGGCTGCCGTTCCGCTTCGAGGACACGGGCGACCTTCTCGCCTCGGCAGACGCGCGCGAGAAGCTGCGGCCGCTGAACCCGCTGATGCAGGTGCCGGCGCTGGTGCTGCCGGCCGCGCACGGCGGCGCCGTGATGACCGAGAGCGCCGCCATCACGCTGCACCTGGCCGACCTGACCGGACGCGACGACCTCGTGCCCGCGCCACGTGCCGCCGAGCGCGGGCCCTTCCTGCGCTGGCTCGTCTTCATCGTCGCCAACATCTACCCCACGTTCACCTACGCCGACATCCCCGAGCGTTTTGTCAAGGCCGAGGGCGCGGGCGCCGGCTTCCTCGAGGAGGTCAACGCCTACGCGCGGCGGCTGTGGAGCGTCGTCGAGGCGGCCGCCGGCACGCCGCACTTCCTCGGCGAGCGCTTCAGCGCGCTCGATCTGTACCTCGCGGTGATGACCCGCTGGCGGCCGGGACCCGCGTGGTTCGCCGAGCACGCGCCCCGCCTCGCGGCGGCCGCAGCGCACGCGGCCGCGCTGCCGGCGGTGGCCCCGGTCTTCGCGCGCAACTTCCCGCCGCGGAAGGCCTGAGCGTCTTCGCCTTCCCGCGCGCCGGCGCGCCGGGCCCGACTCCTATACTCGTGCGCTGCAGCGAGAGGGCCACGTGATGCGCATGTGGACGAAGCCCCTGATCACCGGGCTGATGGTGCTGGCGTCGGCCTGCCCCGGCGCGCTCGCGCAGCAGCATTTCCGCATCGGCACCGGCGGCACCGGCGGCACGTACTACCCGGTGGGCGTGCAGATCGCCGCCGCCGTCTCGCAGCCGGGCCGCATCGTCGTTTCCGCCCAGCCGAGCAACGGGTCGCTCGGCAACGTCATCGGCGTGGCCTCGGGTTCGCTGGAGTCCGGCTTCAGCCAGGCCGACATCGCCACGTGGGCGCAGACCGGCACCGGCACCTTCGAAGGCAAGCCGCCGCTGACGCGGCTGCGGCTCATCGCCAACCTGTTCTCCGAGAGCATCCACGTCGTCGTGCGCAAGGACTCGCCCATCCAGCGCGTCTCCGAGCTGCGCGGCCAGCGCGTCGCGCTCGACGAGGTCGGCTCGGGCAGCCTGATCAGCGCGCGCATGGTGCTGGCCGCGCACGGGCTGAAGGAGTCCGACCTGCGGCCCGAGTACATCAAGCCGAACCAGGCCGCCGACCGGCTGCTCGCCGGCCAGCTGGACGCGTTCTTCTTCACCGGCGGCGTGCCGGCCAAGGCCGTGGCGGACCTCGCGGCCAGCGCCGCCGGCATCCGCCTGCTGCCGCTGGAGGGCGAGGCGGCGCGGCGCCTGCGCTCGCAAAGCCCCTTCCTCGCCGAGGACACCGTGCCCGCCGGCGCCTACGCCGGCGTGCCGGCGACGGCGACGCTGGCCGTGGGCGCGCAGTGGGTCACCGACGAGCGTGCGAGCCCGGACCTCGTCTACGAGATCACGAAGGCGCTGTACTCCGAGCCGGCGCAGAAGGCGCTGGCGAGCGGCCATCCGAAGGGCGCATCGATCACCCTGGCCAACGCGGTGCGCGGGGCGGGCATCCCGTTCCACGAAGGAGCCAGGCGCTTCTATCGCGAAGCCGGGGTGCTGAAGTGAAACCTGCGCACGTGGTGGTGGCGGGATCGGGCCGGCGGGGTGCCCTGC
>JAHCKS010000190.1 GCA_026125665.1 Rubrivivax sp.
ACCAGGCTCGAGGCGGTGATCTCCTCGAACATCATCCCGTAGGGGTTGAGCAGGAACTCGTCGTCGGTGCCGGGCACGCGCGCCGAGAGGTGGTTGCCGATGAGGTAGGTCCAGCCGAACAGCGCCACCAGCCGGTACGCCGCGGCGAGGTCGCAGCGCACCGCCCATTCGGCGTCCGGCATCCCGGCTGGAGAGCCGGTCGGAACGGTGCAGCCGAGGGTATCGGCGCGTGCTTCCTGGAACCTGGGGATCCGTGCATTCATGGCTGGGCCTCCTGTCGCGGTTTGCAGATGCCCGAAGCGGACTTTCGCCAAAGCGGGTTCCCGGACGGGGGCGACGCAGGCCGGCCGATCGGGCGGGCCTTCAGGCGCGGCCCTGGCCGGTGAGCGCGGCGACCTGCTGCGGCGTGCAGCCGGCGGCGGCCAGCACTTGCGCGCTGTCCGCGCCGAGCGCGGGCGCCTCGCCGTGGCGGGCCGCGTCGACCCCCTGCATCGGCACCGGATAGTTCACGTAGCGCATGCCCTCGCCTTGCAGGAACATGCCGCGCGCGGCCAGTTGCGGGTCGTCGAACACGCGGTCCAGCGTGGTCACCGTCGTCACCGGCACGTCGTGGCGGGTCAGCAGTTCGATCCACTCGTCGTGCGTGCGCTCGCGCATGCGCGAGCGGATCAGTGGGTCCAGCCGGTCGGCGGCCTGCCAGCGGGCGGCCGAGCGCGCGAAACGCGGATCGGCCAGTTCCTCGATCGCCAGCACCTCGACCAGCCGGGCCCAGAAGTGGTCCTCGATGGCACCCAGCGCGACGAAGCGGTCATCGCGCGTCGCGTACACCCCGTAGCCGGTGCGGCGCAGCACATGCCGTTTGGCGAACCCGGGCGTGTCCTGCACGCTGCCCAGCCGCGGCCCGACCATCGTGAACACCGCATCGGTGATCGACACGTCGAGGAACTGCCCGCGGCCGGTTTTCTGGCGCAGCATGAGTGCCGCCAGCAGCGAGGTGACGGCATAGAGGCTGCCGCTGAGGTCGGCGACCGGCACGCCAACGGCCTGCTCCGGCGGGCCGTCCGGGCTGCCGCACAGCGCCAGCACGCCCGCGACCGCGTTGTAATTGAGGTCGTGCCCCGGAACGTCGCGCAGCGGCCCGGTCTGGCCGAAGCCGGAGATCGACACGTAGATGAGCCGCGGCGCCGCCGCGGCCAGCGTGTCGTAGTCGAGGCCCAGCCGCTTCATCACGCCGGGGCGGTAGCCCTCGAGCAGCGCGTCGGCGCCTTTGGCCAGGCGCAGCAGCGCCGCCCGGCCGTCCGGGGATTTCAGATCGAGGGTCACGCTGCGTTTGCCGCGGTTGACCATTCGGAACGTGCCCGGCAGCAGGTTGCGCGCGTTGTCACCGACGCCGGGCCGCTCGATCTTGATCACTTCGGCGCCCATGTCGGCCAGCATCTGCGTTGCGAACGGGCCGGGCAGCAGTTCGGTCAGGTCCAGGATGCGCACGCCGGAAAGTGCCAGGGGTGTGCTCATGTCATGGGTGCTCCGTGGTTCAGTGCTCGGACGGATCGCCCGGGGCGCGGTCACGGAGCGGGGTGGCGCCGGCCGGCAGCCCGTGCGGCGAGGTCAGCGCGCTCCAGTAGGCCTCGGGACTCTGCAGGACCCAGTGACCGAGGTAGCCGGCCCAGGCGGTCTCGCTGCCGAACTCGTCGCGCCAGCTCCACAGGCGGCGCGTCGAGTGGTGCAGCACGTGCTCGAAGGTGACGCCGATCGCGCCGTGGATCTGGTGCGCGAACGCCGCGACGACCCCGGCGGCCTCCCCGACGCGCAGCTTGGCGCAACCGATCTCGGCGAGGCCGGCGCCGCGGTCGAGGGCCTGGCCGGCGGCATCGACCGCGACGCAGGCCGCGGCGACCTCGGCCGCCATCTGCGCGAGCTGATGCTGGATGGCCTGGAAACGGCCGATCGGCTTGCCGAACTGCACCCGATCGCCGGCGTAGCGCAGGCTCAGCGCGAGCGCCTTCTCGAGCGCGCCGGTCATCTGTGCGGCGCGCAGCAGGGCCCCGCGCGCCCACGCATCGCCGGCCGTGCCGGCCGGCACGGCGGCGACGTCGGCGGCATCGACAGCGACGCCATAGAAATCCACCGCGTCGCGCGGCTCGCCGGCCAGGTTGTGCCCCGGCGCGATGCGGCAGCGCGCGCCATCCACGAGCGCCACCCATTCGTCGCTCCCGCTGCGCCCGACGACGGCGATGCGAGCGGATGCCGCGGCCCAGGGCACGAGGCGCGCCGCGCCCGCGAGCTGGAAGCCGCGGCCGCTGCGGCGCAGGACGATGCGCTCGTCCGGGGCGACCGGAGCGATGCTCAGCGGACCTTCGGGCGCACGCAGGCCGGCGCGGTGCAGCAGCCAGCCGGCGAGCAGCGTCTCGGCCAGCGGCACCGGCGCGGCCGCAGCGCCCAAGGAGCGCAGCAGCACCAGGATGTCGCGCACCGCGAGCCCCGAGCCGCCCGCCGCCTCGGGCAGCCACGCGTGCAGCAGACCGGCGTCGGCGAGCGCCTTCCACAGCGCCTCGGGCCACGTGCCCTGCTCGGCCGCGTTCACCACCGCCGGCGGGCAGAAGGCCCCAAACAGGCGTTCGGCGGTGCGCACCAGCGCCGCCTTCGTTTCGCTCATCGCAGTCCCAGGCTGCGCGCAACGACGTTGCGCAGGATCTCGTTCGTTCCGCCGCGCAGGGTGAACGCCGGAGCCACCAGCAGGCACTTGGCCAGCTGGGCGTCGAAGTCGTGCGTGTCCTTGCCGGGACGATGCGCCGCGAGGCCGCGCGCGATCTCGACGGCCTCGCGCTCGAAGCGCGTGCCGAGGTCCTTGACGAGCGCCGCCTCGACCTCGGGCGACTGGCCGCGCGCCAGCAGCATCAAGAGGGCGATCGACATGCGGCGCAGCGTCCACAGGCGCGCCGTCAACTGGCCGACCGCAACGACTCGGCGCTCGTCCGGGCGGGCTGCCGCGAGCCGCACGAGCGCCGCCAGCAGCGGAAAGACGCTCAGGAAGCGCTCCGGCCCGCTGCGCTCGTAGCCCAGTTCGCTGACCACCTGCGACCAGGCGTCGCCCGGCTGGCCGATGAGCCGTTCCGACGGCACGAACACGTCGTCGAAGACGGTCTCGTTGAAATGGTGCGCCCCGTTCATCATGTGGATGGGGCGGATGGTGACGCCGGGGTCCTTCAGATCGACGATCAGCTGGCTGAAGCCGCCGCGGCGGTCGCCTTCGGCCTCGCCGCCGGTGCGGCAGAACACCATCATCCAGTGGGCCCGGTGCGCGCCGCTCGACCAGATCTTGCGGCCGTTGACGACCCAGCCGCCGTCGACCGCGCGCGCGCGCGTGCGCACCTGGGCGAGGTCGGAGCCGGCGTCGGGCTCGCTCAAGCCGATGGCGAAGAACAGCTCGGCGCGCGCCATGCGCGGCAGGAAGTAATCCTTGATCGCGTCGTTGGCGAAGCGCATCAGCAGCGGGCCCGTCTGGCGCACGCCGGCCCAGTGCGCAGCCACCGGCGCGCCGGCGGCAAGCAGTTCCTCGTTGACGACGAAGTTCTCGAACGCGCCGCGCTCGTGGCCGCCGTAGCGCCTGGGCCAGGTCATGCCGACCCAGCCGCGCTGCGCCAGACGGCGCGAGAACGCGGGATCGAAGCCGTCCATCCAGGCGTTGCACGCGGGCACGAAGCCCTCGGCCTCGATCTCGGTGCGCACAAACGTGCGCACCTCCGCGCGCAGCGCTTCGACTTCGGCGGGCAGTTCGGGCAGCGAAAAGCCGGCGTCCTGGAAGATCACGCTGCGTCCTGCGTCGGGTCGGTCTGCATCGGCGACCGACGCCTCAGACGAGGTCGTCGACGCGTCCGCGGCGCATCATCAGCTTCTCGCTGAACTCGAACACCTGTTCGGCACGCTGGTTGTACACGCGCACCCGCCCGTGCATGATCCCGCGCTTGCCGTCGGAGAGGTTCCTCTTGCCCTCGATGGTGATTTCGGCGCGCAGCGTGTCGCCCGGCCGCACCGGCACGGGGAACTTGAAGTCGGTCAACTCCAGCGCGGCGATCGTCGCCGGACCGAGGATCTCCTCCATCATTCCCGCGGCGATCGTCGCGGTCAGCAGCCCGGGGCAGATGCGCCCGCCGAAGTCGGTGTGCTTCTTCGCGAACTCCTCGTTGATGAAGATCGGCAGCTTCAACCCGGCCAGGCTGGTGAAGAGCACGATGTCGGTCTCGGTGACGGTGCGGCCGTAGCTCTTGAACACGTCGCCGGGGTTCAGATCGTCGAGGGAGCGGTTGGACATGGCAGTTCGATCGGGGTTGGTCTGGAACGCAAAACTAACGGTCGGTTGGTAGAATACCCGCACCGGCCCCTCATTGCCAGCCCGCATGCTGTTCCTGGACTCCGACTTCGACCTGCCCGCCGTCGGCGCGGCCACGGCAAGCCTGCGACGCCAGGTCCGCGAGTTTCTGGCCGCGGAAACCCGCGGCGGCGGCTTCGCCCCGCAGAGCAACTCGTGGACCGAAGGCCTGGCCGGCGACTTCAGCCGCAAGCTCGGCGAGCGCGGCTGGATCGGCTACCACTGGCCGGTGGCCTGGGGCGGGCGCGGCGGCAGTGCGTTCGACACGTTGACCATCAACGAGGAACTGCTCGCCGCCGGCGCCCCCGTCGGCGCGCATTGGATCGGGGCGCGCCAGAGCGCGCCGCTGCTGATGCGCTTCGGCACCGAGACGCAGCGCCGGAAGTTCCTGCCGCGAATCGCCGCTGGAACGACGTGGTTCGCCATCGGCATGAGCGAGCCCGACGTCGGCTCCGACCTGGCCTCGGTGCGCACGCGCGCCGAACACGCCGGCGGGTGCTGGCGGCTGCACGGACGGAAGGTGTGGACCAGCGGCGCGCACGTCGCGCACCACGCCATCGTGCTGTGCCGCACCGCGCCGCTCGACCCGAAGGCGCGCCACGCCGGGCTGAGCCAGTTCATCGTCGACCTGAAGGCGCCGGGCGTGACGATTCGCCCCATCCGCATGCTCGACGGCAGCCATCACTTCAATGAAGTGACCTTCGACGGCGTCGAACTGCCGGCCGACCGGCTGGTCGGCAACACCGGCGACGGCTGGAAACAGGTGACCAGCGAACTGGCCTATGAGCGCAGCGGTCCCGAACGCTTCCTCAGCACCATGCCGATCGTCGAGCGCTGCCTGCGGCTCGTGCTCGACGCCGCGCCGTCGGCCGGTGACATCGCCGCCGGACGCCTGCTCGCCCGTCTGATCACGCTGCGCAACATGTGCCTGGGCATCTGGGGCGCGCTCGAGGCGGGCGGCTCGCCGGTCATCGAGGCGGCGATGGTCAAGGACCTGGGAACGAACTTCGAGCGCGACTCGCTCGAGATCGTGCGCGAGGCGATGGTCGCCGACGCGCGCATCGCCGGCGACGCCACGCTCGAGGCTCTGCTCGCCGGCGCGTTTCCGCTCGCCCCCACCTACACGCTGCGCGGCGGTACGAACGAAGTGCTGCGCAACATGATCGCCAAGCATCTTCAGTCCCGATGAGCGACCTCGCCCGCCCCTTGGCCGAAGCCGCCGAACGCCTGTTCGGCCAGCGCTGCGGCGCCGCCGATGCCGCTCCCGGCGCCCCGTGGGCACAGGCGCTGTGGACCGACGTCGAGGCCCTCGCAGCGCACCAGTTGCTGGTTCCCGAGGCCGCCGGTGGCGCCGGCGGCGACTGGCTCGATGCCTGCGCGCTGCTCGAGCGCGCCGGCGCGTTCAGCGTGCCGCTGCCGCTCGCCGAAGCACTGCTGGCCGGCTGGCTGCGCGCGCAGGCCGGGCTCGGCGCCGCAACTCCCGAGCCGGTCGCCGTCGCGTTCACCGCTGCCGACCCAGCCGCGCTGCGCGGCGGCGCGACGCTGACGCTCGACGAGCCGGGCGTGCCGTGGGCCGCGCAGGCGCGGCACGTGGCGCTCGTCGGCGGCGTGGCAGACGCCGACGCATGCCTGCTGTGGCTGCCGCGCGATGCCCTCGAGGTGCAGCCTGCTGCGGCCCGCGGCGTCGAACCCGCGGCGCGCGTGAGCGCGCGCGCGCTCACTCTGCGCACTCCCGGCTTCGCCTGCGCGCGGCTGCCCGGGCTGCGGGTTGCCGACGTGCGCGCGCGCGCCGCCGTGCTCACTGCGGCCGAGATCGCCGGCGCGCTCGGCCGCGTGCTGGCGCTGACGCTGGCTTACACCGGCGAACGCGTTCAGTTCGGTCGTGCGATCGGCCAGTTCCAGGCCGTGCAGCACCAGCTGGCGCAGCTCGCCGAGGAAGCCGCGGCTGCGCGCGTCGCGGTGCGCGCGGCGGCGAAGGCCGAGGGCACGCCCTGGTTCGTCCCCGCGGCGGCCGCGGCCAAGCTGCGCGCCGGCGAGGCGGCCGGGCTCGCAGTGCGCATCGCGCACCAGTTGCACGGCGCCATCGGCATCACCGCCGAGCACGCCCTGCACCTCAGCACGCTGCGCCTGCAGGCATGGCGCGACGAGCACGGCGCCGAAGCTGCATGGGCGCGCGCGCTCGTCGACAACCTGCGCCAGCGCGGCCTGCGCTCGGCTTGGCAGGCCGTCGTCGATTGCACGTCGCCCGGCTGAGAGTCTGAGCCAACGGCACCGGACGCGGAAAGAGGAAGCCGATGAGCGCCCTGAACGGCATCCGCGTGCTCGACCTGAGCGGCTTCCTGCTCGGGCCGTTCGCCACCCAGCTGCTCGGCGACATGGGCGCCGACGTGATCAAGGTCGAGCCTCGCGAAGGTGACGTCGTTCGTGGCATCGGGCCCGCGCCGAGCCCCGGG
>JAHCKS010000020.1 GCA_026125665.1 Rubrivivax sp.
CGCGGCAGGCGCAGCAGCCGCCCGTCCTCGAGGCGGATGGTCTGCACGCGCTCGGTGAACGACAGCCGGCCTTCGGCCTCGCGGCGCGAGAAGGCGTCGGAGGCGCCGATGCGCCGGCCGTCGGCGTCGTCCAGCGCCATCGGCAGCCGCAGCCGCTGCGACCACTCGCGCAGCGCCGCCGCCTGCTCGGCGTGCGGCGCGTCGGCGCCGGGCAGCGAGCGCTGCAGCAGGTCGGCCCAGGCGGCAAGGCGCTCGCGTTGCGCGCTCTCGATGCGCGCGCGCTGCTCCTCCAGGTGGCGCTGCACGGCCCAGCCCGACACCAGCGCGAACAGCGCCAGCGCCGCCACGACGGTGAGCCAGATGCGCAGGTACAGCGAGCGCATCGCCTGTCGCCCTTCCGCCCGCTGCGGTCAGTCCTGCTTGCGCGCGAACACGTAGCCGGCGCCGCGCACCGTGAGCACGCGCCGCGGGTTCTTCGGGTCGTCCTCGATGACGGCGCGGATGCGCGAGACGTGCACGTCGATGCTGCGGTCGAAGGCTTCCAGCGGATGGCCCTTCAGCGCGTCCATGATCTGGTCGCGCGACAGCACGCGGCCCGGCGCCTGCGCGAGCACCGTCAGCAGCTCGAACTGGTGGCCGGTGAGGTCGCACGGCCTGCCGTCCAGCCGCGCCTGGCGCGCGCCGAGGTCGATCTCCAGGCGGCCGAAGACCAGCACCTCGTCCGGCCCGGCCTCGGGCATGGCACGGCGCAGCAGCGCCTTCACGCGCGCCAGCAGCTCGCGCGGCTCGAAGGGCTTGCCGAGGTAGTCGTCGGCACCGAGCTCGAGGCCGACGACGCGGTCGGTGGGCTCGCCGCGCGCGGTCAGCATCAGCAGCGGCAGCCGCCGCGTGCGCGCACCGTTGCGCAGCTCGCGCGTGAAGTCCAGGCCGTCGCCGTCGGGCAGCATCAGGTCGAGCACCAGCGCGTCGGGCAGTGCCTCGGCCAGCGCGCGCCGGCCGTCTGCCAGCGAGCCGGCCACCTGCACCTCCAGGCCCTGGCGGCGCAGGTAGTCGCCCACCATGTCGGTGAGGCGGATGTCGTCGTCGATGAGCAGCAGTCTCGGCGTCATGCGGGTGGGCCCGCACCGCGGCACGAGCCGGCGGCGCGGGCCGGGGGGTGGATCACGGGCGGCGCGGCGTGCCTTCCAGCGCTTCTCGCTCGGCGCGGTGGCGCTGCATCATGCTGCGGCGCTGCTCGGTGCGATCGGCCAGCTGCTTGCGCTGCTCGGGCGTGAGCACGCGGCTGGACTCGATCATCGCCTGCATCATGCGCTTGCTCGCCTGCTCGCGGTTGGCCTGCAGCTGCTGGCGCAGCGCCTCGGCGGCGTTGGCATCGACGGTGGGCTGGGCGAAGAGCCCACGCAGCTGCTGGTGCAGGCCGCGCGCCGCTTCGCGCAGCGGCTTCAGGTCGGCGCGGGCACTGTCCATGATCTGCCGCAGCTGTGTCTTCTGCTCGGCGGTGGCGCCGACGCTGTCCAGCGCACGCGCGCCATGCCGGCCGCCGCTGCGGCCGGGGCCGCCGTACGCGCCGTACGCGCCATGAGCGCCATGAGCGCCGGACATGCCGCCGCCCATCTCGCCCAGGCCGGGCATGCCGCCCATGTCACCCGGCTCGCCCGCCGCGGCCGCACCGCGCGGCTGGCCCGGTGCGCCATGCGCGAACGCGGGCTGCGCCAGGCTCGCGGCCAGCGCGAGCAGGCCGGTGCCGGCCAGCAGGCGCAGGGCGCCGGTGCGGGAGGTGTTCGAACGGGTCGGGGTCTTCATGTCTCGGCTCCTGGCGCCTGCGACGGCGCCCTGGTGGTCAGTGGATGCCGGGATGTTGCGCACGGGCGTTGTCGGTGCTGTGCAGGGTGGGTAAAGAACTGTGAGCGGGGCATGGCATGCCGGCGCGCGACCCGATGGCCCCGTGCACCGTCGGCGGCCC
This sequence comes from Rubrivivax sp., assembly GCA_026125665.1. Taxonomy (GTDB): domain Bacteria; phylum Pseudomonadota; class Gammaproteobacteria; order Burkholderiales; family Burkholderiaceae_C; genus Rubrivivax. Next base: position 1,964 of record JAHCKS010000020.1, read on the forward strand.
GCGCCGTGCATCAGCGCTCCACGCGCGCGAGCCGGCGCATCACCTGGAACGACGGCTCGGCGCTGCGCAGGTCCAGCCGCAGCAGCACGCCGCTCGTCCGGTCGACGACGAGCGCGCCGTCCAGCCGCGTCGAGCCGGCGTCCTGCAGCACATCGCCGAACAGCTCGAGCACCACGGCGTCGAAGCGCCGGCCGCTCACCAGCTGCGGCCCCACCGCCACCACCTGCGCGCGCACGCGTGCACGCGCCAGCGTGTCGCCGACGATCATCAGCTCGCCGCCCATCACCTGGCCGAGCGACAGCTCGCCGCGCAGCAGGTTCGGCCAGGCGAGCGCCCCCTGCCCGGCCTCGACGACGTTGCCGAGCCGGTCGTGGCGAAGCACCGTGACGCCGGGCAGCGGCGTGGCGGAAGACGCGTCGGCACCCGTGTACTGCACCTCGTCACGCCTGAGCGCGCGCAGCACGAAGGCGAACTCGGCGACCGGCTGCCGCCGGTTCGCGCGCTGCTCGTAGACGAGCCGGTCGCCCACGGCCACCGGCCACGACGCCGTGCGCGAAGGCGGCAGGTCCGACGTCGGCGGCGGGCAGCGCGCACGCGTCGCCGCCTCGCGCAGCGCCTCGTAGCGGCCCTTCAGCCGCGCCAGGTCGTCGGCCTCGGGGCCCTGGGGCCTGAGCGCCAGCAGCGCCGGCCAGAACACCGCCACGCCGACGCCGAGCGCCACGACGTTGTTGCCGGCCCGCTCGTCCACGGCCCACGCCACCTCGGCGGCGCGGCGCTGCACGCGCTCGGCCTCTTCGTCGAGGCGCTCGCACGGCCAGCCGAGGAACTGCGCCGGGCTCGCCGGCTGCGCAGGCACGTCGACCGCGCGTGTGGCGCAGCCGGCCAGCAGCACCAGCGCGAGGGCCTCCAGCCGGGGCCGCCGCCCGCGGAACCACCCCGGGATCCTCTTCGATGCCGTCATCCTGCGCGCATTGTGCAGTGGCCCTCCTCCAGCCCCTCCTCCCGCAGCACCGCGCCCAGGCGCCGCACGCTGCGGCCGATGAGCGGCAGCGACAGCGAAGCGAAGCCGAGCAGGAGCCCCGGCCGCCGCGCCGCGGCGGACGCGAAGCTGCCGGCGAGCCCTTGCACGACGAGCCCGGCACGCGCCGCGGCGTGCACGACCCGTGCCTCGTCCGCGCCGCGTGGCAGCCAGGCGGCGACGTTGAGGCCGGTCGGGCTCGCGATGACCTCGAGCACGCCGGCGGCGTGCCCGGCCAGCCCGGCGACCAGCGCGGCGCGCCGCTCGGCGTAGAGCTGGCGCATGCGCCGCAGGTGCCGCGCGTAGTGGCCGCCGGCCATGAACTCGGCGAGCACGAGCTGGTCGAGCACCGGCGGGTAGCGGCTCGTCAGCGAGCGCGCCGCGGCGAACACGGGCACGAGCGCCGGCGGGACGACGAGGTAGGCGACGCGCAGCGCGGGAAAGAGCGTCTTGCTGAAGCAGCCGGCGTAGAGCACCGGCCCGGCGGGGTCGAGCGACTGCAGCGCCGGCAGCGGCCGGCCGGCGTAGCGGTACTCGCTGTCGTAGTCGTCCTCGAAGATCCAGGCGCCGCTTCGCCGCGCCCACTCGAGCAGGGCCAGGCGGCGCGGCAGCGACAGCGCCATGCCCAGCGGCGCCTGGTGCGCCGGCGTCACGCAGGCCAGCCGCGCAGCGGGGCAACGTCGCCGCGCGGCAGCGACATCGAGGCCCTCGTCGTCCACCGGCACGGCGTGCAGCCTGAGCCCGGCGGCGCGCAGCAGCCACGTGGTGCCCGCGTAGCCGGGATCCTCCACCCAGGCGCGGTCCCCAGCGTCCAGCAGCATGCGCGCGACCAGGTCCAGCGCCTGCTGCACGCTGGCCAGCACCAGCACTTGGTCGGCGTGGCACGACACGCCGCGCGCCTGGCCCAGGTAGTCGACGATGGCCTGGCGCAGCTCGGCACGACCGCGGGCGTCGCCGTCGGCCAGGTCGGCCGCATCGAGCGCACGGGCGCGCCGGGCCGCGATGCCCGCCCACAGGCGCAACGGGAACGCGTCCAGCGCGGGAAGGTGCGGCACGAAGGCCCGCTGCGCCGCCGAGCCGGTGCCGGCAGCAGAGGGTGGAAAGGGCGTGACGGCCATCCCGCGGCCGCGGCGCGACAACGGCGGCGGCGTCACCGCGGCCGCCGGCCGCTCTGGCCACACCGCGCCGCGCGCCGCTGACCGTCGCGCCGGGTGCGCCGCGGGGTGCGCCGGCGTGCAGCAACGCCTCGGGCAACACGGCGCTGACGCGCGTGCCGGCGCCGCGCCGGCTCTCGAAGTAGCCCTCGAGCACGAGCTGCTCGTACGCGACCACGACCGTGCCGCGCGCAATGCCGTGGTCGCGGGCCATCTGGCGCGTGGAAGGCAGCGGCGTGCCCGGGCGCAGGCGGCCCGCCAGCACGGCATCGCGCAGCTGCGCGTAGATGGCCGCGGCACCCGGCCGCGCCGGGCCGCGCGGCAAGGCCAGTTCGTGGGCGGAGGATCGGCGGGGCATGTGCGGGCGGGCGGGAACGTGATCGGGAGGTCGCAAGTGGTCCATCGATTCTTCGATAACTGGACCTTTCGTGCTGGTCCATTTCATCCTACGCTGACGGCCACCGGAACCACAAGCGATGGAAGGAACCGACGATGCTCACGCCCGAACAGCAGGACCTGCTCGCCCGCCATGTCGCCGCGGAGAACGCGCACCGCATGGAAGACACGCTCGCCACGCTGCACCCCGACTGCGTCTTCGAGGACATGGCGATGCAGCGCCGGTGGCACGGCCGCGACGGCGCGCGCCGCTACTACGAAGCGTGGTGGCGGGCCTTCGAGCTGCAGGTGCGCGGCCGCCGGCGCCACGTCACGACCGACGGGCGGCTCGTCGCCGAGGCGAGCTACGTCGGCCGGCACGTCGGGGAGTTCTTCGGCCTCGCCGCCAGCGGCCGGCCGATCGAGCTCGAGCTGGCGGTGATCATCGGCTTTCGCGACGGGCTGATGGAAGGCGAGCGCTTCTACTACGACCTGCTGGGACTCGTGCGCCAGCTCGGCGCCGCGCCCGAGGCCTTGCGGCTCGATGACGCCGTGCCGGCCTGAGGCGCCCCCCGGCCTGAGGCGCCTGGCAGGAAGCGACATGCCTGAACCGACCTCGGGCGCCGCCGGCGTGCACGCGCCGCGCCGGGTGGCCGTGTTCGGTGCCACCGGCGTGCTGGGGCGGCACGTCGTGGCGCAGCTGCTCGAACGCGGCCACGCCGTGCGCGCGGTCGTGCGCGCCGAATCACCAGTGCCCCCGGCGTGGCAAGGCGCACCGCGGCTGCACCTCGTGACGGCCGACCTGCTGCAGCCCGCCACGCTGCCCGCGGCGCTGCAGGGCTGCGAGGTCGTGCTGAACCTGGCCACGGCGGTGCCGCGCCCCGGCCAGCGCGCGGACTGGAGCCGCAACGACCGCGTGCGGCGCGAGGGCACGCGGGCGCTGCTGCAGGCGGCGCACGACGTGTCGCAGGCACCGGCCGGCGCGGCGGCGGCGCGCCCGCTGCGCATCGTCCAGCAGAGCGTGGCGATGCTGCAGGCCGGGCCACCCGAGAGGCTTGCCGACGAGAGCGACCCGGTGCACGGCCCCGGCGTGCTCGCCTCGGCGGTGGACATGGAGGCCCTCGTGCGCGCAAGCGGGTTGCCCTGGGCCCTCCTGCGCGGCGGGCTCTTCTACGGGCCCGGCACGGGCTTCGGCAGCGAGACCAACCGCCTGGCGCGGGCCGGCGTGCTGCGCCTGCCGGGCGACGGCAGCCACTTCGTCTCGCTCGTGCGCCCCGAGGACATGGCCGCGGCCGTGGTGCGGGCCACCGAAGCCGACCTGCAGGCCGAGACGATCGCCATCGTCGACGACGAGCCCGTGCGCTGGCGCGACCTGCTCGCGCACGTCGCGGCGCTGCACGGTGCGGCGGAACCGGCGCCCGGTGCACCCGCTGCGATGGCCGGCTTTCGCGTCGGCAACGTGAAAGCACGAGCGCTGCTCGGATGGAGGCCCGTGTACGCGGACTATCGCAGCGGCTGGACGCTGGATTGAGCGTCGGTGCGGCGGCGGCGCTTCCCGCATGCGCCCTGCTGAGCCGCGGACGGGCCGCGCGACCGACGCGCGGGGGGCCGCGCATCAGCCGCGCATGAGCCGTGCGAGAGCCGACCCTAGAATGAATCAATGTCCGGCTCGTTCCCGATCTTCGACGCCGTGTGCGAACACCTTGTCGGCGCCATCGCGCCGGCACGCGCGCTCGACATCGGCGCCGGCGCCGGCAAGTACGGCCGCCTGCTCGCCGCCGCGGCGCCGGCCTGCGAGCGCGTGGCGGTGGAGGTGGAGCCCTCGCACGTCGAGCGCTTCGCGCTCGCCGAGCTGTACCAGCGCGTCGACGTCGCCGACGCCGCGCAGTGGTGGCGCACGAACACCGAGGAGGCCTTCGACCTCGTCATCGCCGGCGACTGCCTGCAGCAGATGCCCAAGAGCGACGGCCTCGACCTGCTGAACGCGCTCGTCTACCGCTGCGCCTGGCTGCTCGTCGTCGTGCCCGAGTTCGTCGTGCAGGGCGCCATCGACGGGCTGGCCAGCAGCGTGCACCGCTCGGCGTGGAGCGAACGCGACCTGCAGTGGCACGACCTGTGGGCCTGGGACAACACGCGCTCGGTGACGCTGGCGCTGCTGCGCGGCTACCGGCCGGGTACGCCGACGATGGAGGCGCTGGTGCGCCAGTGCAACGACACGAACGTGCCCGTGCGCGACTACGACGGCGCGGGCTTCGTGCGGCCGGCGCGGCTGCGCCTCGTCGAGCAGCCGCGCGAGGCGGCGTACCGGCCGCGCTGAGCACGCACCGCAGGCGGCATGACCCTGCCCCTGGCCGCACCGGCGGTGGCGCCGGCGAAGCAGACGATCTTCGTCAGCATCGCCGCCTACTGCGACCCGATGCTCGCGTTCACCATCGCCAGCGCACGCGCGCAGGCGAGCGACCCGTCGCGCATCTTCATCGGCATCGTCGAGCAGAACGCGCCCGGGCAGCACCTGCGGCCCGAGGACGAGTGGTCGCGCCAGCACCTGCGCTTCACGCGCATCGAGGCGCTCGAGGCGCGTGGCCCGTGCTGGGCACGCGCCATCGCGATGGGCCTGTACCAGGGCGAGGACTGGTACCTGCAGGTCGACTCGCACATGTGGTTCGAGCCCGGCTGGGACGAGCAGCTCGTCGCCTGGGGCCAGTGGTGCGAGGCGCGCAACAGCCGCAGCCTGATCTCGTGCTACCCGAACCCGTTCGAGATCGTCAACGGCCACCCGGTGGCCAGGCCGGTGACGAACCGCATGCTGGCGTTTGCCGTGCAGGGCGCGAGCGAGTTCGCCGCCGAGCACCCGGTGCTGATGTTCGAGTGCGTGGCCGTGGAACGCGAGGAGCCCGAGCTCGGCATCCACGTCGGCGGCGGCTGCCTCTTCGCGCCGGGCTACATCGTCGAGGACCTGCCGTACGACCCGCGCCTTTACTTCCACGGCGAGGAGCAGGCCTTCGCGCTGCGCGCGTGGACACACGGCTGGGACCTCTACCAGATCCCCGGCATGCCGATGTACCACCTGTACACGCAACCGGGCTCGTCACCGCGGCCGATGCACTGGACGCCCGAGCAGGACGAGCGCCGCGCCGTGCGCTCGGCGATGCTGGAGAAGGCAGCGCAGCTGCGCCTGGCGGCGATGCTGTGGGCCGACGCCGACCTCGGCGCCTACGGCCTGGGGCGGGCGCGTTCACTCGCCGAGTGGGCGGAGTTCAGCGGCATCGACTACGCGGCGAGGACGATTGCGCCAAAGGCGCGCAAGGCGAGGTGGGGGTATTGAGCGCAGTCGCGCTCGCACTCGAAGTCCCGCGAGTCCATCGGGCTCAGCACCTCTCGGCTCCGAATAGTGGGCGCCGCACGACGTAGATCGCAAGGTAGAGAACACCTTGACTGTCTTGCGTGACGCTAAGCTTCTTACTCTTCTCGTTGGCGTCACACATGCGAAGCAGCAGCGTGTGATCAGTGGCTTGTTCGCCGAGCACATAGCCCTTGGCCACCGCTGCGCTCCTCAAGAGATCCGCCACGGGCCCTGGGGCGTCGACTCTGAACCGGTACTCAAGCTGAACCGCCTCCGGTTTCGCCAATACCCGCATCTCACCCAGCGGCGCCACTCCAACCGCAGCGGCTACCGCATCTAGTTCAGCGCGTAGCTCGGGCACTCGGGTGCGAAGGTCGGTGGACTCCCCACAACCGAGCTGCATCGCAACGGCGACGGCCATGAGCAAGCGAGCAACAGCGCTGATCATCGATAGCACTGGCTAGCGCCCAAAGATGTTGAAGAGTGGGGTTCCGAGAAGTGGCTCCGCTCCTTTGAACACGATTCGGCCGTCGATAAGTGGATCGGCTGCGGGAGCCGGGGGCTGTTGGCTGTTGGGCATTGTGACGGGGTCAAGGGCGGGCGCGCAGGCCGCAGCGGAGCGCAGCGCGCATTGGCGCCGCGCAGCAAGCCAATGCGCGCGAGCACCGAACGGGCGAGCACCCGGCGAAGCGAACCCTTGACGCCGGCACGATGCCCTCGCACGCTGCCACCAGGCATCGAATGCGTATTGCCGCATTCGAGCCTGGTGAGCCTGCGGCGATCGAGTACGCCACCATGGCCGTGCTACGCGGCCTGCGGCATCGGCCGCAGCATCGCCAAGTAGGCCTCATCGGGCGTGCGGCCGCCGTGCGCACGATGAGGCCGGGCGCTGTTGTAGCGCTCGAAGTACGCGGCCAGGCCGACGCGCGCGGCGCTCACGCTGTCGTAAGCCTTGAGGTACACCTCCTCGTACTTCACGCTCTTCCACAGCCGCTCGACGAAGACGTTGTCGCGCCACTGGCCGCGCCCGTCCATGCTGATGGCGATGCCGTGCGCCTTGAGCTCGTCGATGAAGTCTGCGCTCGTGAACTGGCTGCCCTGGTCGGTGTTCACGATCTCGGGCACCCCGTATCGAGCGATGGCCTCGCGCAGGCTTCGACGCAGAAGTCGGCCTCCATCGTGATGGAGACCCGGTGCGCCAGCACGCGGCGGCTGGCCCAGTCCAGCACCGCCACGAGGTACACGAAGCCGCGTGCCATCGGGATACAGGTGATGTCCAAGGCCCAGACCTGGTTGGCGCGCTCGATGCTCAGGTTGCGCAGCAGGTACGGGTACACCGCATGCTGGGGGTGCTTCTTGCTCGTGTTGGGCTTGCGGTAGATCGCCTCCACCCCCATCAGTCGCATCAGCGTGCGCACGTGCCTGCGGCCAACCTCGATCCCGTGGTTCTTGCGCAGCAGATCGCGCAGCATGCGGCTGCCGGCGAAGGGCCACTCCAGGTGCAACTCGTCGATGCGGCGCATCAGCTCGAGATCAGTTTCGCTGATCGGCACGGGGTGGTAGTAAGCCGAGCCGCGGCCGATGTCCAGCAGCTCGGTCTGCCGCTTGATCGGCAGCTCATGATCGCGGTCGATCATCGCCTTACGCTCAGCAATCCCGCCTTGCCGAGCGCGCCTTCCAAAAAATCATTCTCCAGCGCCAACTGGCCGATCTTGGCGTGCAGCGCCTTCAAGTCCACCGCTGGCTCGGCGTTGGCCGACGCGCCGCCGAAGACCTCCGCGGCGCGCTCCAGCAGCGGTCGCCGCCACTCGGTGACTTGGTTGGGATGAACGTCGTGCTTGGTCGCGATCTCGGCAATCGTCTTGCCGTCCTTCAGCGCGTCAAGCGCCACCTTGGCCTTGAAAGCCGGCGAGTGGTTGCGCCGGGGTCGTCTGCTCATGCTGTCTACTCCTGAAAACACGGGCTCTGTCCTCGCCCATTGGAGCAGCTCTTCCACTTGCGGCCGTGTTCAGTTTTGCGGAGCCACTTCTCTGCGACCCGGCTCAAGCTCGTAGCAAGTCGGACTCGCGGTCGATGAGCGCGAGAACGAATGCCCCGCCCACGGCTGCGATGAACTCGCAGGCACCAAAAACGCGAAGCAGCGCACCTCGGCTGCCCTTCATGTCAAGTACACCGAGTTCGCGCAAGGCATGGAGGTGACCTCTCTTCGCGGCCACTGACAAGTACTGAAGCGCCTCGCCAAGGTTCGCTTCAGTCCCAACGCCTCTCGCAGCCGAGTAGCCCATCCAGAAGATGGCCGGCAGGTATCCCGTTGCAGCCCCCACGCGATAGTAGTTCCGCGCCTCTCCTGGACGCCCGACCCGCGTTAGGTATCGGCCATAGTAGAAGCTGCCCTGCGGGGACCCCAGAGCAGCTGACCTACTGAACCACTGGGATGCGGCCTCCTCGTCCGCGCGCACGCCAAGGCCCTGCAGCAACATCCAGCCGACCATCACCTGACTCCCGACGTGCCCCTCGTTGGCCACGTGCAAGTAGGCCTCAAACGCATCCTGATACCGCTTGGCACGGTAGGCCGCCTCGGCACGCGTGACCAAGCTGTCAACGGAGCCTTTGGATTTCACGGTGCTCCAGGTGGCTTCACCCAGGGGGGTAGGGGCGGCGGCGACGTCCCGCCAGGTCGGCAAATTTGAGGCGGGTTGACGACACCCGGGCGAGGCGGAACTGGTGCTGGCATGGCTGCATCGTCGATGCCCTTCGCCACGTTTATCGCGGCTCGCACGGCACCATTGAGCACGCCACCAAAGTACGCGTATGTTCCGTATGCTGCCGTGGCACCGGCAGCGGTGCCCACTAGACCGGTCGTGAGCGCCATTCGCCCAGGCGCACCCATGCTCACCGCTTGATCGAGCGTTGTATCTCGACGAACGCCGGCGAGCGTTGTTCCGAACAGCCCGTCGGGATCGACGTAACTGATCGGGTTCCCGCCGACGTACGCATACGTGTTGATCCCGCCATCGAGCCCGATGGGATCGGACTGCGTGTAGAGCCGCTCCGACGCGAGTCCACCGTACAAGGCGACCGGCGCCAGAGTCACTTCCACGGCCTCAGGTCAAGAAGGCGTCGATGGGGTCTTCAGTCCTGAACCCTAGATCGACGTACTTCCCAGTCGATGCATCCGGACCCCAAGCCACGCCGAATAGACCAGACTCATCATCGACAAAGATGCGTTGAGTGCCTAACCTTGTCACGAACCACACACTGCGTCTCCCAGCGCGGATGCTCAGTACATCAGCCGTATGCGGTTCGACTTCAATTGAGCCAATCTCTGGGGCAATCAGGCTTGAATCAAACTCCCGCCTAACGCGCTCAATAGCCACGGGGTCAGCCTCTTCGCCTGGCACCCATTTGCGGGTCGACTGAGCGCGGGCCTCAGCAACGAGTCGGGCCACGACTCCGGAGTTGAGCTTGAGCATTTCGCTAGACATGGTTCTACGGACCAGGGAAGTGGATCGTCTCGGGACGCCCGCCAGGCGGGAAGATGTCAACACGACCGTCTCGAAGCTGAACAACAGTCCCGTTAGGAAGTCGAGCAACCTCGCGCGTCCCACCACTGGCCGTTGAGCTACAGGTCGCTGCTGCGTCACCGCGAAATCGATCAAAGGCGGCACGAGCACTTCCCGACATGTCGGTCATGCGCCCCCTACCAGTGATTTCACGGACGACCCCCTGGGTCATCGTTGAGTAGTTCCCACCCACCATGCTTGGCGCGGGACCAATCCCACCGCCAAAGCCCCCTACGCCGCCTGTAGGGCCACCGATCTGAAGCGGAAAGCGGTATGCATCTCCTGGCGCGAGCCCTGCTGGATCCACGTAGCTGATCGGGTTCCCCCCGACATACGCGTAGGTATTGATCCCTCCCGCCAGCCCGATGGGATCTGACTGGGTGTACCGCCCGACCGTCGCATCGTAGTACCGGTTCCAGTTGTACCAAAGCCCGCTCTCGGCATCGAAGTACTGCCCTGGGAAGCCCAAGTTCATGCCGCCGATGGCGTCGGTGCTCACCGAGCGGTCAAACGCGGCGTTGTTCGCCCGCCAGACCACCTGCCCGGCCGCGTTCGTCATCGCCTCGGGCCGCTCGAGGTGGTCGTTGTGGCTGGCGTAGAACGTCCCGCCGCGCACGACGCCCAGCAACTCGCCGCCCAGCCACACGTAGCTCGTAGGCTGCAGCCCGTCCTCATGCAGGATCTGGCCTGATGGCGGAACCACCCATCGTGTGACTGACCCTTGAAGGTTCTTTGCAGTCCGCTGATTCAAGGCGTTGTATCGGTACTCCGCACCCAACGAACCGTTCACCCAAAGCGCGCCGAGCCGGTTGAACTCGTCGTACCAGAACGTGCGACCGCCCTGCGTGTCGCTCGTGAGATTGCCGCGCGCGTCGTAGCCGAAGCTGCGCCCACTCGACAGCGACGCGTAGCGGTTTGCACCGGGGTCCAGTGTTGCCGACCAGCTCGTGCCCGCGCGCGTGTGCGCGGTCCGGTTGCCCACGGCGTCCCACGTGAACGTCTGGTTGTCCCCGCTCTTCGTCACGCCCGCCAGCCGGTCCATCGTGTCGTAGGTGAGGCTCGGGGTGCTCAGGCCCGCGAAGTGGTCGCTGATGACCGATACGGTGTCGAGGTTCGCCGTGTAGCCCAGCACGTTGTTCTGCGCCCCCACGCCGTACAGCTGCGTGATGCGGCCGTCGGCGTCGTGCGTGAACAGGCGCGCCTGCCCGTTGCCGAAGCGCCAGGCGTAGCGCCGGCTCGTCGCCGGCTGGTGCAGGAACGAGTCCGCCAGCGTCGCCCAGGTGCCACCGAGCGAACTGGTCAACGACGCGAGGCGGCCGTAGGCGTCGTAGCCGTAGCCGAGCACGAGGCCGCTCGGGTACTGCATGGTGGCGAGCCGGCCCGCGGTGTCGTAGGTCCAGCGCGTGGTGTAGGTGTTGCCGTAGATCGTGTTCACCTGCTCGGCCAACTGGCCGTCGGCAGCATAGGTGTACGTCGTCTGGCCCGTGGCGTCGTTCAGTCGCGTCAGCCGGCCCTTGCCATAGCTGCCCTCGTCGTAGGTGTAGGTCTCGGTCACGCCGGCCGAGCTGCGCGTGCGCAGGCGGTCGAGCTTGTCCCAGGTGTAGGTGATGGTCAGGCCGCCGGCGCGCTGCTCCGTGACGATGCGGCCGGCGGAGTCGGGGGTGAAGAGCGTCGTGCCGGTGTCGGGGCTGAGCTGCTGGACCAGGTCGCCGAGCGCGTTGTAGGAGTAGTACGTGCTCAACCCGCGCGGATCGATCACGCGCCACAGCCGCCCGGTGTCGTCGTACTGGTAGTGGGTCTGGCCGCCGTCGGGAGCGTCCATGCGGGTCAGGCGTTGCTGGGCGTCATAGTGGTACGTGGTGGCGCGCCCGGCAGCATCGCTGCGCGTCTTGACGTTGCCGTTCTTGTCGTAGCCGTAGGTGACCTGCTGGCCGGCGTTGCCCTGCTCCTTCCAGGGGCGGCCGAGACTGTCCAGCACGGTCGTCGCGCTGAACTCGCCGCCGGCCGTCGCGACCGGCGCGCCACCGCTGAGGGACGGCACGTGGCGGGTGGACCTGCTGCGGCGCGCCTCCTGCGGGCCGGCCGCGAAGAGCAGGTCGAGGCTGGCGAACTCCTGCAGCGCGTTGCCGACGAGGAACGGCCGGCGGGCGGCGTTGTAGCGGACGCGATCGACGGCGCCGGTCGGGTACGCGATGTCGGTGAGCTGCCGATTCGCCCAGGTGAACGCGGTGGTGCGCGTGCCGCCCGGCAGCAGCTGGACCGCGGTGCGCACGTTGCCCACGTCGTCGTAGGTGTAGTCGGTGCTGACGCCGTTGGCGTCGGTCACGCGGCCGGGCTGGCCGAGGCCGGTGTAGCTCGAGTACGTGACCTGATGACCGAGCGGGTCGGTGACCGAGGCCAGGTTGCCCAACGTGTCGTAGGCGAAGGTTGTGACTGCCGTTTCGCTGGGCAGTTGACGCGTGACCGTGATCGTGGCGATCGACTTGTTGGCGTGGAACGTGTATGCGTAACTCACCGAGCGCACCAGCGTCGGCGAACCGGAAGTGGGGACGTCCTGCCAAGTCTCGGTGGCCACGCGGCCGGAAGCGTACCCCGAGGTGTGGTAGCTGAAGACCTGCTTCGCGTAGGCAACGCCGCTGGTCCGGTGGAGCACGCGCTCGAGCAGGTTCTCGGGCGTGCTCCAGGTGTAGGTCTCCTTCAGCGCCAGCGGCGTGCCCGCCGCGGTGGTGCGGTCGAGGAGGATGCCGGTGGCGTCGTAGGTGTACTCGGTGCGGTTGCCTTCCCAGTCGAGCGTGTGGTCGATGTAGCCGTTCGCGTCGTACACGGTCTGGGCGCTGCTCGCCTGCGGGCAACTGGTCGTGGCAGACCGGGAGATGGTCGTCACCTTGCGCGTCGTGCTCTCCTGGACGCTGGTCTGCGTCACATACGTGGTCGTCTGGCCCTTCTCGTCGGTCACCATGGTCCAGCTCGGTCCGTAGGTGAGTGTCGAGCGCTCCTCCCAGCCGGCCAGCTCGCTCACGAGGACCTTGTCGTCGTCGTAGTAGCTGTAGGTGCTGTGCGGCACGCCGTCGATGGTGATGCCGGTCAGCAGTGACGGCTTGCCGGGCACGCCGTAGTGGTACTCACGGTGTGCCTGCGGGTACTCGGGAGGCTTCACGCTCGTCAGCATGCCGTTGCTGTTGTAGCCGTACTCCCAGGTCTTGCCGGCCGGGTCGGCCACGTATCTGACGCGCGCGCCGTCCCAGGTGAAGTTCACCTGCTGGCCAACGAGGTTCGTGACGCGCGTGATCCTCTTCTGGCCCCCCACCAGCGCCGACGTGATCGTGAGAAGTCGCTCGCCGGTGAAGCGGTCGATCGACGAGGCGATGCCGCCGCCGGCAGGGAAGTTGTATTTCTTCTTGTCCTTCCAGAGCGTCCAGCCACCGTTGTAGTAGAGGTCCCCCATCTTCGCGTTGTTGTAGACGCGGTACGGATAGGGATAGTCGGACTGGTCGAGCATGTAGGTGTACTGCTCCCCGCCTGGAAAGACGATGGTTGCCTTCAGGGGGCGCGGTCCCATCTCGGTCTGGACCATGTAGGTGCTCGCCGTCAGCGTCGGCGCATCGAACGACGACGTCCAGTTCGGGCCGAAGAAGTGCCCGGTGGCGTTCTTGCTGCGGTAAGTGCGTTCGAGCATGAGGCCGTGCAGGCCGAAGGACTCGAAATCCAGTTCGCTCTTGACCTTCTCGCCCGAGGAAATGACGACGGGGTTGTCGGTGCAGATCTCGTTGCCGGAGTTGTCCCTGGCGTCCGGGCCGGCGTTCTGCGCTCTTATCCGTCGAGAGATCAGCCCTCCCGCTCCCGGCCCGCTGCTGTAGCCGCCGATCGAACCGCGCGGTCCGAGAGCGGCGCCGACAGACGGGCCCGTCGACACTGGGCCAACCGAAGGCCCGGTCAGGCTACCCGTAACCTCACGCCTGCCCCGAACCTCGACCCTCTCCGGCGGGTGCTGGCGCTCGGAGTTGTGTTTAGGCGGCCGATTGGATTCGTCGATGACGTCGTCATCCTGAGCACTCGCCCCTACTGGACAGCCAAGGGCCAGGACGAAGACCATCGGTGCAAGCATCCGGGCCACGGACAGCGCGGTGGTGGTACTCATACTTCGGCTCCCCGGCACATCAGCGGCTGAACTCAGCCGGGGTGAGGTGATGCGACCCGATCCAGCCGCTCGAACCGCGACACCGTCCGCTCGTGACGACGATCTCGAGCACGGAGGCGCCGTCGATCCCCGGGGCCGGCTGCGCGACCCTCTGCACCTTCACGATGTCGCCGCGGCTCGGCTGGCAGCTTCTGGCCCTGGCTCCAACCGGATTGGGACGATCGAGGAACCCGCCCGGCTCGACGATGCGGCGCTGCGCCGCACGTGACTCGTCTGCCGGCGGCCTCTGTGCCCATACGGGCATCCCTATGACAGAAGCAACAATCCCGACCAGGGCCAACGATGGGATCTTCACTCCCGTTCCCTCCCAAAAGATTCGAAGTCAGGCTAGCGAACGGCTTATGTCGAAGCAACCTGCAAAGTCTTGTAGGGAGACCCCCCGACTTCGGGGGTTAGCGGCCGAAGGGATTTCAGGTGGGGCGCCGCCTTCCTCAAGAACCCGGGCGAGCCGTAGTACAGGGCGCCGCCGCCCCCGCTCCCGGCTCCGACAACGCCGCGCGCTTGCGCCCGCAGAAGTCCAGCGGCACTTCCGCCGCCGTGGCCACCGGTTCGGGCGCCTCGCGCCAGCGCAAGTCCAGCGCGTCGGCGTCGGCCAGCCAGCCGCGCAGGTCGCCGTTGCGGCGGTTGTCGGTGTCGGCGCCCACGGTGGTGCCGCGGCGCGCGCGCACGCGGCTGTCCAGCAGGTTGTTCACCACGCGCGCATCGGCCGGCGGGTTGCGCAGCAGGATGCCCTGCGTGTTGACGAGCGTGTTGTGCAGCACCTGCGCAGCGCGGCCCTTCGAGACGTCGATGCCAGCGTCGTTGCAGTGCGCGACGACGTTGTTGGCCACCAGCGCGCCGTCGTGTTCGGTGTCGCAGCGCCGGTCCCGGCAGAACTCGGCACCGGTGCCGCCGTTGCCGATCGAGATGCCCAGCCGCAGCCCGGGCCGGCCCACGGCCTGCGGCGTGCACACGACGACGTTGCGCTCGATGCGCCCGCCCTTGCCGCCGCCTTTCATGAACATGCCGTAGGCGACGCCGTCGCTGCCTTCCTTGACGAAGCCCTCGACGCGGTTGTCGACGAGCTGCCAGCCGCTGGCACCGACGAGGTCGACCAGCGCCACGGGCGCGCGTCCGACGCGCGGGCGCGTGTTGGCCAGCGTGCTGAACTGCAGCAGCCCGTCGTCGGGCCACCGGCCGGAGTGGCCGTTGATCTTCAGGTGCGCGCTGAACTCGGCGAAATGGTTGTTGCGCACGACCGTGCCGCGCGCCGCACCGACGACGTGGAACGCGTGCTCGCACTCGTCGTCGGCACGGCACAGGCCCTGCCAGCCGAGGTTCTCGAAGATCCAGTACGGATGACTGACGACCGCGCCTTCCACGGCGCGCACCTCGAGCGTGACGCTGCCCGCGCGCGCCGCGCGCAACGTGATCGGCGCGTCGGGGCGGCCGCCCTGCCGCGTGTGCAGCGTCGAGGGCAGCGCATGCCGCCCGGGCGCCACCTCCAGCACATCGCCCGGCTGCGCGGCGGCCACCGCGGCGACGATGTCGGCGCCGGTCAGCAGCACCTTCGTCGCGGCAGGCGGGCGAGGCGTGGCCGCGCCGGCACCTGCCGCGGCGACGGCCGCCGCCGGAAAGGCCGGCAGCGGCGCGCCACGCTCGTCGTAGCGCTGCATGGTCAGCCCCTGCGGCTGCACACCCTTGCCCAGGTCGCGCAGCCTGCCCGCCGGCTCACGCACGAACAGGCCATGCAGCCAGACGAGCGGTGGATGCAGCACGCGCTGCAGCCGCGGGTGGCCCTCCAGGCGGCGGAAGGCGTGGCCGATCATCTCCACCGGCGAACGCTCGTTCACCGCCTGCCAAGCGTCAGCGGGCGTGTAGCGCAGCAGCGCGAGCGCCACGGCGCCCGCCGCCGCCACCGCGGCGACGCCCAGCAGCACGATGACGAGCAGCCAGCGCAGCGCACGATGCAGCGGCCCGCGGCGCCGTCGCGTCGGCGCGGCCCCGCCACGCCCCGGTGCGCGTGCGGCTCCCGCGGCGCGGCCGCGGCTCACGCCGGCCGCCGCGCCGAGATGACGCGCGTGTTCACGCCCACCCAGTGCAGCCCGCCGAACAGGCGCGCGTGCTCGATCTTCACGCAGCGGTCCATCACCGAGTCGAGGCCGGCCTCGCGCGCCAGGCGGTCGGCCTCGAGGTTCTTCACGCCGATCTGCTGCCACAGGCACTTCGCGCCGATGGCGACGGCGCTCCTGGCGATCGGCAGCACGTCCTCGGTGCGGCGGAAGACGTCGACGAGGTCCACCGCGAACGGGATGTCCTCCAGCCGCGCGTAGCAGCGTTCGCCCAGCACCTGCTCGTAGCGCGGGTTCACCGGCACGACGCGGCAGCCCTTGGCCTGCATGTAGCTGGCCGCGAAGTAGCTCGGCCGGAACCAGTCGGCCGACAGGCCCACGACGGCCAGCGTGCGGCAGCTCTTCAGGATGCGGCGCAGCGTGGCGATGTCGTCGGCGGCCATGGGCGCGGATGCTAGTGCCTCGGCCGACGCCCCCCGGCTGGCGGGCGCGTGAACGGCGTCACCGCGCCGCGGCGGCCGGTGACACGAGGGGCTTCACGCACACACGGTTCTCGTAGGCGCGGCCCTCGAAGACGTAGTCGGTGCGGCCGACGTCGGCATAGCCTTCGGCGGCATAGAAGGCGAGCGCGCGTGCGTTGCCGACCCAGGCCGTGAGCCACAGCGCCGCGCAGCCGGCGAGCGCGGCGTCGTGCTCGACCTGCCGCAGCAGCCGCCGGCCGAGGCCCCGGCGATGGCGCGGGGGGTCCACGTACAGGCGCACGAGCTCGAGCGAGCCGGGGGGCACACGCGCGGGCTCGGGCCCGCCGCGCAGCGTCTCGGCAAAGCCGAGCAGCGCGTCCCCCTGGCAGGCGAGCACGAAGTGGTGGCCGGCCGCCATGCGGCGGGCGAACTCGCTCACCGAGCAGACCTCCAGCGCCTCGCGGGCCAGGTGCGGCGCGAGGCCTTCGGCGCAGTAGGTGTGCACGAAGACGTGCATCGCCAGCACGCTCAGCTGCGCCAGGTCCGGCGCTCCGCCGGGGCGCAGCTCGACGGCGTCGGCGTTCACGCCGTCCACGCCGCTCAACTCGCTCGTGTCGCTCACGCCAGCCGGCCGGCGTGGCGCTCGATCAGCGCGCGGCGCGTCACCGGGCTGTCGAGCTGCTCGATCCACCACGCCAGCGCGCGGCCCATGCCGAGCGGCCCGCGCTCGGCGCGCCAGGCGTAGAAGAGCGGCGCCACGAGCGCCGTGCGCGCCGTGCGCTTCATCACCAGGTGCCCGGCCTCGACGTGCGCACGCGCCATCGGCTCGGGCACGAAGCCGCAGCCCAGGCCGCGCAACTGCGCCTCGAGCTTGGCGCGCATGTGCGGCACGGTGAGCACGTCCTGGCCCGGCAGCAGGTTGATGGTGAGCGGCGCCAGGCGCTGCGCCGTGTCGGCCACGGCGATGGCGCGGTGGTGCACGAGCACGGCGTCGGTCAGCGGCTCGTCGGCCGCGGCAAGCGCATGGTGCGGCGCGACGCAGAAGACGAACGGCACTTCACCCAGCGGGCGGAGCTCGACGCCGCCCGGGTTGGCGTGTTCGCCTGAGACGCCGATCGCCAGGTCCACGGCCCCGGTGACGAGCGCTTCCCACGTGCCGACGAGCACGTCGGTGCGCAGGCGCAGGCGCGTGGCGGGGCCCTCGGCCTCGCCACCGCCGTTGCCGCCGCCCTTCCTGCCGGCGCCGGGCGCGACATGCACCGGCGCCAGCGTCGCGCGCGCCTCGCAGAAGGCCTGCACGAGCTCGAACACGACCGGCATCGACAGGATGTCCTCGACGCTGATCGCGAGCTCGGCCTCCCAGCCGCAGGCCACGCGCTTGACGCGGTTGGCCACCGCGTCCATCTCCTGCAGCAGCCGGCGCCCCTCGTGCAGCAGCTCGGCGCCGGCGGCGGTGAGCTGCGCCTGGCGCGAGCTGCGGTCGAACAGCAGCACGTCCAGCGCCTCCTCGAGCTGGCGCACGCTGTAGGTCAGCGCCGAAGGCACCTTGCCGAGCTCGCGCGCCGCGGCGGCGAAGCTGCCTTCGCGCGCGATGGTGTCGATCATCAGCAGCGCCTCGGGCGTGAGGGCGTTGCGGGCGTGTCCGCTCGTCGGCATGGCTTTCATCTTATTTGAACGGCCGCTTCAACGCCGCGCGGCGACGGCCGTGCCGTGCTCGCCTACAGTGTGCGCCGAAGGAGACCCACGACATGCTCATGCTGCGCAAGTCTGCCGACCGCGGTTATGCCGACCACGGCTGGCTGAAGAGCTACCACAGCTTCTCGTTCGCCGACTACCACGACCCGCGCCACATGGGCGTGGGCAACCTGCGCGTCATCAACGAGGACCGCATCGCGCCGGGCACCGGCTTCGGCACGCACGGCCACCGCGACATGGAGATCGTCAGCTACGTGCTCGACGGCGCGCTCGCGCACAAGGACAGCATGGGCAACGGCGCAGCCGGTGGCGAGAAGTCGGGCAAGGCGGCCGGCGTCATCCTGCCCGGCGACGTGCAGCGCATGAGCGCCGGCACGGGGGTGATGCACAGCGAGTTCAACCACGACCCGGCGCGCACGACGCACTTCCTGCAGATCTGGATCATCCCGCGCCGGCGCGGCATCGCGCCGGGCTACGAGCAGAAGCGCTTCGAGGCCGCCGACAAGCGCGGGCGGCTGGCGCTGGTGGCCTCGGAAGACGGCCGCGAGGGCTCGGTGACGATCCACGCGGACGCGAGCCTGCGCGCCGGCCTCTTCGACGGCGCGGAGCGTGCCGAGCTGGCGCTCGATCCGCGGCGGCTGGCCTACGTGCACCTCGTGCGCGGGCGGCTCGACGTGAACGGCACGACGCTGAACGGCGGCGACGCGCTCACCGTGGCCGACGAGTCGCGTCTCGTGCTGGAACGCGGGCAGGACGCGGAGGTGCTGGTGTTCGACCTGGCGTCGGTGCAGTAGCGCTCCGGTTGAGCCTTCTTCGCCGGGGCTGCTGGCGCGGGCTGCCTTCGCAGGTCGTGGCAGGCAAGGCCGCGGGTGGCCGAGCAGCGCAGGTCTTGTGGCCCACGAGCGAAGCGAACATCCAGATCTGACTCGCGCGGCTGTTCGAGTGGCACGAGCGAAGCGAGTGCAACGAGTTCCGCGCGTGGGCCACAAGACCGAGCAGCGCAGGGAAGTTGGCCTGCGCAGCAGGCCAACCGCCGCAGCTGCGCGTCGCACCGAGCCCGCACAGCCCTTTGCCTTCACCGCCCGCGAGCGGCGAACCGACGCCTACGCCCCCCGCCGCGCCCCCGCCAGCCCCGCCCCCAGCCCCAGAGCCCGCAGCTTCGCCTCCGCCACCTCGCGCCGCATCGGCGCCAGGCCGCAGTTCGTGCAGGCGATGAGCCGCCGCTCGGGCACGAAGCGCAGCGCGCCTTCGATCGTCTCGGCCACCTGCTCGGGGGTTTCGACCACGTCGCTGGCGACGTCGATCACGCCCACCATCACGTCCTTGCCTTCCAGCAGCGCCATCAGTTCCGGCGGCACGTGCGAGTGGTAGCACTCCAGGCTCACCTGGCGGATCGAGCTCTTCGCCAGCGCCGGGAACACCTGCTCGTACTGCCGCCACTGCTCGCCGAGCGTCTTCTTCCAGTCGACGTTGGCCTGGATGCCGTAGCCGTAGCAGATGTGCACGGCCGTCGTGCACGCCAGGCCCTGCGCCGCGCGCTCCAGCGCCCGCACGCCCCAGTCGGCGGCCTCGCTCATGTAGACGTTGAACGCCGGCTCGTCGAACTGGATGATGTCCACGCCGTCCGCTTCGAGTGCCCTCGCTTCCTGGTTCAGCAGCTCGGCGAAGGCGAAGGCGAGCGCGACGCGGTCGCCGTAGTGGCGGTCGGCCACGGTGTCGACGATCGTCATCGGGCCGGGCAGCGTGAACTTGATGCGCCGGTTCGTGTGCTCGCGCAGGAACCGCGCCTCGGTCTCGTGCACGCGGCCGTGCAGCGCCAGCGGCGCCACCACCTGCGGCACCATCGCCTTGTAGCGGTCGGCGCGGATGCCCATCTCGACCTTGTGCTCGAAGTCGATGCCGGCTACCCGCTCGACGAAGCCGTGCACGAAGTGCTGGCGGCTCATCTCGCCGTCGCCGATGACGGTGAGGCCCGCCTCCTCCTGCAGCTTGATCCACATCAGCGTCGCGTCGAGCTTCGCGCGCGCCAGCGCGGCGCCTTCGGGCACCCACTTCGGCCACAGCTTGTCCGTTTCGGCAAGCCAGCCGGGCTTGGGCAGGCTGCCAGCGATGGTGGTGTCGAACATCCGCTTGTCTCCTTGTGCCGGGGCGGTAGCTTAATGGTCGACCGAGGCGAGGCGCCGCCCCGGCGGCGCGCCGTCGTGTCGCATCCTCGTCCCGTTCGCTCGTTCACCCGTTTCCGGCGCCGGCCGCGGGCACCGCGGCTCGGCCTTCATCGCCGCCGGCGCGCGCTTCGTCGCCGCCCGGCAGCCCTTCGTCCGCCGGCGGCCGCACACCGCGCGGCCGCCGCTAAGCTTTCACGCATGAACACGCTGGACGCGTCGACGCCGGGATCGCCCCTTCACTGGTCGCTCGACGCGCCGCTGCCCGACCAGCTCACCGGCCGCGCACACGGCTGGCTCACGGGCTACCGGCGCTATCCCGTGTTCAGCCCGGCCTGGGCGCGTGGGCGCGCGGCGCGGCTGGGCCTGCCCGTGTGCCTCACGGCCTTGCTGCTGGCCGGCTCGGTGCTCGCCGCGCCCGGCGACAAGCCCTACGGGGCCATCGTTCAGAGCCTGCTCGGCGTCGCCGTGCCGCTGTTCGCCGGGCCCTGGCTGGCGAGCGTCGTGCGCAGGCAGGGCTGGCCCTCCCGTGTCGAAGGCGCGGCGCTCGCCGCCACCATCGTCGCGGTCGTGCTCGCGATGGCCGCGTTCCACGAGTGGGGTGCCGAGCCGATCAAGCAGCGCATCGCCGAGTGGACCGGCATGGTCGACGAGAAGGGCCAGCGCAAGCGCGTGGCGCTGATGATCGGCGTCACCATCCGGACGCCGGATGCGCCGAACGCGCCGGACGTGCCGGTGTCGGCACCGGCGGCGGCCGGCAGCGCCGCCACCGCCGCGGACACGCCGGCCGCCGCCGACCCATCCCGCGGCCCGACGCCCGAAGGCCGCGTGCTCATGGCGCTGGCCACGTTCGCCTTCGCCGGCGGCTTCGCCTTGCCGCGCTGGTGGCGCGAGCGCGACGGCCTGGCGGCGCTGGCGCGCGAGCGCGAGTTGGCACACGCGCAGGCGCAGCGGCGCGAGGCGGAGCTGCGCCTGTCGGTGCTGGCCGCGCAGGTCGAGCCGCACTTCCTCTTCAACACGCTGGCCGGCGTGCGCAGCGCCATCGCCACCGACCCGGCGCGCGCCAGCGAGATGATCGACCGCCTCACCGACTACCTGCGCGCGGCCATCCCGCGCCTGCGCGCCGATGGTGGGGCCGAAGGCGCCACCCTCGGCGGCCAGCTGGAGATCGTGCGCGCCTACCTCGGCCTGATGCGCGCGCGCATGCCACGGCTGGCGTTCGAGATCGACGTCGCCCAGGCGCTGCAGCGGCTGCCGTTCCCGCCGCTGATGCTGATCTCGCTGGCCGAGAACGCCGTCAAGCACGGCGTCGAGCCGAAGATCGGGCCGGCGCGCATCGTCATCGACGCCCGCGTCGCCGCCGACGGCCGCCTGCAGGTGACCGTCACCGACGACGGGGTGGGCTTCGGCGGGGCGGGCGGCGGGGTCACCGCCGGCGGCGGGCTCGGCCTGGCCAACATCCGCGAGCGCCTGGCGCAGATGTTCGGCGAACGGGCCGCCCTCGACCTGCGCGCGCGTGCCGAGGGGGGCGTGACGGCGAGCGTGACCTTGCCCGTATCCTGAGCTCCCCGCCGCCCCTGCCCGAAGGACGACCGACGATGCCACGTGCGCTGATCGCCGACGACGAGGACCTGCCGCGCGCCGAGCTGAGGCGCATGCTGGCGGTCGCGTGGCCGGCACTGGAGATCGTTGCCGAGTGCGAACACGGGCCGGCCGCGGTGGAGGCGATTGCCGAGCACGCCCCGGACGTCGCCTTCCTCGACATCCGCATGCCCGGCTCTTCGGGGCTCGACGTCGCGCGCGCGGCGGCCGGGCGCTGCCACGTCGTCTTCACCACGGCGTACGACAGCCATGCCGTCGCCGCCTTCGAGGCCGGTGCCGTCGACTACCTGCTGAAGCCGGTGGCCGCCGGGCGCCTGGCGCAGGCCGTGGCGCGCCTGAAGGAACGGCTCGCCGCCAAGAGCACGGCGCCCGATCTCGGCGGCCTCGTCGAGCAGATCGCGGCGCAGCTGCGCCGGGACGGACCGCCCGAAGGACCGCAGGCGCAGGCCACACCGCGCCTGCGCTGGGTGAGCGCGAGCATCGGCGACACGATCAAGCTGTTCGGCATCGACGAGGTGCTGTTCTTCCAGAGCGACGAGAAGTACACGCGTGTCGTCACCGCCCGCGACGAGGCGCACGTGCGCAAGCCGCTGAAGGAGATCGCCGACGGCCTGGACCCCGACGAGTTCTGGCAGGTGCACCGCGGCACCATCGTGCGCGCCAGCGAGATCACGCGCGCCGTGCGCGACGATCTCGGCCGCTACACGCTGCACCTGAAGCATCACAAGGAGACACTGCCGGTGAGCCAGGCCTGGGCCTGGCGCTTCAAGCCGATGTAGCGCTCGCGCGGGGCCGCTCGCGCGGCCACCGGGCATGACCGCACTCACCGCGGGGACGTGTGCCGCCGCTTGGAGAGGTATTTACATTTGTTAAAATGTAAATAGCCCGCCTACGATAGCCGGGCACAACACGGACCCCGCGCGACGGGGCGCAACGAGAGGAGGCGACATGACGGCAGACCTGGAGAGGTGGTTCGGCCGCTTCGGCGTGCCCGACGACCTCGTGCTGCTGACCGCGATGCTG
This sequence comes from Rubrivivax sp., assembly GCA_026125665.1. Taxonomy (GTDB): domain Bacteria; phylum Pseudomonadota; class Gammaproteobacteria; order Burkholderiales; family Burkholderiaceae_C; genus Rubrivivax. Next base: position 24,609 of record JAHCKS010000020.1, read on the forward strand.
GTGGCCGGCGCGCTGGCCGGCGAGGTGATCGCGCGCACGACGCGCTTGCCGCGCCTCGTCGGCTACACGCTGGCCGGCTGGCTGGCCGCCGCCAGCGGGCTGGGCGCCGCGCTGCCGCTCGGCGGCATGGCCGCGCTCGTGGTCGACGTGGCGCTCGGCCTGCTGCTGTTCGAGATCGGCACGCGCGTGCGCCTGCGCTGGCTGCGCCGCAACCCGGGCCTGCTCGCCACCAGCGTGCTCGAGTCGGTGCTCGGCGCCACCGCCGTCTACTTCAGCCTGACGGCCTTCGGCCAGCCGCCGCTGGTGGCCGCGGCCTGCGCCGTGCTCGCCGTGCCCGCTTCGGCCGCAGTGGCCGGCCGCGTGGCGCTGGAGCTCGGCGCCGACGGCCAGGTGACGCAGCGCATGACGATGCTGACGGCACTGAACACGCTGTTCGGCGTGCTGGCGCTGGTCGTCTTCAAGGCGGGCACGCATGCCGGGCCGCTGCCGGCCTGGCCGGCCGCCCTGCTGGCCCTGGCGGGCTCGTCGGCCCTGGCGGTGCTGCTGGCCGCCGTGCTGGCCGCCGCCGTGGCGCTGGCGGCGCGCCGGCTCGACCTGCGCAACGAGAGTGCGGTGCTGCTGCTGCTGGGCCTCGTGCTGCTGGCAGTGGCCACCGCCCGCTGGCTCGGCGCCTCGACGCTGCTGGTGCCGCTGCTGGCCGGGCTCGGCCTGCGCAACTTCAGCCAGCGGCCCTGGGTGTGGCCGCGGCATTTCGGCACCGCCGGCGGCGTGCTCGTGCTCGGGCTCTTCGTCGTCGTCGGCTCGGCCTGGTCACCCGAGGTGCTGGCTGCCGGCGGCCTGGCGGCCCTCGTGCTGGTGGCCGCGCGCAGCCTCGGCAAGGGCGCCGCCGTCGTGCTGATGAGCCCGTTCGCGCGCACCACGGTGCGCCAGTCGGTGGCGCTGGCGGTGACGCTGACGCCGCTGTCGGCCACGGTGCTCGTCATGCTCACCGAGCTGATGCGCTGGAACGCCGGGCTCGGCGCGCAGGCCGCGCCGATCGTGCTCACCGCCGTCGTCGTGCTCGAGCTGCTCGGCGCGGTGGCCGTGCAGCTCGCACTGCGTCTGGCCGGCGAACACGCGCAACCGGGCGAAGGAGGTGCCCCGCGATGAGCCTGGAGCCTTTTGCCTCGTCGCGCGCGCTCAGCCTGGGCGTCGAGCTCGAGCTGCAGATCGTCAACACGAACGACTACGACCTCGCGCCGCAGGCCGGCGACCTGCTGCGCGTGCTGGCCGGCCGCAAGCTGCCCGGCGACGTGAAGCCCGAGATCACGCGCAGCATGATCGAGCTGTCGACCGGCGTGTGCCAGGACTTCGGCCAGGCGATCGCGCAGCTCGGCGAGATCCGCGACGCGCTGGTCGATGCGGCACGGCAGCTCGAGCTGGGCCTGTGCGGCGGCGGCACGCACCCGTTCCAGCAGTGGAGCCGCCAGCGCATCTACGAGACGCCGCGCTTCAAGCAGGTGTCCGAGCTCTACGGCTACCTGTCGAAGCAGTTCACCGTGTTCGGCCAGCACGTGCACGTCGGCTGCCCGTCGGCCGACGAGGCGCTGGTGCTGCTGCACGGCATGAGCCGCTACATCCCGCACCTCATCGCGCTGGCCGCGGCGTCGCCTTTCGTGCAGGGCGTGGACACGGGCTACCACTCGGCGCGGCTGAACTCGGTGTTCGCTTTCCCGCTGTCCGGCCGCGCGCCGTTCGTCACCCGCTGGGCCGACTTCGAGGCCTTCTTCGCGAAGATGACACGCACCGGCGTCGTCAAGAGCATGAAGGACTTCTACTGGGACATCCGGCCCAAGCCCGAGTTCGGCACGATCGAGGTGCGCGTGCTCGACACGCCGCTCACCATCGAGAAGGCGGCGGCGCTCGCCGCGTACATCCAGTGCCTGGCGCGGCGCCTGCGCAGCGAGCAGCCGTTCGAGCTGCACGAGGACGACTACCTGCCCTACACCTTCAACCGCTTCCAGGCCTGCCGCTTCGGGCTCGACGGCGACTACGTCGACCCCACCACCGGCGAACACCGCCTGCTGCGCGACGCCGTGCGCGACACCTTCCGCGACATCGAGCCGCACGCCGTCGAGCTGCAGGCCGAGCCGGCGCTGCGCCTGCTGCGCGCCGAGGTCGAAGGCCACGGCAACGACGCCACCTGGCTGCGCCAGCTGCACGAGCGCGAGCAGCTGCTGCCCGAGGTGGTGCGGCAGCAGGCGCGCCGCTGGGCGGGAGCCGAAGCTTGACGGCACCGACACCGGCGGCATCCGGGCCGGCCGCCGCCGCGATGCGAGGCGGGCGGTGAGCGCGCCGGACACATCAGGCGCGGCGGGCAGCGAGCTCGCCTGGTCGTACGTCCTGCCCACCACGTGGCCGCAGGCCAACCTGGTGGGCATCTTCGGCCTGCTGCTCGCCTTCGGCGTGCTGGGCGGCCTGCTCGCCGCACGCGCACGCTGGCTGCCGACGATCACCGGCTTCATGGCGGTCGGCCTCGTCGCGGGGCCTTCGGGCCTCGGTCTGCTGGGCCCGAAGGCACTGGCCGGCACGACCGCGCTGGTCGAGATCGCGCTCGGCCTCATCCTGTTCAAGCTCGGCGTCACGCTGCACCCGGTGAAGGCGCTGCGCAACCGGCGGCTCGTCGTCACCGCACTCGCCGAGGGGCTGCTGACCTTCGGCGTCATCCTGGCGCTGATGCTGTGGATCGACGCACCGCCGGTGGTGGCCGTGCTCGCCGCGGCGATCGCCGTCTCCTCGTCTCCGGCGGTGCTGATCCACGTCGCCGAGGAGCTGCACGCGAAAGGGCCGGTGCTCGAACACGCCCAGTCGCTGGTGGCGGCGAACAACGTGCTGTCGTTCATCCTGTTCTCGCTGGCGCTGCCGGTGGCGCTGCTGGGGCAGCGCTTCACGCTCGCCACGGCGCTCGCGTTGCCGGCCTACCAGCTGCTGGGCGCCGTCGTCGTCGCGGTCGTCGTCGCGTGGCTGGTCACTTCGGTGGCGCGGCTGACGCGCGCCGACGAGCTGCACTTCCGCTTCGCGCTCGTCGTCGGCGCGGTGATGCTGACGCTCGGGCTGGCGCAGGCGTTGAAGGTCTCGAGCCTCTTCGCCGGGCTGGCGCTGGGCATCGCCTGCCGCTGGCTGCAGGGGCGCACGCGCCTCACGCGCGTGGAGTTCGGCGGCGGCGGCGACGTCTTCTTCGTCATCCTGTTCGTGCTGGCCGGCGCCAACCTGCACCTGCAGGAGCTGTGGCTGTATGCGCCGCTGGCGCTGGCCTTCGTCGCCGCGCGCACGCTGGCCAAGCTCGGCGCGGTGGCGGGCTGCGGCCTGGCCTTCGGCGCCGGCGCCCGGCCGGCGCTGGCCAGCGGCCTGCTGCTGGTGCCGATGGCGGGGCTGGCCATCGGCCTGGTGCAGACGACGACGCAGCTGATGCCCGAGGTCGGCACGCGCGTCGCGGCGATCGTGCTGGCGGCCGTGGCCATCTTCGAGACTGTCGGCCCGCCGATCGCCGCGTTCGCCATGCGCTTCGTCGGCGAGGCCGGCCGCGCCTTGCGGCGGGACGACGACGTGCCCCCCATGCCGGCGCCGGGTGCGGCGGCGGATGCGCCGCTCACCGTGCCGCCTGGCGCCACGTCGGCCGGCGCTCCGACGACGGCACCGGCTCAGGCACCGGCTCGAGCACGAGCGCCTTGGTCGGCCGGGCCCGTGGCGGCGCCAGCCCCCCCGACGCCAGCGACACCCGGCGCAGCGACACCACCGCAGGCGCCGGGCCGATGATGCGAACGCTGCGCTGCGCCGGATCGGGCGTGCGCGGCCCACCTGCGCGACGCCGGGGTGCGCGACGCCCGCGTGCGCGACGCCCGGGTGCGCCTCAGGCTCGCGCGCGACGCGGCCGAGCCCGGCTCCCCCGGCTGACCGTGCCGCGCGCCGCCGGCAGCGCGCGCGTGTCCTCGCGGCAAACCAGCACCGGCACCGGGCACCGCTTCAGCAGCGCCGCCTCGACGCTGCCGCCGAACAGCCGCGCCAGCGTGCCCCGCGCCTGCGACCCGGTCACCACGATCGACGAGCGGCGTTGTCGCACCAGGCGCAATACCGCCTCCAGCGGATCCTCGTCGCGCGTCATCACCTCATGCACCGCCAGCCCCTGCGCGACGAGGAAACGGCGGGCGCGTGCCAGCGCCCGGTGGCCGAGCGTGGCCGCAGCGACCTCCTCGGCCGTCTGCTCCGTCTCCAGCAAGGGCAGCGAGCCGCCCTCGATGGGGTAGTCGGGCACGGGCATGTGCAGCAGCACGTCGGCGCCCAGGCGCGCCGCCAGGTCCATGCCGAGCCTGCCGGCGACGACGCCGGCCGGCGAGCCCTCGAGCACGATGTGGATGCGCATGAACCAGCTCCTTCGCGAAGCGCGCCGGTGTTTCGATGGCCGCGGCTGCCGCCTGCGGCCTCAGCCGTAGCGGCCCGCCAGCGCGATCGACAGCCCGCCCCACATGATGACGAACAACGGCGCGCCCACGCGCAGGAAGTCGCCGAAGCGGTAGCCGGCGGCGTTCATCACCAGCAGGTTCGTCTGGTAGCCCATCGGCGTCAGATAGCACAGGTTGCAGCCGAACAGCACCGCCAGCACCATCTGCTCGGGCGGCGCGCCGAGCGCCTGCGCCAGCGAGATGGCCAGCGGCGTGCCGATGGCCGCGGCGGCGTTGTTCGAGACGAAGTTCGTCACGAGGCCCATCAGCGCCATCAGCAGCGCCGCCACCCAGGCGGGCGACAGGCCCGCCAGCAGATGCCCGAGGCCGCTGCCCATCCAGGCCGTGGCGCCGCTGACGCCGAGCGCGTCGCCGAGCGCCAGGCTGGCGGCCAGCAGCAGCACGACCTTGGCCGACAGCGAGCGCACCACGTCCTTCCACGAAAGCACGCCGGACAGCACCAGCACGGCGGCACCGAGCATGCCCGCCAGCGCGATCGGCAGCAGCTTCGTCGCAGCCAGCACGACCACGCCGGCCAGCACGGCCAGCGCCAGCGGCGCGTCGTGCTGGCGCGGCGCCACGAAGCGCTGGTCGAGCAGCAGGCCGACACCTTCGCGCTGCGCCAGCCGCAACGCGTTCTCGCTGCCCTGCACCAGCAGCACGTCGCCGGGCAGGATGGTGCGGTCGGCCAGGTCGCTGCGCTGCCAGCCCGTGACCACCTTGCGCGGCCTCAGGCCGACGACGACGATGCCGAAGCGCTCGGCGATGCGCTCGAGGCGCACGCTGCGGCCGACGAGCGGTGAGCTGGCTTCGACGACGAGTTGCGCGACGACGCCGGCCGGCCGGCGTTCCTTGCCGCGGCCGGTGGCATCGTCGTCCTTGGCGCGTTCGGCTTGTTTGACCTTCTCGGCCTTCTCGGCGCTCCTGGCACTCCCGGCGTGGTCGTCCTCGCCCGCCCCGCCGGCTTCCGCGCCCGTGCCGCACTCCCCGGCCCGCGCGGCGGCCGGCGCCGTCCCGGCCCTCTCGGCCTGCCCTGGCTCCGTCACCTTCGCGGCCGGCGCGGCGAGCGCCGCCTGCGCGGCCGGCGGCGCCTGCTCGACCCGGTGGGCCTCCCCTCGCGCCGCGTCCGCCGTGCCCGGTTCTGGCGTGTCCTTGCTGCCGGCCACGTCTTCGCCGGTCTCGACGTCGTGCAGCGGCGTGTGCAGCAGCTGCTCCAGTTCCTTCAGCCGCGGCGCCGTGGCACGCAGCAGCAGGCGATCGCCGGCCCGCAGTTGCAGCGAGGGCAGGCGGGCCAGGCCGCGGCCACCGCGCCGGATGTCCACCAGTTCCAGCTGCCGGCCCGCCGCCGCCAGGGCCTCGCGCAGCTGCCGGCCGTCGAGCCAGCCGCCCTCGGGCACCGTCAGCTCGGCGTCGAACACCTCCTCGCTCAGCAACTCGGGCTCGCCTGTCACGTGGCGCAGCAGCCAGGGCGCCAGCAGCCACAGGTAGAGCAACGCCGGCACCGCCGCCACGGCGACCATCCCGGTGAAGCTGAACATGCCGAGCGCCGGCAGCCCGTGCGCCGCGGCAAGCGCCACGACGATCAGGTTGGTGGACGTGCCGATCGTCGTGGCCATGCCGCCGATCAGCACCGCGTAGTTCATCGGCAGCAGCAGGCCGCCGGCGCCGGCCTTGGCGTGGCTGCCCGCCGCCAGCAGCAGCGGGATCAGCAGCACGACCACCGGCGTGTCGTTGACGACCCCGCTGGCCGCACCCGCGGCCACGAGCACGGCCAACAAGGCCAGCCGCGGTGAACGCGCGGCGATGGCGGCGAGCCGGCGCGCCGCGGGCGCCAGCGCGCCGGTGACGACGAGACCTTGCCCCACCACCATCAGCGAACAGATGGCCACCAGCGCCGGGTTGCCGAAGCCGAGGTAGAAGCGCGTCGGGTCCACCGGCCCGTCGGCGCCCTGCAGCGGAAAGACCGCGAAGCCGAGCGGCAGCAGGGCCAGCACGGCCAGGCAGACCGTGGCGATGGGCAACCGGTCCCAGATGAACGCCGCGAAGACGGCAACGGCGAAGGCGATGCAGGCCCAGCCGTGCGGGCCGAGCCCGGTCATGGCAGCGCGACGACGCGCCGAGGGGGCACGGGCATCCCTTCGGCTGGGGTTTCAGGCGACATTCGGATCTGGCGTTCGGGCGCGGCCCGCGCCCGCCGGGCATGGCCGCCGACCGCGTGGATGATAGGGGCCGGCACTGCGACGCAGGCGCTGCCGGCGCGTCGGCGTCAGCGAGGCGAGTCGGGCGGGTCGTCGCGCGGCGGCGCGGGGCGTTTCACCTCCGTCGACGTGTTCTCGGCGCCGCGGCGCGCCCACCAGGCCACCGCCAGGCCCGCCGCGGCCAGCGCCGCGGCCGCCGGGTGCCTCTTCGCGCTGCGCAGCATCACCAGCGCCAGCGACAGCAGCCACGGGCGGTCGCGCAGCATCGCGAACAGCGGCGCCGCCCACCCGGCACCGGCCGCGGAGGCATCGCCGACGGCGCCGGCGACACCCAGCGCACGCCCGACCCGCCGCGCTCCGGCGCGCAGGCCATCGAGGGCCGCGGCGGCCTCGGCGCGCTGCAGCTCGCCGCGCAGCCGCAGCACCTGCATGCGCATGCGCAGGTTGCTGTCTTCGGGGCGTGTCATCGTCGTCACCCCGCCGCTGCAGGCGGGGCTGGCTCGCGCTCTTGCGCTTCGGAAGGCAGCAGCGCGTCGCGATCGCGGGCCAGTTCCTCGAGGGTCTGGGCAAGCAGCGGCGGCGCCTCGCGCATCTCGCGGCGCACACGCGCGACGAGCCACCCGGCCACGCCGCACAGCAGCGCCGCCAGCGGCAGCAGAGTCAGCCAGCCGGCTAGCGGCCACAGCGCGAGCACAGCCGCGGCGACGAGCGACGCCAGGCCGACGACCGCCAGGGCGCAGGCAACCAACGCCAGCCCGAGCCAGCGCCCGACCTCGGCGCGCGCCTCGGCCAGCTCGAGCGAAGCGAACTTCGCCCGCGTCAGCAACAGGCTCGCGCCGCTTCCTGCCAGGCGCCGCAGGTGGTCGATCGGCCCTCCCATGTCAGGCCGTGCCGCGGGGTCAGCGACGCGACGAGACGAGCAACCCGAGCAGGAAGCTCACCCCCGAGGCGATGCCGATCGCTCCCCACGGGTGGGCATGCACCCAGTCGTCGGTGGCACGCGCCGCGGCGCGCGTCTGTTCGGCGACTGCCGTCTGCGCCGAATGCAGGCTCGCCTGGGCCCGCTCCAGCGCGGCGCCGGCGCGCTCGCGCAGTTCCTGCGCCTGTGCGCCTGTGGCAGCCGCGGCCTGCTTCAGCAGGCTCTCCACGTCGTCCAGCACGATGCGCGCATCGGCGACCAGCCGATCCCGGTTGACGGTGTGATTCATGTGACCTCCTTGCCTTGTCGCGATTGAATATGCGGATGCTAGGCGGCGGCCCAGGGCCCTCGTTGAGCGGGGTCAAGGACGAGGCGGCAGCGCCGCGTCGTCGCTGCGGCACGCCGACGGGCAGAAGTATATTTGTTTCTATACAATAGTGTCCGGTGCCTGCGCCATGTCCGCCGGGCCGCCAGGCTGCAAGGAGCGTCGTCCATGTACAAGCGCATCCTCATCGTGCTCGACACGCGCCCGGTGTCGAGGGCGGCGGTCGACGAGGGTCTGCGCCTGGCCGCCGCACACGGGGCGGAGGTGACGTTCATCGCCGTGCTGCCGCACTACCCGCTGCCGATCTCAGAGGCGCCGTTCCTCGACGGCGCGGCGGAGCGCGAGTTCGAGCTGGCCGCGCAGGCCAACGCCGACAGGCTGCTGGCCGAGGCGCGCGACGCGGCCGAAGAGGCGGGCGTGATGTCGCACACGATGGTCGGCAGCGGCGAGGACGCGACGGCCGTCGTGCTCGACGCCGCGCGGCACCGTCGCAGCGAGCTCGTCGTCGTGGCCACCGAGGGTCGCAACGCGCTGATGCGCCTGCTCACCGGCAGCGTCATCCCCGGCCTCATCACCGCAGCGCCGGTGCCCGTGCTGGTGTGCCGCCCGCCCGAAGCACCGGAAGCCGGAGTCACGCCGGGCACGCGCGCACCGCGCCGGCGCGCCGCCCGCAAGCGCGCGGCGGCCGCTTCCGCCGAGCCGCCGCAGGCCCCGACGTGAACCCTTGCAGGATCGCACGCCGGCCCGTGCACGGCTTCGGCCGCCCGGGGGCGTCGGCCCGGGCCGGCAATGAATAATCGTCCTTCCCGCGAGGAGGAGACCTTGCCCCGCAAAGAGAACGGCCGAGCAGCCGCCAAGCCCGTGCCCGCCCGCACGCCGCGCGGCGATGGCGCAGGTGCCGCACCCGACCTGGACAACGACGCACCCGTGCGCGTGCTGCGGCAGTTCCGCATCGTCTTCAACGCCGTCAAGACGCACTTCCAGCAGGTCGAGCGACGCGCCGGCATCGGCGGTGCTCAGGTGTGGGCGTTGTCCGTCATCCGCGACCGGCCGGGGCTCGGCGTCAACGGCCTGGCCGAGGCGCTGAACATCCGCCAGCCCACGGCAAGCAACCTGATCAAGGGCCTGATCCGCCAGGGGCTCGTCGAGGCCCGGCGCGAAGGCCCGGACCGCCGCGCCGTGCAGCTGCACGCGCTGGCCGAAGGACGCCGCATCCTGCGCCGCGCCCCCGGCCCGTTCAGCGGCGTGCTGCCGGCGGCCCTGGCCTCGCTGACCCCCGAGGTGCTCGAGCGGCTCGAGGCGGACCTTGCGGCGCTCATCGAGGCGCTCGGGGCCGACTCCCAGGCCGCCACGGTCCCGCTGGCGCAGCTCTGACGCCCGCGGCGGCCCCGCCTGTCAGACCCTAGCGCGGCCCGGGCTGCTCGAGCAGCAGGTCGAGCAGCGCCGGCAGCTGGGGCGTGCCGTCGAGATAGAACCGCGCCTGCGAGAGCACGTGGTCGCGGGCCACGCGCACCGTCACCCACGCCGCCGGGGCCTTCGCGAACATCGGCTCGTCGTTCAGGTCGTCGCCGATGAACAGCCCCGCCTCGGCGCCGCAGCGGGCCGCCAGCTCGAGCATCGCGTCGCCCTTGTCGGGCGCGCCCGCCGCGACGAGATTGACGACGCACTTGCCCTCGCCGATCTGCAGACCGGCCGGCCCGACCCCCGCCGTGGCGCGCAGCGTCTCCTCCAGCAGCGACGCGATGGCCGCGCGCGCCGCCGCCTCGTTCGGCGCCAGGCGGTAGTGCAAGGCCATCGAGTACCGCTTGTCCTCGGCCGTCACGCCGGCGGCCGCGAGCGCCTGGGCCCGCTCGTCCAGTGCCCGGCGCAGCGGATCCAGCGCCACGGCGCAACGCATCATCAGCGGGGTCGGCGCATCACCCGCCTCCTCGATGCCGTGGCTGCCGAGCAGGTAGGTCGGCTGGAAGTCCAGGCGCGCGCCGACGTCGGCGACCGCGCGCCCCGACACCACCGCCACCGGCCAGCGGCGCACCAGCTCGCGCAGCCGCCGCGCCACGGGCAGCGGCATGCGCGCGTCGTCCGGGCGCGCGACGATCGGCGCCAGCGTCCCGTCGAAGTCGAAGCCGAGGATGACGCGCGGCCGCGCCAGCAGGGCCGCCAGCGCACGGCGGCCATCGGAACCGAACACCGGCTTCATGCCTCGGCCTCCAGGCGGTGGCGCTCCACGCGTGCCTCGATGCGCTCGCGCAGGCGCCAGCGTGCGGCGTCGCCGAGCATGCGCGCCGCCCAACGATAGACGTTGTGCTCGCGCACCACGGCGCGCAGGCTGGCCATGCGCTCGCGCTGCTCGGCCGCCGGCATGCCCAGCGCACGGTGCAGCGCCTCGGCCGTCTCCTCGACGTGGTACGGGTTGACGACGAGCGCCTCGTTCAGCTCGCGCGCCGCGCCGGCGAAGCGGCTCAGCACGAGCACGCCCTGCTCGTCGTCGCGCGCGGCGACGAACTCCTTGGCCACGAGGTTCATGCCGTCGTGCAGGCTGGTGACGACGCAGGCGTCGGCGGCGCGGTAGGCCTCGTTCACGGCATGCGGCTCGTGGTGCTCGGCGAGCAGCTCCACCGGCCGGTAGCCGGGGCGGCCGAAGCGCGCGTTGACGTGCTCGACCATGTTCGCGATGCGGTCCTGGAAGCCGCGGTACTCCTCGAGCGAGCTGCGCGAGGGAGCGGCGATCTGCAGCAGCGTGACGCGGCCGACCCACTGCGGGTACTTCTCGAGCAGGCGCTCCACGGCGTGGATGCGCTCGACGATGCCCTTGATGTAGTCGAAGCGGTCGACGCCGACGAGCAGGCGGCGGTCGGCCGGCGCGCCGAGGCGTTCGCGCACGCGCCGGCGGCAGTCCTCCACCGGCGACCACGTGGCGCGCTCGGCCTCCGACGGCCAGGCGATCGAGATCGGGTAGCTCTCGATCAGCGTCTCGGTGCCGCGGTAGTTGATGCTCGAGTGCTCGTGCTCGATGCGCGCCTCGAGGTAGCGGTCCACCGTCTCGATGAAGTTCTTGCAGTGGTAGCGCGTGTGGAAGCCGAGGATCGAGCTGCCGAGCAGGCCCTGCAGGATCTCGCGCCGCCACGGGCAGATGCCGAAGGACTCCGGGTTCGGCCACGGGATGTGCCAGAAGGTGATGATCGTGGCGCGCGGCAGGCGCGCACGCAGCAGCGCCGGCACGAGGGCGAAGTGGTAGTCCTGCAGCAGCACCACCGGGTCCTCGCTGCGCGCCTCGCGCACGATGGCGTCGGCGAAGCGCGCGTTGACCTTCCTGTAGGCCTGCCAGTCCGACTCGCGGAACACCGGCCGCACGTGCGCGACGTGGCACAGCGGCCACATGCCCTCGTTGGCGAAGCCGAAGTAGTAGCCCTGCTCCTCCTCCTCGGTGAGCCAGACGCGGCGCAGCGTGTAGCGCGGGTCGTCCGGCGGCACCGCGACGCGGCCGTCGCGGTCGGCGCTTTCGCGGTCGCCGGTGCCGCTGCCGTGCGCCACCCAGGTGCCCGAGCAGGCGCGCATCACCGGCTCCAGCGCCGTGACGAGGCCGCTCGCGGGCCGGCGCACGACGAGGCTGTCGCCGACGCGGTCGTGGATGTAGGGCTCGCGGTTGGAGACGACGATGACCTCCTCGCCGTGCAGCTGCTGGCGCAGCAGCGAGCGCAGCCGCTCCGGCGTCCACGGCGCGTCCTGCGCCACGAGCGAGCGTCGGTACTCGTCCTCCAGGTCGCGCAGCCGCGCGCGCAGCTCGCGGGCCAGGGGTGCCAGCTCCGGCGCCGGGCGCGACGCCGCCCCGATGAGGCCCGCCAGCCCTTCGCCGCGCAGCAGCGCCCGCGCACCCTGCACCCAGCCGCGCCAGCTGAGCTGCGCCACGATCATCGTGATGAGCGCGATGACGACGCCGAGCGCGGCGATGACACCGACCAGCAGCCACTGCGTGTCGCGGCTGCGCCGCTCGACGAAGCTCAGGTCGTGCAGCAGCACGAGCGCCGCGCCGGTACCGCCATCGGCCGCGCCCACCGGCCGCCAGCCGACGTGCACCGTGCCGCTGGGCAGGCGCCACTGCGGGGAGCTCGTGTCGCCGAGCGCGCGCGCCTGGGCACAGCCGAGCTCGCGCGGATAGGCGGCGCTCGCCTGCAGCAGGCGGCCGTCGGGCCCGCACAGGCCCAGCGCCACCAGGCGCTCGTCGCGCACCGTGCGGTCGAACAACTGGCGCAGCGGGTCGCCGGCATTGGGCTCGCGCTGCAGCGCGCGTTCGATCGATTCGCTCAGCGCGTCGGCGACGAGCGTGCCGCGCAGCGTCAGGTCGCGCGAGAACCAGCCGAGCGCGAGGCGGTCGATCAGCGGCTGCGAGAGTGCGGCCGCCAGCAGCAGGGCGCCGGCCAGGGGCAGGAGGAAACGAAGCTGCAGGCGGAGGGTGTTCATCGGGTGCTCTGGCTCGGGGTTCCGTTCTTGTCGTCGGGCCCGCGGCTACCCCGAGGCGGTTCAGGGCACTGCCCTTGCCCGGCGTAGCCTTGGATGTTATATTTGTCGCTATATATTGTCAAGCCGCGGATTCCTCCCTCCATGAATGACGCCACCTCCTTCGCCGCCCGCCTGGAGGCCCTCGCGCAGGGGCTGATGCAGGTGGTCTCCGCCGGCAGCGGCTGGTGGGCGAGCGGCCTGCGGGTCGTGCTCATCGTCGTGCTCGCCTGGGTTCTGGTGACCGTGCTGCAGAAGGCCATCCGCAAGGCGCGCGAGCGCATTGCCAGCCGCTTCGACGACCCCGAGGCCGTCAAGCGGGCGCAGACGGTCGGCCGCGTGCTGCGCTACGTCGTCGCGGTCGTCGTCACGCTCGTTGCCGGCATGCTGGTGCTCTCCGAGCTCGGCGTGTCGGTCGCGCCGATCCTGGGCGCGGCGGGCGTGGTCGGCCTGGCCGTGGGCTTCGGCGCGCAGAGCCTGGTGAAGGACTACTTCACCGGCCTGTTCATCCTTCTCGAGGACCAGATCCACCAGGGCGATGTCGTCAAGGTCGGCGACCACGCCGGCCTCGTGGAGGAGATGACGCTGCGCTACGTGCGCCTGCGCGACTACGACGGCCACGTGCACTTCGTGCCCAACGGCCAGATCGCCACCGTCGTCAACATGGGCCGCGACCACGCGCGCGCCGTCGTCGACGTGGGCATCGCCTACGGCGCCGACCTCGAGCGCGCGCTCGTGGTCATGCGCGAGACGGCCGAGGCGATGCGCCAGGACCCCGCGCACGCCGCCAGCATCACCGACGCGTTCGAGGTGGTCGGCGTCGAGCGCTGGGCCGACTCGGCGGTGATCCTGCGCGGCCGCTTCAAGGTGGCGCCGCTGGCGCAATGGACCGTGCGCCGCGACTTCCTGCGCCGGCTGAAGCTGGCTTTCGACCGCGAAGGCATCGAGATCCCGTTCCCGCAGATGACGCTGCACTCGCCGGCACTGGTGTCGGCCCTGAACGGCATGGGGCCGGGCGCCGCGCGCCGGGACGCGGCAGCGCCCTCGGCCGCGGCAGCGAACGCGACGTGAACGGGCCGGTGCCGCGGCGGGCCGCCCGGCTTCTCACCAGGCGTCGATGAAGCCGCGCCGCGGCGGCAGCGGCGCGGCACAGGCGCTGGCCAGCACGCGTGCCAGCCAGGCGCGCGTGTCGGCCGGGTCGATGACGTCGTCGATCTCGAGGTGGCTCGCCATGTTCAGCGCCTCGCCGCGCTGCACCGCCTCGGCGAGCAGGCGCTGGAACAGCACCTCGCGCTCGCCCGCCGGCGCCGCCTCGAGCTCCTTGCGGAAGCCCAGCCGCACGGCGCCTTCGAGCCCCATCGGCCCGAACTCGCCGCTCGGCCAGGCGCAGGTGGCCACGGGCGCATGGAAGTGGCCCGCGGTGAGCGCCATCGCGCCGAGGCCGTAGCCGCGCCGCAGCACGACGCTCGCCACCGGCACGCGCAGCGCCGCCGCGTTCACGAACAGGCGCGCCGCATGCCGCACCATCGCCGTCTTCTCGCTGTCGGGCCCGACCATGAAGCCGGGCGTGTCGACGAAGCTCACGAGCGGCAGGCCGTGCGCGTCGGCGAGCTGCATGAAGCGCGCGAGCTTGTCGCAGGCCGGGGCGTCCAGCGCGCCGCCGAGGTGGCGCGGGTTGCTCGCCGCCACGGCCACGGCGCGGCCCTCCAGGCGCGCCAGCGCGGTGATGACGCCGGTGCCCCACTCTCGCCGCAGCTCGATCACGCTGCCGGCGTCCATCACCGCCTCGACGACGCGGCGCGGCTCGTACAGCGCATTGCGGTTCTCGGGCAGCGCATCGCGCAGCGTCGCCGGGTCGGCGCCGGGTGGCGTCGCCGCCGACATCGGCAGGCGCGGCGCGCCGACGAGGCCGAGGTAGTGCCGCGCCGCGCGCGCTGCGGCCGCTTCGTCGGGCACCCGCACGTCGATCACGCCGACCCGGGCCAGCGTGTCGACCGGGCCCACGTCGGCGGCGTCGACGCGCCCGAGGCCGCCGCCTTCGATCATTGCCGGCCCGCCCATGCCGATGCTGGCGCCCTCCACGGCGACGACGAGGTCGCAGCAGCCGAGCAGCGCCGCATTGCCGGCAAAGCAGCGGCCGGCGACGATGCCCACCAGCGGCACCTGCCCGGACAGCGCCGCCAGCCGCGCGAAGGTCGTGCAGTCGAGGCCGGCGACACCCGGCCAGTCGACGTCGCCCGGCCGCCCGCCGCCGCCTTCGGCCCACAGCACCAGCGGCCAGCGGTGGCGGTGGCACAGCTCGAGCAGGCGGTCGCTCTTGCGGTGGTTCAGCACGCCCTGCGTGCCGGCGAGCACGGTGTAGTCGTAGGCCATCACGGCCACCGGCCGGCCCTCGACGCTGCCGCTGCCGGTGACGAGCCCGTCGGCCGGCGTTTGCCGCTGCAGCTCTTCCACCGGCCGGCGCGAGCGCTGCGCCGCCACGGCGAACGCACCGTACTCGGTGAAGCTGCCGGCATCGAGCAGCGCAGCGATGTTCTCGCGCGCCATGCGAAGCCCGCTGGCGTGCCGTCGCGCCACCGCGTCGGGCCGTGCCGCGTCGAGCGTGAGGGCGCGGCGCGCGCGCAGGCGCGCCAGGCTCGCGCGCTCGGCCCCTGGTTCGGCCCCGCGCGCCGCGGCCACGCTGGCGGTGGTGGCGGCGGCGGCGGCCTCGCCTTCCGCTTCCGCCCCGGCCTCGAACTCGATCAGCGCGGCGCCTTCGTCGGCCACCTCGCCCACCGCGGCGTCGATCGCGCACACGCGGCCCGCCGCCGGCGCCTCGAGCGGCACCTCCATCTTCATCGCCTCCTGCACCAGCAGCACCTGGCCCGCGGCGACGCGGTCGCCCGGCTGCACCTCGATGCCGATGACGGCGCCGTGCACGCCGGCGCGCAGCCAGCGGCGGCGTGCCGCCTCCCGGTCCCCCGCAAGCCCCATCCGAATCCCCCCATCCTGGCCGGTGCATCGCGCGGCCGAGGCGACGGCCCGCGCCGATTCATTCTCCGACAATCACCCGGCAGCCCCGGCCAAGGCGCCGGCCATACTTGCCGCGGGCCCGAGCCGCCGCATGCCCTCTCCCACGAGCCACCCCGAAGCCGCCACGACTGCGTTGCCCGCCGCCAGCCCGTCGGCCGGCGACGAGCGCGAGCGGCGCGTTCTCGAAAGCGCGCGCCGCCTGCAGGTGATGGCGCAGGCCGCGGGCATCGGCTGGTGGACGCTCGAGGGCGACCCGCCGCACCTGGTGTGGAACGACGAGCTGCGCCGCATCATGGGCCTGGGCGCGCACGACCCGCTGCCCGACGCCTGGACCTGGGTCGACCGGCAGGTGCACGCCGACGACCGCGAGCGCGTGCGCACGCTGCTGCGCGAGGCGCTGGACACCGGGCGCACGAGCGTGGACTTCGCCTGCCGCGTGCACACCTTCGATGGCCGCGTGCTCGACGTGCTGAACCACGCCATCTTCGAGTCGAAGGGTGCGGCGCTGCTGCGCTTCGGCATGCTCGTCGACGTCACCGAGCGCCTGCAGGCGGCGCGCGAGCTGGCCGACGCCCGCGAACGTGTCGCGCTGGCCGTCTCGGGCGCCGGCATCGGCACCTGGGAGTGGCGTTCGCAGGGCAACCTGGCGCTGTGGGACGAGCAGATGTTCCACCTGCGTGGCCTGCCGCCGCGCCCGCAGGCGCTGACGCACGAGGAGCGCATGGCGCTGGTGCATCCCGACGACCGCGAGGCGGTGGACCGGATGAACCGCCGCGCGCTCGAGGGCCTCGGGCCGTTCTCGTACGAGTTCCGCGTCGTGCGCCCGGACGGCGAGGTGCGCTGGCTCGCCTCGCGCTCGGTGGAGCTGCCCGGCACCGTGCCGGGCGAGCGGCGGCGCCTGGGCGCGAACTGGGACGTCACCGACCGCCGCGTGGCCGAGCAGGCGCGGCGCGAGGCCGAGGTGGCGCTGCGCGAGAGCCAGGCCAAGTCGCGTTTCCTGGCGCGCATGAGCCACGAGCTGCGCACGCCGCTGAACGCCGTGCTCGGCTTCGCGCAGCTGCTGCAGGCCGACGCGGAAGCCGACGACCGTGCCGGCGCCGCGACGCGCCGCGAGCAGCTCACCCACATCCGGCAGGCCGGCGAGCATCTTCTGCACCTGATCAACGACGTGCTCGACCTCGCCCGCATCGAAGGCGGCGAGCTGGCACTGGCGCGCGACACCGTTGCGCTGGCCGCGCTGGTGCGGCGCACGCTGCCGCTCGTGGCGCCGCAGGCCGAGGCGGCCGGCCTGCGGCTGCGCACGGGTGCCCTCGACCTCGCCGTCGCGGCCGACGAGACACGCCTGGCGCAGGTGTTGCTGAACCTGCTCAGCAACGCCGTCAAGTACAACCGCACCGGCGGCGAGGTGCATGTCGACGCCGTGGCCGTCGGCGCACTGGTGCAGCTGCGCGTGCACGACACCGGCCGCGGCATCGCCCCGGCCCGGCTGCACGAGCTCTTTCAGCCGTTCAACCGGCTGGGCGCCGAACGCGAGGCGATCGAGGGCTCGGGCATCGGCCTGGCGATCGTCAAGTCGCTCGTCGAGCGCATGGGCGGGCACGTGCTGGTGAGCAGCACGCCGGGTGTGGGCAGCATGTTCCAGGTCGTGCTGCCGCGCGCGGCGGCAGCGCCGGGCCCGACGCGCGCGACGTCGTCGCCGGCGCAGCGGCCTTCGACGGCCACCCCGCCGCCGACCTCGGGCACCGTGGCCGGCCCGTCGCCTGACGACGCCGCGCCCGCGGGCCCTGCGCCGCGCCGCGTGCTCTACATCGAGGACAACGAGGTCAACGCCCTCATCGTGCGCGAGGTGCTGTCCGGCGCACCCGGCTACCGGCTCACGATCGCGCCGGACGGCACGAGCGGCCTCGCCGCGGCTGTGCGCGACGCCCCCGAGCTCGTCCTGCTGGACATGCAGCTGCCCGACATGGACGGCTTCGCCGTGCTGAGGCGCCTGCGCGAGACGCCGCAGACGGCCGCGCTGCCGGTGGTGGCGCTGTCGGCCAACGTCATGCCGGAGCAGGTGAGCCGCGGCCTCGCCGCGGGCCTCACCGCCTACTGGACGAAGCCGCTGGACCTGGCGCTCTTCCTGCGCAACCTGGCCCGGCTGCTGCCACCGCACGGCGCCGGCGACTCCCTGCAAGGCGCGAGGGAACCGTAGCGCGCGCTCGTTCCTCAGGCCGGCTGCACCTCTTCGACGAGCCCGCGCTTGCGCAGCAGCGGCTGCACCGAAGCGTCGCGGCCGCGGAAGGCCCGGTACGCGGCCGCCGGCTCGACGCTGTTGCCGGCGCTGTAGACGTGCCGCTTCAGCCGCGCCGCGGTGGCCGCGTCGAACGGGCTGCCCGCCTCGACGAAGGCGTCGTAGCCGTCGGCATCCAGCACTTCGGCCCACAGGTACACGTAGTAGCCCGCGGCGTAGCCGCTGCTGGCGAACAGGTGCTGGAAGTGCACGAAGCGGTGGTTCAGCCCCACCGCATGCGGCAGGCCCTTCGCGGCCAGGAACTGCGCCTCCCAGGCGCACAGGTCCGCCGGCGGCTCGGCGTCGGCCAGCGAGTGCACGGCCATGTCGGTGAGCGCACTGGCCGTGTAGCGCGTGGTCTCGTAGCCCTGGTTGAAGCGCCGCGCGCGGGCCAGCCGCGCCACCAGCTCGTCGGGGATCGGCGCGCCGGTCTGGAAGTGGCGCGCGTGGCGCTGCAGCACCTCGGGCTCGGTGATCCAGTGCTCGAACAGCTGCGAGGGCAGCTCGACGAAGTCGCGCAGCACCTGCGTGCCTGACAGGCGCGCGTAGGTCACGTCGGACAGCAGCCCGTGCAGCCCGTGCCCGAACTCGTGGAACAGCGTGCGTGCGTCGTCCAGCGACAGCAGCGTCGGCTCGCCGCGCGCGAAGTTGTTGTTGTTCAGGATGACGGGGCAGGCCAGCGCCGCGTCGCCCGGCCCGACCCCGTTGCGCCGCTGCCAGCGCAGCGCGCTCATCCAGGCGCCGCTGCGCTTGGCCGCGCGGGCGAAGTTGTCCTGCAGGAACAGGCCGACGAGGCGCCCCGCCGCGTCGTGCACCTCGTAGGCCTTCACATCGGGGTGGTAGACCGGCACGTCGTCGCGCGGCGTGAAGGCGAGGCCGAACAGGCGCCGCGCGCAGTCGAACGCCGCGGCGACGACGTTCTCCAGCTTGAAGTACGGCTTCACCTCGGCGTCGTCGACGGCGTAGCGCTCGCGGCGCACGCGCTCGGCCCAGAAGCGCCAGTCCCACGGCTCCAGGCGCCCTGCGGCGCCGGCCTCGCCGGCGGCCGCCGCGGCGCGGCGCACCTCCTCGAGCTGCGCCTCTTCGCGCTGCACGGCCGCCAGCGCCCGCGGCCACACCTCGTCGAGCAGGCCGGCGACGGCGGCGCGGCTGCCGGCCATCGTGTCGGCCAGCGCGTGGTCGGCGTAGCAGGCATGCCCCAGCAGCGCCGCCTGCTCGCGGCGCAGGCGCAGGATGTCGCGCACGATGCCGCGGTTGTCGTGCGCGCCGGTGTTCTCGCCGCGGCCGACCCACGCGCGCCAGGCCTTCTCGCGCAGGTCGCGCCGGGTCGAGAAGGTGAGGAACGGCACGACGAGCGAGCGCGACAGCGTGACCGCCGCGCCGGGCAGGCCGCGCTCGGCAGCGGCCTGGCGCGCGGCGTCGAGAACGAAGGGCGGCAGCCCCGCGGTGGCCGCGGCGTCGGGCAGGGGCAGGGTCCAGGCGGACTCGTCGTGCAGCACGTTCTGCGCGAAGCGCGTCATCAGCGCCGCCTGTTCCTCCATCACCGCGGCAAACCGTGCACGCTTGGCGCCGGCGAGCAGCGCGCCGGCCCGCACGAAGTCCAGGTGCACGCGTTCCAGCAGGCGCAGCGCCTCGGGCGCGAGGCCGAGCGACGAGCGCATCGCGTGCAGGGCGTCGACGCGCGCAAAGAGTGCGGCATCCAGGTACACCGCGTTGCGGTGCGCGGCCAGCGGCGCCGCCATCGTGCGCTGCACGGCCTGCAGCTCGTCGCTGGTGGCCGAGGCGGTAAGCGTGGCGAAGGTGGCGTGCACGCGCTCGAGCAGCGTGCCGCTGCGGTCGAACGCGGCCACCGTGTTGTCGAAGTCGGGCGGCATGGGCTCGCCGGCGATCGCCGCCAGCTCGGCGCGGTGCCGGCGCATCGCCTCTCGCAGCGCGGGCTCGAAGTGCTCGGCGCGGATGTCCGCGAAGGGCGGCAGGCCGTGCGGCGCCGTCCACGGCGCGAGCAGCGGGTTGGCCGCGAGATCGGTGGCGGGCGCTTCGGCGGCGCCGCCGGGCGAGCTGTGCTGCAACGGGGTCTTCATCGGCGCGCCCCGCTCACTTGCCCTGGCGGATGGCAAGCTCGTCATCCTCGCGGTAGCGGCGGTTGCCGCAGTTGCCGGCCCACGCGAGGCGGTCGGACTCGATCGCCGCGCCGGTTTCGTTGAACGCGGCCTGGCGCTTGTTCCAGTCGGCCACGCGCGCCTCGAACGGGCCGATCTTCGCGTTGTAGGCCTGCGCGGCTTCGCGCAGCGCCGTCTGCAGGCCCTGCACGCGCTTGCGCTCGGCCTCGAGCGCGCCGTGTTCCTTCTGCAGCTCGGCGCGCTCGGCCTCGACCGCTTCGCGCTCGTCGGCGGTGGCGGTGCGGCCTGCGTCGTTGTAGGCCTTCAGGCGCAGCTCGAACTTCGCGCGGCGCTCCTCGAACACCTTGGCCCGCTGGCCGAACGTGGTGATGGCCGCGTTGAGCTCGCCGCCGTCGAGCTTCGAGCGCTCGGCGCGCATTGCCGCCTCCTGCTCGGCAATGGCCTTCTTCTCGTCCTCGAGCGGGCCGACGGCCGCCTCGTGCGCCGCGCGGCGCTTCTTCAGGTCCTCGTCCTGGCTCAGGCAGGCGCGCAGCTCGTCGCGCGTGAGCAGCGGGCCGCGCGCGCTGCCGAAACCGCGCGTGGGCGCCGAGGCGGACGAGGTCGTCGGCGCGGCGGCTTGCGCCGCGCCCGGGCGCGCAGGTGTCGTCTGCGCCTGGAGCGACAGGCTGGCGCAGCCGACGGCCAACGCCGCGGCCAGCCGCGCCGCGGCGGTGGGATGCAGGGTCATGGATTCCTCGGAAGACGGGGGCGGCCGCAAGGAGCCGCGCGAGCCGCGGATTTTGCCATCCGGGCCTTGCCGGCGCCTGCGCGCCGCGTGCGGCGAGGGCCCACGGGTCGCGGCGGGGATCGCATGCCGTCTACCCCGCGACCCGGTGCCCGTGGGCCCCGAATGTCCCGGGTTGCCCGCCGCGCCGTCCGCCTGCACACTGCGCGCCCCCGGCGCTGCCTCCCTGGCGGCAAGGCGCGACGGGGCCACCGGAGGCGCCTTGCTCAAGACCGTCAAATGGCTCGCACTCGCCGCGGCGCTGCTGGCCCTGGTGCTCGTCGGCGGCGGCATGCTGCTGTCGCCGCGCTTCAGCGTCACGCGCACGGCGCAGGTTCAGGCCCCGCCCGACAAGGTCTATGCGCTCGTGGCCGAGCCGCGACGCTGGAAGGAGTGGTCGGCGTGGAACCTGCGCGACCCGGACATGCAGGTCACGTACTCCGGCCCGGCCGCCGGCGCGGGTGCGGCCTGGGAGTGGAAGAGCCGGACGCAGGGCGACGGCAAGATGACCTTCACGGCGGCCGAGCCCGGCCAGCGGGTCGCCTTCGACCTGTACTTCCCCGACTTCGGCACGACCTCCACCGGCCACTTCAGGTTCACGCCGGCGGCCGGCGGTACGCTCGTGGCGTGGACGATGGACGGCGACATGGGCGCCAACCCGCTCTTCCGCTGGATGGCGCTGTTCGCCGACGGCATGGTGGGCAAGGACTTCGAGGAGGGCCTGGCGCAGCTGAAGGCGCTGGCCGAGAAGCCCTGAGCATCGACGCCGCGACCCCCGGGAAAACCGCCGGCCGCGCGCGTGCGCGCCGGCGTGACATGCTCGTCGCCTTGCCCGCCGCGCTGCCCCTCCTGCGGCCCAGCCTGCTGGCCTCCACCGCCCTCGCCATCCCTTCCGTCCCCGCCCAGCCCATGACCCCACCGCCACCGTCGCGCCGCGACCCGCCCGCTGCGGCCGCCACGCCCATCGACGCGGAAGATCCCTGGCTGTGGCTGGAGGACGTGCAGGGCGAGCGCGCGCTCGCCTGGGTGCGCGAGCGCAATGCCGAGAGCGAGGCGCGGCTGCGCGCGGACCCCGGCTTCGACAGCCTGCGCGAACGGCTGCGCGAAGTGCTCGACTCGCGCGAGCAGATCCCCTATGTCGCACGGCTCGGCCCCTGGCTCTACAACCTGTGGCGCGATGCCGCCAACCCGCGCGGCCTGTGGCGGCGCACGACGCTGGACGAGTACCGCCGGGCGCAACCGAAGTGGGAAACCGTGCTCGACCTCGACGCGCTCGGCCGCGCGGAAGGCACGAGCTGGGTGTGGGGTGGCGCCGCGGCGCTCGGGCCCGGGTACCGCCGCTGCCTCGTGAGCCTGTCGGTGGGTGGCGCCGACGCGACCGTCGTGCGCGAGTTCGACCTCGCCGAGAAGCGTTTCGTGCGCGCCGACGAGAACGCCTTCGTGCTGCCCGAGGCGAAGAGCCGCATCGACTGGATCGACATCGACACGGTCTATGTCGGCACCGACTTCGGCCCCGGCTCGCTCACCGAATCGGGCTACCCGCGCGTCGTCAGGCGCTGGCGGCGCGGCACGCCGCTGGCGGATGCGCCCACCGTGTTCGAGGGCGAGCGCAGCGACGTCTCGGCCTGGGTGGCGGTGGACATGACACCCGGTTTCGAGCACACGCTGTTCGGGCGGCAGATCGACTTCTACCGCTCGAAGCTGTGGCTCGCCGATGGCCCGGCGGCGAAGGCGGCGGCGGCGTCCCCTCGGCCGATCGACAAGCCCGACGACGCGACGCTCACCTTCTGGCGCGAGCGCGTGCTGGTCGAGCTGCGCAGCGACTGGACCGTTGCCGGCGCCTCGTGGCGTGGCGGCTCGCTGCTCGTCGCCGACGCCAAGGCGTATCTCGCCGGCGAACGCGCCTTCACGGCGCTGTTCGAGCCGACTGCGACACGATCGCTCGCCGGCTGGACGACGACCCGCCGGACGGTGATCGTCAACGTGCTGGACAACGTCGCGAGCCGCCTGGAGGAGTGGACTTGGCAGCAGGGTGCGGCCGGCAGCGGCCGCTGGGCGAAGCGCGACGTGCGCGCGCCGTACCCGGGCACGCTCGCGGCCGGCGCGCTGCACGATCCGCTGCTCGAGCGCGACGGCGGCACCGACCCGCTGGCCGAGCACTACCTGCTCAACGCCGCCGACTTCCTCGAGCCCGACTCGCTGCAGCTGGGCCGCACCGGCAGCGACGAGCGCGAGCGGCTGAAGGCGCGGCCGCGCTTCTTCGACGCCGAGGGCATGCGCGCCGAGCAGCGCTTCGCCACGTCGCGCGACGGCACACGCGTGCCCTACTTCGTCATCTGGCCGCGTGGTGCAACAGCCGACGGCGACAACCCGACGCTGCTCTACGGCTACGGCGGCTTCGAGGTTTCGCAGCAGCCGTACTACAGCGGCACGCAGGGGCGCGCCTGGACCACCCGCGGCGGCGTCTACGTGCTGGCCAACATCCGCGGCGGCGGCGAATTCGGGCCGGCCTGGCATCAGGCGGCGCTGAAGGACAAGCGGCAGAAGAGCTTCGAGGACTTCATCGCGGTCGCCGAGGACCTGGTGGCGGCGAAGATCACCCGCCCGGCGCGGCTGGCCATCCAGGGCGGCAGCAATGGCGGCCTGCTCGTCGCCGCGGTGATGCTGCAGCGGCCCGAGCTCTTCGGCGCCGTCGTCTGCCAGGTGCCGCTGCTGGACATGCGCCGCTATCACCAGCTGCTCGCCGGCGCGTCGTGGATGGCCGAGTACGGGAACCCGGACGACCCGGCCGAGTGGGCCTTCCTGCGCACCTACAGCCCGTACCACAACGTGCCGCGGGCACCCGCTGCCGACGGCGCGCCCGGCACCGGCGCGCCGGGCTCGCGCCTGCCGGCGCTGCTCGTCACCACCTCCACGCGCGACGACCGCGTGCACCCGGGCCACGCGCGCAAGTTCGTGGCGCGCCTGCGGGAGCTCGGGCACCGGCCGCTGTACTGGGAGAACATCGAAGGCGGCCACGGCGGCGCGGCAGACAACGCACAGCGCGCGCTGATGATGGCCCTCGAGTACACGTTCCTGTGGCAGGCACTCGGCGCCCGGCGCAACGCGTGAACCGCGGGGCACGTCGCCGGCCCGCGCCGCCGGCACGAGGTCCGCGGCGCGCGGCAACCGGTGGCGGACGGCCGGGCCGGCCCGCCGGAGGCTGAGCGGCCGGCCGCCCCTGCCGGGCGTCGCGCCACAATGCGTGGCGTGTCCATGCTCACCTGGCTCGACGATCGCACGCCGCTGCCCGCGCCGGCCGAGGCGCTGGCCGCCGACTCCGAGGCGCCGGGGCTCGTCGCCGCCGGCGGGCGGCTGACCGTGGCTCGGCTCGAGGAGGCCTACCGCAAGGGCATCTTCCCCTGGTACTCGCCGGGCCAGCCGGTGCTGTGGTGGAGCCCCGACCCGCGCATGGTGCTGCCGGTGCAGGAGTTCCGCCTGTCGCACTCGCTGAAGAAGGCAGTGCGCCGCTTCGTGCGCGACGCGCGCGCCGGGCGCTGCGAGATCCGCTTCGACAGCGCGCTGCGCCGCGTCATCGAACACTGCGCACTGACGCCGCGCAGCGGCCAGGAAGGCACCTGGATCGTGCCGGCGGTGGTGGAAGCCTACACCGACTGGCACGCGCGCGGCCGCGTGCACAGCGCCGAGACGTGGGTGGACGGCCAGCTCGTCGGCGGCCTGTACTTCGTGGCCATCGGCCGCATGGTGTTCGGCGAGTCGATGTTCTCGCACCGCAACGACGCGAGCAAGATCGCGCTGGCGGCGCTGGTGGCCGCCTGCCGGGCGCGTGGCATCCCGCTCATCGACTGCCAGCAGAACACCGGTCACCTGGCAAGCCTCGGAGCGCGGGAGGTGCCGCGGCCCCAGTTCGAAGCCCATCTGGCGCGCACCCTGGGGGAGCCGGGGGTGGCCGATTGGACCTATGATGAATCGCACTGGGCCGTGCTGGATCCGAGCCTGGATCCCGGCTTCGGCCCGACCCTCGATTCGACCCTGGACACCCGAGCGTGACGCACCCGAAGGAACTGCCGCTCGCTTCGCTGCAGTTCTACGCCACCGCGCCCTACCCCTGCAGCTACCTGCCCGAGCGGCTGGCCCGCTCGCAGGTGGCCACCCCCAGCCACCTGATCCACGCGCAGGCCTACTCGGGCCTCGTGGCCAACGGCTTCCGCCGCAGCGGCATGTTCACCTACCGGCCCTACTGCGAGGGCTGCCGCGCCTGCGTGCCGCTGCGCGTGCCGGTGGAGCGCTTCCAGCCTTCGCGCAGCCAACGCCGCGCCTGGCTGCGCCACCACACGCTGCGCGCGCGCGTGCTGAAGCTCTGTTTCGTGCCCGAGCACTACCAGCTGTACCTGCGATACCAGTCGGGCCGCCACAGCGGCGGCGGCATGGACCACGACAGCGTCGACCAGTACACGCAGTTCCTGCTGCAAAGCCGCGTCAATTCGCGCCTGGTGGAGTTCCGCGAGCCGCCGAACGCCGCCGGCATCCCCGGCGCGCTGAAGATGGTCTCGATCCTCGACGTGCTCGAGGACGGCATCAGCGCCGTCTACACCTTCTACGAGCCCGACGCGCAGGCGAGCTACGGCACCTATAGCGTGCTGTGGCAGATCGAGCAGACGAAGCTGCTGAAGCTGCCGCACGTCTATCTCGGCTACTGGATCGCCGAGAGCCCGAAGATGGCCTACAAGGCGCAGTTCCGCCCGCACGAGGTGCTGGTGGACGGGCGCTGGCAGCCCGAGCGGCAGGCCACCCGCGCCTGAGCCGCCTCGTCAGGCTTCGCCCAGCCGAGGCCGCGGGTTTGCCCGACGGCTCGGCCTGTCGATTCCCGCCCGCGCCCATCGTCGTCATTGAACGAGGGTCGTCCTCGCTTCATCACCGACCAGGAGCCACCATGCCCACCGGCACCGTCAAGCTGCACCGCGTCCTGCGCTGCCCGCCCGAGCGCGTCTGGCGCGCCTTCACCACCCCGGCCGCGATGTGCAAGTGGCTGCCGCCGCATGGCTTCACCGGCCACGTGTTCGAGATGGACGTCAAGGTCGGCGGCACGTGGCGCATGGCGTTCACGCACTTCGGCCGCGACGCCAGCCACTCGTTCGGCGGCAGGTACCTCGAGCTCGAGCCCGGAAAACGCCTGCGCTACTCGGCCACCTTCGACGACCCGAACCTGCCCGGCGAGATGCAGACGACCGTCACGCTCACCGCCGTGAGCTGCGGCACCGAGATGCAGGTCGTGCAGGAAGGCCTCCCGGAGGTGATTCCGGTGGAGCAGTGCGTGCTCGGCTGGCAGGAATCGCTGACGCTGCTGGCGCAGCTCGTCGAGCCCGAGATCCCGATGTGAGCGCGCGCCGCGCCCGGCGGCGCTCTTGGCCTCTGCCGCCGCTGCGGCCGAGGTCGGCAGAGGGCGCGATGCGGACCCTCAGGCGCCCGGCGCGTCGGGCACCATCACCATCCAGCCGATGCCGAACTTGTCGGTGCCCATCGCGAAGCGTTTCGACCAGAAGGTGGGCCCGGGCGGCATCGTCGCCTGGCCGCCCTCCGTCAACGCGTTGAACAGGCGGTCCACCTCCGCTTCGGTGGTAACGGTGATCGCCAGCGACACGCCGCTGGACTTCTCCTGCTCGTTGCTGCCGTCGCAGGCCATGATCATGTGCTCGCCGATGTGGAAGCTGGCGTGCATGACCTTGCCCTCGAAGCCGGGCGCGAGCATGCCGGGCGGGATGGGGTCGGGGCTCTCGGAGAAGCGCATCAGCATGTCGCGGCGCGCGCCGACGGCGCGCTCGTAGAACGCGATCGCCTCTTCGCAGCGGCCGCCGTAGAAGAGGTACGGTTGCACTTGGGTCAGGGCCATCTCGGGACTCCTGGTGGTGGAAGTGGGTCCGTGCGGGAGTGCACCTGCGCACGACGATCGGCGGCCGCCGGATTCGACAAGCGGCGTCGCTCCCGCTGCGTCAGGCGAGCCACCGCCAGCGCCCGTCGTCGTCGCGCGACGCGCGGCCGTCGCCTTCCAGCTTGATCAGATGCGCCAGCAACGAGCGCTCGGCCATGCCGTGCAGCGCGCTCGGCACGTCGTCGTAGACGGCCGGCACGAGCGTGCGCGCCGCCGCCGGCGCCGCCTGCCGCTGCAGCGCCGCCACCACCTTGGCCTCGCGCCGCAGGCGGTGCGCGATCAGCGCGCGCAGCACGCCGTGCGGGTCGGCAACGAGGAAGCCGTGCCCCGGCGCCAGCCACTCGAGGTCCTCGCCGAGCAGCGCCTCCAGCGCGTGCAGGTAGGCGGCCATGTCGCCGTCCGGCGGGTTGATGACGACGGTGGAACCCTGCATCACGTGGTCGCCGGTGAAGAGCGTCTTCTCCTCCTCGAGCAGGTAACACAGGTGGTTGGACGCGTGGCCCGGCGTGTGGATGGCACGCAGCGTCACGCCCGGCGCCAGCACGAGCCGCTCGCCACCGCCCAGTTCCTGCGTCGGCGCGAAGCTCTCGTCCTGCCATTCGGGGAACGCGGCGCGGCGGCCGAGCACCGGCGCGCCGCTGGCGACGGCCAGTGGCGCCGCGGCCGGCGAGTGGTCGCGGTGCGTGTGCGTGACGAGGATGCGCTCGAGCCGCGCGGCCGCACCCTGCTCGCGCACCACTTCCACCAGGCGACGCACGTGCGCGTCGATCGCCGGCCCGGGGTCGATGCAGGTCCAGGTGTCGCCGGCACCGACAAGGTAGCTGTTGGTGCCGGGGCCCGTCATCGGCCCCGGGTTCGGCGCCGTCACGCGGATGACGTGCGGCGACAGGCGCACGGCGCGCCCGGCGACGATGTCGGCATGCACGTCGGCGCGGCCTTCGGGGTCGAGGCGGCCGATCTCGGCGTAGGGCAGCTCGTCGGGCAGCACGATGCGCAGCCCACCCTTCGCGGCGAAGGCACGGCGCGGCATCGTCAGCGGCACCTGCGCGCGGGCGCGTGCCTCGGCGAGGGCACCCTCGGCATCCCGGTGCCGCGCCAGCTCCTGCAGCGTGCGCCGCGTCACCGGCAGCAGCTTCAGCTCGCGTGCGGGGTCGAGCGCCGCGGCGGGCGCCAGCCACATCAGCTCCAGCGCCTCGCCGAGGTCGGCGACCGCCCGCTGCCCCGCCGGCGCACGCGTGGCGAAGAAGCGCGTGTCGAAGCGCTTGGGCACCCCGGGCGGCGTGAGCCAGTGGCTGTAGTAGACGAGGCCCGTGAGGTCGAGCTTCAGGCGGTGAGCGGCGCAGAACTCGGCGATCGACACCTCGCCGTCGTTCAACCGCGCGCGCCAGGGGAACAACGCTTCGTGGTCGTGCGGCCCGTCGCCCGCCGGCAGGGCGAGCAGCAGCCCCACCTCCTCGAACGCCTCGCGCGCGGCGGCCACGAGGTAGTCGAGCCCGCCTTCGGCGAGCCCGAGGCGCGCCGTCACTTCCGCGTCGCTCGGGCCGACGCAGAAGGCGTGCGCCTCGCGGTCGCGCGCGTCGAGCACGCCGCCCGGGAAGACGGCGGCGCCGCTGCGCAGGTCGCCTTCACGCTCCGCGCGGCGCAGCATCAGCACCTCGAGCGGGCCGCGGCCACTCTCACCGTCGCGCAGGAAGAGCACCGACGCGGCCGCCCGCGCGTCGGGCGGCGGCCGGTAGCCCGCGGCAGGCAGCGGCGCCGACGCTGCACTCACCGCACCACCCCCTGCGCCCGCAGCGCCGCGATGGCCGCCGCGTCGTAGCCCGCCTCGCCGAGCACCTCGTCGCTGTGCTCGCCGACGGCCGGCGCGGCGCGAGGCACGGCCGCCGGCGTGCGGTCGAAGCGCGGCGCCGGGCCCGGTTGCACGACGCCGCCGACCTCGACGAACGCCGCGCGCTCGCGCGCATGCCGGTGCGCCGGTGCCTCGTCGAAGCTCAGCACCGGCGCGAAGCAGGCGTCGGTGCCTTCGAGGCGCGCGCTCCACTCGTCGCGCGTCTTCGTGCGCACGATGCCGGCGATGGCCGCGCGCATCTCGGGCCACAGGCGCCGGTCGTACTGGCGCTGCACGAAGCGCTCCGGCAGGCCGATGGCCGCGGCGAGCGTGGCGAAGAACTTCGGCTCCAGCGGCGCCAGGCTGACGAAGCGGCCGTCGGCCGTCTCGTAGGTGTCGTAGAACGGCGCGCCGCCGTCCAGCAGGTTGGCGCCGCGTTCACCCACCTGCCAGGTGCCGGCCGCCTTCAGGCCGTAGAAGATCGACGCCAGCGAAGCGGCGCCGTCGACCATCGCCGCGTCGACGACCTGCCCGCGCCCCGAGCGCTGCCGCTCGAACAGCGCCGCGAGCACGCCGAAGGCGAGGTACAGCGCGCCGCCGCCGTAGTCGCCGACGAGGTTGAGCGGCGGCACCGGCCGAGCGCCGTCGCCGCCGGGCCCGATGGCGTCGAGCACGCCGGTGAGCGCGATGTAGTTGAGGTCGTGCCCGGCCGCCGCCGCCAGCGGCCCGTGCTGCCCGAAGCCGGTCATGCGGCCGTAGACGAGCCGCGGGTTGCGTGCGTGGCAGTCGGCCGGGCCGAGCCCCATCTTCTCCGTCACGCCGGGCCGGAAGCCCTCGACCAGCACGTCGGCGCCCTCGACCAGCTTCAGCACCGCGTCGCGCCCCGCCGGCCGGCGCGTGTCGATCGCCACCGAGCGGCGGCCGCGGCCGTTGACCTCGAAGCGCCGGTCGATCGGCAGGCCGAGCCCGCTCGGCTCGAGGCGGTCGACGCGCACGACGTCGGCGCCGAGGTCGGCCAGCAGCATGCAGCACATCGGCCCCGGCCCGATGCTGGCGAGCTCGATCACACGCAGGCCTTGCAGGGGTCCGGAACGCTTCATGGGTGCGAGTGTGCAGCATCGCCGCCGGCGCGCCGGCGCCCCCGGTCCGCCTATGATGAGTCTGGTCCACGCGCGCGCCGTCCTTCCCCCGTGTCGTTCCCCGTCCCGATCGAGCCAGGCATCGAGGCGCCGGCGGTCCGCCGTCGCATCCCGCCGGATGGCGCGCGGGGCGGCGCGACGTGAGCGCCGACGCGTCGCTGCGGAGGCCGCTGCGTCTGGCGAGCATCGCCGCGTTCGCGTCGATCGCGTCGATGCGCGCCTGCGACCCGATGCTGCTGGCGCTCGCCGCCGAATTCGGGCGCGGCCTCGGTGACGTGTCGCGCGTCGTCTCCGTGTTCGCCATCGCCTACGGCGCGTTGCAGCTCTTCTACGGCCCGCTCGGCGACCGCGTCGGCAAGCTGCGGGTCGTGGCCTTCGCCTGCACCGGCTGCGCCGCCGCCGCCGCGCTGGCGGCGTTCGCGCCCAGCCTCGAGATGCTGGTGGCGGCACGCGCGCTGATGGGCGCCACCGCCGCCGGCATCGTGCCGATGACGATCGCCTGGATCGGCGACAGCGTGCCGTACGAGCAGCGCCAGGAGACGCTCGCGCGGCTGCTCGGCGCCACCGTGGGCGGCATGGTCGTCGGCCTGTGGTTCGGCGGCTGGATCACCGAGGTGCTGGGCTGGCGCCACGTCTTCGGCCTGCTGGCCCTCGTCTTCGCGGCGGCCGCCGTGCCGCTGTGGCGCCGCCCGCTGGCCGACCGCGCCGGCCCGGGCGACGTCGCACCTTCGGGCCTGAGGCACCTGCTGCGGCTGCCGGCGCAACCACGCGTGCGCTGGGTGCTGTCGGTCGTGGCCATCGAGGGGGCGCTGATGTTCGGCATGCTCGCCTTCGTGCCGGCCTTCCTCGGCCAGCGCCACGGCCTCGGCACGGGTGCGGCGGGCGCGGTGCTGGCGCTGTTCGGCGTGGGCGGCCTGCTCTACAGCCGCGTTGCGCGGCGCTTGCTGCGCGCGCTGGGCGAGCGCGGCATGGCCGCCGGGGGCGGCGCCCTGGTCGGCATCGCGCTGGTCGTGCTGGCGTGGGCGCCGCACTGGGCCGCCGCGCTGCCGGCGTGCCTGTTCGCCGGCGCCGGCTTCTACATGCTGCACAACACGCTGCAGACCCAGGCCACGCAGATGGCGCCGGCGCAGCGCGGCAGCGCCGTCGCGCTCTTCGCCTGCCTGCTCTTCCTCGGCCAGTCGGCCGGCGTGGCCGTGGTGTCGATCGCCGTCGACGGCGGCGCGGCGGCCTGGGCCTTCACGGCCTGTGCCGTCGGGCTGGCGCTGCTGGGCGGGGTGGTCAGCCGCGGCGTCGGCCGCGGTGCCGACGAACGCACCGCATCGGGCACCGCTCCTCCACAATAGGTGCGTCCCCACTACCACTCGCGCCCGAGCGATGCTTTCGCCAGCGAGTCCGGGCCGCACGGCCGGGGCGGACTTCCAGCCGATGGGCGCGCGTGGTCGGCGTGCGCTCGGGGCGATGCTCTACACGCTGGTCGGCGTGCTGCCGGTGGTGCTGGCGGCCAACTGGGTGGGCCCGGGCACGGGCGAGGATTCCCTGCTCGTCGCCGCGCTGCTGCTCGTGGCGGTGCTGCTGACCTGGCTCTTCCGCCGCGGCCACGACCGTGCCGCGCTCACCGGGCTGGTGGCGGCGCTGGTGGTGTGCGCGGCCCTGTTCGGCATCGCGCACGGCTCGATGCGCAGCACCGGCCTGCTGGCGCTGGTGGCGGCCATCGTCGTCGGCGGGCTCTTCCTCGGCCGCATGGCCCTGGTGCTCACGGTGGCCGCGGGCGCGGTGATCGTCGGCGGGCTCGTCGTGGCCGAGAACCTCGGATGGCTGCGCGCGCCGAACCATGCCGTGGGCGTGGCCAACTGGGTGATCTACGTCGCCGTGCTGGCCGGCATCGCGCTGAACATCGCCTTCGCCCGCGGGCTCGCGGTGGACGCCACGCAGCGCGCACGCGATGGCGAGGCGTGGCTCGCCGCCGTGCTGCGCGGCGCCCCCGGGGCGCTGATCATCTCGTCGCTGGACGAGGGCCGCGTCGTCGAGGTCAACGCCGCCTACGAACGCATCTTCGGCCTGAGCCGCGAGCGCGCGGCGGGGCGCACCGTCACCGAGCTCGGGCTGTGGGCCGAACCGGCCGACCGCGACGCCTTCGTCGCCCGCCTGCTCGAGGCCGGGCGCATCGAGAGCGAACCCGTG
The DNA here is from genome assembly GCA_026125665.1 of Rubrivivax sp. GTDB lineage: Bacteria > Pseudomonadota > Gammaproteobacteria > Burkholderiales > Burkholderiaceae_C > Rubrivivax. Next base: position 56,270 of record JAHCKS010000020.1, read on the forward strand.
CGCCTGCGCCGCGCCGACGGCGAGGTCTTCGACGCGCTGCTGTCGGGCGAGTTGCTGGACTTCGGCCACGAGCGGTGCATCGTCGCCAGCGTCGCCGACGTCAGCGCCGAGCTCGGTGCGCGCCGCGCGCTGCAGGCGAGCGAAGCCCGCTTCCGCCGCCTGTTCGAGGCGAGCCCCGTCGCCACCACCCTGTTCACCCCCGACGAAGGCCGCCTGGTCGACTGCAACGCCGCCTACGTGCGGCTGCTCGGGCGCGAACGCGACGCGCTCATCGGCCGCCGCGGGCGCGACATCGGCCTGTGGAAGGACTTCACCCAGCGCGAGCGGGCGTGGGAGGTGCTGCAGCGCGACGGCATGGCCGTCGATCAGCCCGCCGACCTCGTGCACGCCGACGGCCGCATCCTGCACTGCCGCTTCAGCTGGACCTTCATCGACGTCGACGGCCGCAACCTCGTGCTGGCCCAGGTCACCGACGACACCGACCGCCAGAACGCCGAGGCGGCGCTGCGGGCCAGCGAGCTGCGCTTCCAGACGCTGTTCAGCTCCAACCCCGCGGCGCTGGTCGTGCAGGAGCGCAGCAGCCGCCAGCTGCTGCTGGTGAACGCGGCGGCCGAGCGCATCTTCCGCGTCGCCGCCAGGGAGGTCGTCGGCGTCGAGTCGGGCCAGCGCTTCTGGGGCGACACGGCGCAGTGGGCGGCGTTCTGGGAGGAGGTGGACCGCGAGGGCCGCGGCGGGCCGGCGCACGTGCAGATGCGCCGCTACGACGGCGAGGTGTTCGACGCACTGATCTCGGCCGAGCTGACGCCACAGGCCGGCGTGACGCAGGCGCTGATCGCCATCGTCGACATCAGCGAAGAGATGCGTGTGCGCGCCGAGCAGCGGGCGAGCGAGGAGCGTCTTGCCCGCGCGGAGGCGCAGCTGCTCGAGGTCGCCAAGGGCGTGGCGGCGGAGACGGGCGAGGCGTTCTTCCGCAAGCTCGTCGAGCAGCTGGCACTGGCCACCGGCGCCGACCGCGTGCTCGTCGGCGAGGTCGTCGACGGCGGCACGCGGGTGCGCACGGTGGCCCGGCTGGTCGACGGCGCGCAGGCTCCCGGCTGCGTGTACGACGTGCCGGGCTCGCCGTGCGAGGTGGTGCTGCAGCAGGGCCGGCTGCGGCACTGGGCGAGCGGCGTGGCCGAGCAGTTCCCGCGCGACCCGCCGCTGGCCCAGGCCGGCATGCAGGGCTACATCGGCGCACCGCTGATCGGCGTGGACGGTCGGCCGGCCGGCATCATGAACGTGCTGTCGTCGCGGCCGCTGCAGGACCTGCCGCGGCTGGAGGCGGTGTTCCGCATCTTCAGCGCGCGCGCCGAGGCCGAGCTCGTGCGGTTGCAGCGCGAGCGCGAGATCGCCGCGCTGAACGCCCACCTCGAGCAGCGTGTGCGCGAGCGCACGGCGCAGCTCGAGGCCACCAACGACGAGCTCGAGGCGTTCGCGTACTCCGCCTCGCACGACCTGCGCGCGCCGCTGAACGGCATCCAGGGCTTCACGTCGCTGTTGCTGCTGAAGCACGCGGAGCACCTGCCAGCCGAGGCCCGCGGCTACCTCGAGCACGTGCGCAACAGCACGCAGCGCATGGCGCGCCTGATCGAGGACCTGCTGGCGCTCTCGCGCGTGAGCCGCGGCGAGCTGGTGCCCAAGCCCGTGGACCTGACGATGCTGGCGCACGGCGTGGCGGCCGAGCTGGCGCGCACGGATCCGCAGCGCAGGGTGAACTGGCAGATCGCCGACGGGCTGCGCGCGTGGGCCGACCCGGGGCTGGTGCACATCGCGCTGGTGAACCTGCTCGGCAACGCGTGGAAGTACACGCGCAAGGTGCCCGACGCCACGATCTGCCTCGAGCAGGGCGCGCGCGACGGCGACCTGGTCGAGTTCCGCGTGCGCGACAACGGCGCCGGCTTCGACATGGCGCAGGCCGAGCAGCTGTTCCAGCCGTTCCGCCGGCTGCACTCGCAAAGCGAGTTCGAGGGCACCGGCGTGGGCCTGGCCACCGTGCGCCGTGTCGTCGAGCGGCACGGCGGGCGCGTGCGCGGCGAAGGGCAGGTGGGGGTCGGCGCGACGATCTGCTTCAGCCTGCCGGCCGCCGCCGCGCACTGAGCGCGCGGGCGGCGCCGGCCGGCTTCACTGGCCCGGCTTGAACCCCGACTCGCGGATCGGCGGGCCCCAGCGCTCGTAATCGGCCTTCATGATCCTGCCCAGGCGCTCGGCGTCGTAGCCGGTGGGCTCCAGGCCCATCGCCAGCAGGCGCTTCTTGACCTCGGGGTCGGCCACGGCGTCCATCGCCGCCTGGCCGAGCCGCTTGACGACGGCCGGCGGCGTGCCCGCCGGTGCGAAGAGCGCGTACCACGGCGCGGCCACGAGGTCGAAGCCGAGCTCGCGGAAGGTCGGTACGTCGGCGAACGCCGGGCTGCGCTTCTCGCCGGCCACGGCCAGCAGCCGTGCCTTGCCGCCCTGCACCAGCGACTGGATGTCCGCCACCACCGTGGACAGCGCCGAGATCTCGCCGCCGCCCAGCGCCTGCATCGCCGCCGCGGTGCCGCGGTACGGCACGTGCGTCAGCGTCAGGCCGGCCGAGCGCGCGAACATCACGCCGAAGAAGTGCGGCAGGCTGCCCGCCGCCGCCGAACCGTAGAAGCCGTTCTTCTGCGGGTCGGACTTCACCCAGGCCACGTACTCGGCCAGCGTCTTCGCCGGCACGGTGGTGGCCACGCCGAGCCCGATCTGGAAGTCCGACAGGTGCGCCACCGGCACGAAGTCCTTGAACGGGTCGTAGCGCAGCTGGCCGGCATAGGAGTGCGGGAAGATCGACATCGTCGCCACCGGCGTCATCAGCAGGGTCGTGCCGTCGGCCGGCGCGGCCTTCACCATCTCGTTGGCGATGCGCCCGCCGGCGCCGGTCTTGTTCTCGACGATCAACGTCTGCTTCAGCCGCTGGGCCATCGCTTCGCCGACGACGCGCGCCAGCGCGTCGGAGGTGGCGCCGGCCGGGTAGCCGACGACGATCTTCACGGTGCCTTCCTGCGCGAACGCCGCCGCAGCGTGCAGCGCCACCGCGCCGAGGGCGAGAGCACCGAGCGCGGTGCGCACGATTCGTCGAATCATGGCTCTTGTCTCCACGTGAATTGACCAACCCGCCACTGTTGGGCATCGGCGGTCAGTTGAACAAATCAACCATCCTCCGGACAAACCCGCCCATGCGGGCGCGCCGCGGCGCGCAGCACGTCGAGGGCGCCTCAGTCCTCCTCGTCGGCCGGCCGGCGGATGCGGCGCGAGCCGCCCGCGCGCCGGTCGGCCTTCGCGTCGCGCACGAGCGAGTGGTTCAGCTGCAGGGCTTGGTCGGTCAGGCGGCGCAGCAGGCCGTCGAGCCGGTCCAGCTCGTCGTCGTCGAGCACCGCCACCTGCTGCACGTTGATGGCCGCGACCTGCGGGAACACCGTGTCGAAGAGGGTGCGGCCCGCCGGCGTCAGCGCCACCTCGGCGCGCCTGGCGTCGCCCGGCCGGGCCTGCCGCAGCAGCAGCCCCTTGTCGACCAGCGCGCCGATGGCGCGCGACGTGCGTGCGCGGTCGAGCTGCATCTCCAGCGCCAGCTCCGACGGCGACGTGGCGCCGCGCTCGGCCAGCGTGCTGATGAGCCGCCACTCGCGCCGCGTGATGCCGAAGCGGCCTTCGAGCAGGCGCACGATCGGCGCCCCGCTGGCCGAGTACAGCCGTTGCAGCCGGTAGTTCAGCAGTTCCTTCAGCCGCCCGGGCTGGCGCAGGGTGGGCATCGGATCCGGGTTAGCCCTGAGGGTGGTTGATTTCAGCAACTCTACGCCGCGCCCCTATGGTTCCGTCGGCGACCTGCGCGCCCGCCGCAGCCCCGCCACACCATGAGCCCACCCAACATCATCTTCATCGTTGCCGACGACCTCGGCTTCGCCGACCTCGGCTGCTATGGCGGGCGCGCCGCGCCGTTCGGCGCCGTCTCGCCGCACATCGACGCGCTGGCCGCCGGCGGGCTGCGTTTCAGCGAGGGCTATGCCAACTCGCCCGTGTGCTCGCCGACGCGCTTCGCGCTGATGACGATGCGCTACCAGTACCGGCTGCGCGGCGCGATGGAAGAGCCCATCAACAGCCGCAGCAAGGGCAGCACGACGCTCGGCCTGCCGCCGGAGATGCCGACGCTGCCTTCGCGCCTGCGCGAAGCCGGCTACGCGACGGCGCTGGTGGGCAAGTGGCACCTCGGCTACCCGCCGGCGTTCGGCCCGCTGCGCTCGGGCTACGACGAGTTCTTCGGCATCATGGCCGGCGGGGTGGACTACTTCACCCACTGCTCGAGCAAGGGCGACCACGACCTCTACATCGGCGAGGAGCCGCACCACGAGGTCGGCTACCTCACCGACGTGTTCTCGAAGCGGGCGGTGGACTTCGTGCAGCGCATGGCGCCGCAGGCCCGCGGCGGGCGGCCGTTCTTCCTCAGCCTCAACTACACCGCGCCACACTGGCCGTGGGAGACGCGCAACGACGCGCAGGTCGCGAGCGAGGTTGCCGCGAACCTGTTCCACCTCGACGGCGGCAACGTCGACACCTACCGCCGCATGATCCACCACATGGACGAAGGCATCGGCTGGCTCGCCGACGCGTTGCGCAAGGAACGCCTGCTCGACGACACGCTGATCGTCTTCACCAGCGACAACGGCGGCGAGCGCTTCAGCGACAACTGGCCGCTGGTGGGTGGCAAGATGGACCTCACCGAAGGCGGCATCCGCGTGCCGTGGATCGCGCACTGGCCCAGGGGCATCCGCGCCGGCGGCGTGACGGCGCAGCACTGCCTGACGATGGACTGGTCGGCGACGATGCTGGAGCTGGGTGGCGGCACGCCGCATCCCGACTTCCCGCCCGACGGCGTGTCGCTGCGCCCGGTGCTCGCCGACCCGGCCGCCACCTTCGCGCGGCCGATGCACTGGCGCATGAAGCACCGCCACCAGCGCGCGCTGCGCGACGGGCGCTGGAAGTACCTGAAGGTGGACGAGCACGAGTACCTGTTCGACATCGCCGCCGACGCACGCGAGCGGGCGAACCTGGCGGCGCGCCAGCCCGAGCGGCTGCAGCGCATGCGCCAGGCGTGGCTGGCGTGGGACGCGACGATGCCGCCGATTCCGCAGGACGCCACGGTGAGCCTGGGCTACTCGGCGAAGGACATGCCGCAGCGCTGAGACCGCCGCGGGCACACTGCGGCCCACGCGCTTGGTGTGCACAGCCCGACCGATGGAAGAAGAACCCAGGCGGCGCCTGCTCGGGCGCCTCGACGCGATCGCCCGGTCCGTGCAGCAGCGGCCCGAGGCGCTGGCCCTCATCGCGCTCGGTTCGGTGGGTCGCGAGCCCGATCGACTCGATGCCTGGTCGGACCTCGACTTCTTCGTCGTCGTGCAGCCCGGGGCGAAAGCGCGCTTCGTCGAAGACCTGTCGTGGCTGGCCGCGGTGCGGCCGCTCGTCTGGCACTTCCGCAACACCGCCGACGGCCACAAGGCGCTGATGGACGACGGCGTGTTCTGCGAGTTCGCCGTCTTCACCGCCGACGAGCTGGCGCCGATCCCCTTCGCGCCGGGACGCTTGGTGTGGCAGCGCGAGGGGGTCGACGAGTCGATCGCGACACCGCAGCGCGAGCTGCCGCGCCGCCCGGCCGACGAGACCTGGATCGTCGGCGAGGCGCTGGCTTGCCTGCTCGTGGGGCTCGCGCGCTGGCGGCGCGGCGAGAAACTCTCGGCGATGCGCCTGGTGCAAGGCGCAGCACTCGACCGGCTGATCGAGCTGGACGCGCTGCGCACGCGGCCGCCCGCCGGCGACCCGTTCAACGCCGAGCGCCGGCTCGAGACGCGGCAGCCTGCGCTGGCCGCCGAGCTGCCCCGGCTGGCCCCGGGCTACGAGCACACGCCGGCGGCGGCCGGCGCGTTGCTGGCGGCGCTGCGGGCGCGCGGTGCGGTGCTGAACGCCGCGGTCGTGGCGCGCATCGAGGAACTGGCCGCGGGCGCCGTCATCCGTAGCGGCAAATGCGAGGCGCCGCACGCTCCTGCGCCTCACCGAAGCGCAAGCGGCGCCTGAAGGCGCCGCGAAGTGCTTCTGCTGGTGGGCGGTGCTGGTTTCGAACCAGCGACCCCTGCCGTGTGAAGACAGTGCTCTACCGCTGAGCTAACCGCCCGGTGCAGGCCCCTCGCGCTGGCGCGCGGGGCCGCAGGAAGCGGGCGCGATTATGCCATCGGTGCCGTGCTCGCCGCGGCGCGCGGGGCAAGGCGTGGCGGTGCGCGCGTCACGCCGGCTCGAGGGCCCGGTACAGCGTCTTGCCGCCGCTGGCCTTGTCGAGATCGGCCAGCACCGCGTCGTGCGCGGCCAGCTCCTCGGCGCTCGGCTCGACGACCGGCAGCACGAAGGTCGAGAGGTCCACCATCGGCAAGCCGGCCTCGCCCGCCGCCTCGCCCGCCGCGTCGATGACGAGCGACTTCTGGCCGCGGGTCATGCGCAGGTACACCTCGGCCAGCAGGCCCGCGTCGAGCAGCGCCCCGTGGACCTCGCGCGCCGAGTTGTCCACCTCCAGCCGCTTGCACAGCGCGTCCAGCGAGTTGCCCTTGCCGGGATAGAGCTCGCGCGCGAGCGCGAGGCTGTCGGTGACGGCACCGGCCAGTTCGGCCACGCGGGAACGGCCCAGGCGCTCGAACTCGGCGTCGAGGAAGGCGACGTCGAACTCGGCGTTGTGGATCACCAGTTCGGCACCGGCGATGAAGGCGGCGATCTCGTCGGCCACCTGCTCGAACGGCGGCTTCTCGGCGAGGAACTCGTCGGCCAGGCCGTGCACCTTCAGCGCGTCGGGGTGGCTGGGGCGGCCCGGGTTCACGTAGTGGTGCAGCGTGCGCCCCGAGGGCCGCCGGTTGACCATCTCGATGCAGCCGATCTCGACGATGCGGTCGCCCTTGGCAACTTCGAGGCCGGTGGTTTCGGTGTCGAGGAAGACCTGGCGCATGCGGCGGCTCCGCGGCCTCAGGCCTGCTGCGCCGGTACCCCGGGCCGATGCGCCGGGCTGCGCCCGAACCACCACCACAGGCCCGCCCCCAGCAGCATCATCGGCACGCACAGCCATTGCCCCATGCTCAGGCCGAAGGCGAGCAGGCCGAGGAAGGCGTCGGGCTCGCGGAAGTACTCGACGACGAAGCGCAGCGCTCCGTACAGGAAGACGAAGGCCGCGGCGACCTGGCCGCGGGCACGCTCCTTGCGGCCGTAGAGCCACAGCAGCGCGAAGAGCAGCAGCCCTTCGAGCGCGAACTGGTACAGCTGCGACGGGTGGCGCGGGATGTCGGTGCGGCTCTGCGGGAACACCATCGCCCACGGCAGCGAGGGGTCGGCGGCCCGCCCCCACAGCTCGCCGTTGATGAAGTTGCCGATGCGCCCCGACGCGAGCCCCGTCGGGATGCACGGCGCGACGAGGTCCATCACGTCCAGGAACGAGCGGCCGCGCATCTTCGCGTAGCCGGCCATCGCCAGCGTCACGCCGATGAGGCCGCCGTGGAACGACATGCCGCCCTTCCACACGGCGAAGATCTCGAGCGGGTTCTCGAGGTAATGCCCCGGCTTGTAGAACAGCACGTAGCCGAGCCGCCCGCCGACGACGACGCCGAGCACGCCCCAGAACAGCAGGTCGTCCACGTCCGGCCCGACCCACCCGCGCGAAGCGAAGTGCGGCTTGCGCACGCGCAGCTTGGCCAGCCACAGGAAGAGCACGAACGCGACGAGGTAGGTGAGCCCGTACCAGTGGATCTGGACGGGCCCGAGCGAGATCGCGACCGGGTCGAACTGCGGGTGCACGAGCATGGCGGCCGACTATAGTGCGTGGCTCCCCCTCTCCCGTTCTCCGCATCGCACCCACCGCGCCATGACCACCCCCGCCAACCGTCGCAGCAGGAACATCACCGAAGGCGTGGCCCGTGCGCCCAATCGCAGCATGTACTACGCGATGGGCTACCAGGAAACCGACTTCGGCAAGCCGATGATCGGCGTGGCCAACGGCCACAGCACCATCACGCCGTGCAACAGCGGCCTGCAGCGCCTGGCCGACGCCGCGGTGGCCGAGCTCAAGGCGAGCGGCGCCAACCCGCAGGTCTTCGGCGTGCCCACCATCAGCGACGGCATGGCCATGGGCACCGAGGGCATGAAGTACAGCCTGGTGTCGCGCGAGGTCATCGCCGACTGCGTCGAGACCTGCGTCGGCGGGCAGTGGATGGACGGCGTGCTCGTCATCGGCGGCTGCGACAAGAACATGCCCGGCGGCATGATGGGCATCCTGCGCGCCAACGTGCCGGCGGTCTACGTCTATGGCGGCACCATCCTGCCCGGCAAGTACAAGGGGCAGGACCTGAACATCGTCAGCGTCTTCGAGGCCGTGGGCCAGTTCAGCGCCGGCAAGATGAGCGAGGAGGACTTCTGCCAGATCGAGCGCCGCGCCATCCCCGGCAGCGGCAGCTGCGGCGGCATGTACACCGCCAACACGATGAGCAGCGCCTTCGAGGCGCTCGGCATGAGCCTGCCGTACTCGAGCACCGAGGCCAACGTCGAGGACCCCATCGTCGAGCGCACGCGCGCCGCGGCGCGCACGCTGGTGGCCGCGGTGCAGGCCGACCTGAAGCCGCGCGACATCGTCACGCGCAACAGCATCGAGAACGCGGTGGCCGTGATCATGGCCACCGGCGGCAGCACGAACGCGGTGCTGCACTTCCTGGCCATCGCCCACGCGGCGGGCGTGCCTTGGTCGATCGATGACTTCGAGCGCATGCGCAAGAAGGTGCCGGTGCTGTGCGACCTGAAGCCGAGCGGCAGGTACCTCGCGGTGGACCTGCACCGCGCCGGCGGCATCCCGGCGGTGATGAAGGTGCTGCTCGACGCCGGCCTGCTGCACGGCGACTGCATCACCGTCACCGGCAAGACGGTGGCGCAGAACCTCGCCGCCATCTTCGAAGACCGGCCGCCGCTGCGCAAGGACCAGGACGTCATCCGCCCGATCACCGAGCCGATGTACGCCGAGGGCCACCTCGCCATCCTCAAGGGCAACCTCAGCCCCGAGGGCAGCGTGGCGAAGATCACCGGCCTGAAGAACCCCGTCATCACCGGCCCGGCACGCGTCTTCGACGACGAGCAGAGCGCGCTCGCCGCGATCATGGAAGGCAAGATCAAGCCCGGCGACGTGATGGTGCTGCGCTACCTGGGCCCCAAGGGCGCGCCCGGCATGCCGGAGATGCTGGCGCCCACCAGCGCGCTGATCGGCCAGGGCCTGGGCGAAAGCGTCGGCCTCGTCACCGACGGGCGCTTCTCCGGCGGCACCTGGGGCATGGTCGTCGGCCATGTCGCGCCCGAGGCGAGCGCCGGCGGCCTGATCGCCCTCGTGCACGAAGGCGACAACATCACCATCGACGCGCACCGGCTGCTGCTGCAGCTGAACGTGCCCGCGGACGAGATCACGCGCCGCCGCGCCGCGTGGAAGGCACCGGCGCCGCGCTACACGCGTGGCGTGCTCGCCAAGTTCGCGCGCAACGCCACCAGCGCCAGCCGCGGCGCGGTGCTCGACGGCGAGTGAGGACGTGCGGACGTGCCTGCGCACGTCTGCTCGCCTCACGAGCAGCCCGCGCATGCAGGCGCGGGCGCGGCCGGCTGGGCCGAGTGGGGGCTCGCCGGTTCAGCCTAGAGGCGCGGGTCTTCGCGCCGGCCGAGGTCGCGGTCCTGGCTCTCTTCCAGCGCGCCGGCGCCGGTGGGGCGGGCCACCGAGGGCGGCGGTGCCGGGCGGCTCTTCTTGCGCCCTTTCGGGCCCATGCCGAGCGCTTCCATCGCCTTCAGGCGGCGGTCTTCCTTGCGCTCCTCCATGCGCTCGATCGCCTTGCGCTGCGTGCGGCCGGTGGAATCCGACCAGGCCCACCAGACGACCGCCGCGATGAACGGCGAGACGAACTTCCACAGGTCGCCGGTGAAGTCGAAGTTCCAATCCGCCGGCGGGCCGATGCCGGTCCAGTTCATCACCAACAGGATGACGCCGATGACGACGAAGAGCATGGTGGCCGGTGCCGCACGGGAGAGAGAGGCACTCTACCGCATCGCCCCGGTGGCCGGTGCGCGTCTCGCGGCCGTCTGTGCCACCGCCTCCGTCGCCCTCGGCACGGCGGCGGCGCCGGTGCATGCCGAAGAAGCGCTGGCGCGGCAGCGCAACTGCTTCAACTGCCACGCTCTGGAGCGCAAGGTCGTGGGGCCGGGCTTCCGGCAGGTGGCCGCGCGCTACGCCGGGCGAGCCGACGCCGTGCCGTACCTGGCCGAGAAGATCGTCAAGGGTGGCGCCGGCGCGTGGGGGCCGGTGGCGATGGCGGCCAATCCGCAGGTGAGCGCGGACGAGGCACGCCGGCTTGCGGGGTGGGTGTTGTCGCTGAAGTGAGCCGTGCGCGTGGCGGCCGCGGGGGCATCAGCCCGCACGGCCGCCCGAAGGGCTCATGCCGGAGCGCGCAGCGCGAACTCCGCGCAGCCGCGATCCTTCCGCCGCGGCGCGGTGCAGTTCAGCCGTCCTGTTGCGCCGTCAGACGCACCAGCGCCTGCCGCGCCGCTTCGCGCAGCCGCGCCGCCGGTGCGAACAGGTCCGCCGCGCCGGCGTCGGCGCCGTCGCCGATCGGCGCGTCGATGCACACCGCCAGCGCCGCGCGGCGCGGCCGCAGGCGGTTGGCGGGCAGCAGCTGCCGCGTGCCGAGGATCGCCACCGGCACCACCGGCACGCCCGCGCGCGCCGCGCTCATGAACGCGCCCAGGTGCAGCGGCAGCAGCCCCGGGCCGGCGACGAAGGTGCCCTCGGGAAACACGCCGAGCGAGGCGCCTTCGCGCAGCCGCGCCAGCATGCGCTCGGCGCCCTGCACGCTGCGCCGCGCGTCCTCGCGCTGCACGAACTCGCAGCCCAGCCGCGCCAGGAAGCGCCCGACCACCGGCTGCGAGAGCAGTTCCTCCTTGGCCACCAGCACCAGCGGCCTGGGCAACGCGGCAAGGAGCACGAAGCCGTCCAGGTAGCTCGCGTGGTTGGCCACGAGCACGGCGCGCCCCTGCGGCAGCCGCTCCAGGCCGTGCACCACGAGCGGCGTGCCGCTGGCGCGGAAGAGCCACCGCGCCGCGCGGTGCGCGCGGCCCCAGGCCTGCTCGCGGCCGCGCGCGGTCGCCACGCCGAGCCAGGCGGGGCCGGCCAGCAGCACGAAGACGACACAGAACCACAGCGCGTACAGGTGGTCGCCGATGCCGCGCACCAGCAGGCCCGCGCGCACGGCGAGCCCGCCGCCGAGCAGGCGCAGCCAGTCGCGCGCGGTGCCCGCCCGCGTGGCGCGCAACGTGCCCGACTCGACCAGTGCGCGGCTGGCCGAGCGCCGCACCTTGCCGCTGGAGGTCTTCAGCACCGTGTGCGGCGGCGCCAGCACGATGCGGTCGGCCGGCTCGCCGATCGCATCGACCACGGCGTTCGCCACGGCGTCGCGCAGTGCCGCGTCGCCGGTGCGACCCGGCTCGCGCACCTCGGCCAGCACGACCAGCCGCTCGGTGCCGGTGGCCGCGTCGGCCACGCCGAACGCCGCCACGCAGCCCTTGCGGATGCCGTTCACCTCGCCCACCGCCTGCTCGATCTCGTCGGGGTACAGGTTGCGCCCGGCGCGGATGACGATGTCCTTGACGCGGCCGGTGACGAAGATCTCCTCGCCGACGCGGTAGGCGCGGTCGCCGCTGTCGAGCCACGCGCGGCCGTCGGCCTCGGTGCGGCGCAACCGCGCCGACGCCTCGGCGTTGCGGTAGTAGCCCTGCGTGGCCGAGGGCCCGCTGAACTCGAGCCGGCCCTCGCGGCGCTCGCCCACGTCGCGGCCCGCGTCGTCGACCAGGCGCAGCGCGTGCCCGGGCAGCACGTGGCCGCAGCCGACGAAGGCGAGCGTGCCCGCGTCGTCACCGGGCGGTGCGGGCTCGGCGCGGCCTTCGCGCACGAAGGGCTCGCGGCGGATCGTGTCGACCGGCGCGCGCCGGCCGAGCGGCGGGAACAGCAGCCCCAGCGAACACTCGGCCAGCCCGTACACCGGCACCATCGCCTCGGCGCGCAGCCCGCACGCGGCGAAGCGATCGACGAAGCGGCGCACGGTCTGCGGCCGCACCGCTTCGGCGCCGTTGACGGCCAGGCGCCACGACGAAAGGTCCAGCCCGGCGAGCTCGTCGTCGGTGATGTGCTTCAGGCACAGCTCGTAGGCGAAGTTCGGCCCCGCCGACAGCGTGCCGCGATGGCGCGTGATCGCCTCCAGCCAGCGCCGCGGCCGGCCGAGGAAGGCCAGCGGCGACATCACGACGAACGGCGCGCCGACGTAGAGGCTGGCGAGCCACATGCCGATCAGCCCCATGTCGTGGTACAGCGGCAGCCAGCTCACGAACACGTCCTCGGGGCCGACGCGCCAGACCTTCTGCATCGCGCGGATGTTGGCCAGCAGGTTGGCGTGCGTGAGCGCCACGCCCTTGGGCGTGCCGGTGCTGCCCGAGGTGTACTGGATGAAGGCGATGTCGTCGGTGCGCGCCGCGGCCGCGGCCCGCCAGGGGCCCTCCTCCGGGCCAGCGCCGTCCGGCGCCGTGTCGCACAGCGCTCGCGCGGCGAGCACCTTTCGCAGCGTCGGCACGTGGGCCTGCAGCAGCCGCGCGACGAGCATCGCCTCGGGCACGGTGACCAGCGCCACGACCTGCGCGTTGGCCAGGATGCCGGCATGCCGCCGCAGGTGCTCGGCCAGCTGCGACGCGCGCGCCGGCGGATACACCGGCACCGGGACCGCCCCGGCCAGCAGGATCCCGAAGTAGCTGGCGAAGTACTCGCGCGAGGTCGGCAGCATCAGGGCCACGCACTGCCGCGGCCCCACGCCGGCCCGCCGCAGCCCGCGCGCCACCGCCGACGCCGCCTCGAACAGCGCGCGGTGGGTGATCGTCTCCTCGCTGCCTTCGTGCAGGCAGACGATGTGCGTGCGATCGCCGTCGCGCTGCAGCCGCCACTGCAGCACCTCCTGCAGCGTGCGCGCGCCGGCAGGCGCTTCGCCGCTGCCGCACGCCGCCGACGGCGGCCAGGGCGGCGCAGGCTCCGGCAGCGGCGACGCCCGTGCCGCCATCCCCCCTTCACCGCGGGTGGCCGCGGCCTGCAGTTCCCCGAGCAGATCGGCCAGCGTGCTCACGCGCTGCAAGGCATCTTCGGGCAGCGAAACGCCGAAGGTGCGCTCGACGCGCAGCAGCAGCTCCATGCGCGCCAGGCTGTCCAGCCCGAGATCGCTGTCGAGCGCCGCCTGCAGCGTCACCGCCGGGTGGCCGGCCGCGCCGGCCCGCAGCTCGGTGACCAGCTCGTCGACGACACGCAGCAGGGCCGACGCGTCGGCGACGCCATCCGGCGCGGCTCGGAGCTTCTCAAGTGCCCGCGGCATGGGCGGTTTCGCGGTGACGCGTGTCCGTGTGGGTCGACCGATCGGCACATCCTACGCGGACCCGCAGGCCGCCGTGACACGGCCTGCGAGACCGCCTCGCGCGCCCCGGGGCGCCCATGGCGCAACCGAAATGCACGGGGCGGCGCCTCCGCTCGGTGGCCGAAGCGCCGGCCGCGAGGGCGGCGTTCACTCGAGCTCGGCGGCGGCGAGGTCGATGAAGGCCCGCACCTTGGGTGCGAGGAAGCGGTTGCTGGGAAAGACGGCATGCACGGGGGTGGGCTGCGGCTGCCATTGCGGCAGCAGCGGCACGAGCTGCCCCTCGGGCAGCGTGTGCACCAGCGGCAGCGGCAGCCGCGCGATGCCCAGCCCCGACAGGCACGCCTGCACGAGCAGCGTGATGCTCGATGCACGCACGCGCCCGGCGTGGTCGACCTGCACGGCCGGGCCGCCGCCGGCCGCCGGGCGCAGCACCCAGCTGGTGCGCCCCGTGCTGGTGGCGAACACGAGCCGCGCGTGTCCTTGCAGGTCCTGCGGCGTGCGCGGCGTGCCTGCCGCGGCCACGTAGGCGGGGCTGGCGAAGAGGCCGTAGCGCATCTGGCCCAGCAGTCGCGCCGCCAGGCGCGAGTCCTCCAGCGGCCCGACGCGCAGCGCCAGGTCGAAGCCCTCGTGCACCACGTCGACGAGGCGGGCCGTGAAGTCCACGTCCACCGCCACCTTCGGCCAACGCTGCAGGTAGGCCGTGATCCAGCGGTTGGCGGCGACGAGCGCGAAGTCGACGTTGCAGCTCAGCCGCAGCGTGCCCTGCGGCTCGGCCTGCAGCGAGCGGGTGAACTGCACGAGGTCGTCGGCAGCGCCGAGGATCGCCGAGGCCCGCTGCAGCACCGAGCGCCCGCTCTCGGTGAGCCGCAGTGAACGCGTGCTGCGCTCGAGCAGCCGCGTGCCGAGCTCGCGCTCGAGCGCGGCAACCGTGCGCGACAGGCGCGCCTTGTCGGTGCGCAGCTGCTCGGCGGCGGCGGTGAACGAGCCGGCCTGCACGACCTTCACGAAGGCACCGAGGCTGGAGAGGTTCATGTCGTCGGCATTGTTGTCGGCAGCGGCAACGCAGAGTTGGAATCTAGACGATTGATGCCGGCCTGCTGCCGCCCGAACATCCGCCGCATCAGCCACCACGATCCCCAGGAGCGCCCCGATGAGCAACGACGTCAACCGGGCTGGCACCACGCCGCGCCGCGTGCTGTTCGTCCTCGCCAACCCCGCCACCAGCCCGACCACCGGCTGGCCGATCGGCTTCTGGGCCGCCGAGCTGACGCACCCGTACTGGGCGTTCACAGAGGCGGGCTACGAGGTCGAGCTGTGCAGCCCCGACGGCGGCGACCTGCTCGTGGACAGCTACTCCGATCCGCGGCACGAAAGCGGCTACTCGGCCGCGGACCTGCTGAGCCTCGGCTTCCTGAGCTCGCCCACGCACGCCGCGATGCTGAAGGGCACGCGGCGCCTGGCCGACACGGACCTCGGCCGCTTCGACGCCGTGTTCGTCGCCGGCGGCCAGAGCCCGATGGTCACCTTCATCGAGAACGACACGCTGCACCGCGCGCTGGCCCGCGTGTACGAGGCCGGCAAGGTGCTTGCCGTCGTCTGCCACGGCACCTGCGCGCTGCTGCGCACGCGGCTTGCCGACGGCCGCCTGCTCGTCGAAGGCAAGACGTGGACCGGCTTCGCCAATAGCGAGGAGGCCTACGCCGACAGCTTCGTCGGCAAGCGCATCCAGCCCTTCTGGATCGAGGAGGAGGCGCGCAAGCTGCCGAACACGAACTTCGTCGTCGACCGGAAGTTCCGCGCCTTCGCCGTGCGCGACGGGCGGCTCGTCACGGGGCAGCAGCAGTACTCGGGCGCAGCCGCGGCGCGGCTCGTGATCGAGGCGCTGGGGCGCTGAAGGCACCCGGCCCGGCGCATCGGCGCGATGGACACGCAAACGCCCGCGGCCGCCGCCCGGGGCGGCGCACCGGAGCCCGGCGACCTGCCCGTCACGGTGGTCGTGACGCGGCGGGTCAAGCCGGGCCACGAGGCGGCCTACGAACGCGCGCTCGCCGCGCTGCAGTCCGACGCAGCCGGCCTGCCCGGCTACCTGGGCGCCACGACACAACGGCCGGCCCCGGGTGCGCCGGCCGAGTACACGAGCGTGTTCCGCTTCGCGAACGTCGCCCACCTGCGGGTCTTCGAGGCGAGCGCGCGGCGTGCTTCGTTCCTCGAGGAGGTGCGGCCGCACGTCGAGCCCGATCCGGCCTGGCGCGAGCTCACCGGCCTGGAGTTCTGGTTCGGGCCACCGGCCGGGGCCGTGGTGCCGCAACCCGTGCGCTGGCGCATGGCCCTGGTGATGGTGGTGGTGGTCTACGGCCTCGTGCTAGGCATCGGCGGCGCCGTGGGCTGGCTGCTCGGCGGCTGGCCCGCCTGGGCGCGGCTGCTCGTGACCATCGTCGTCGAGGTCGCGCTGATGACCTGGTGGCTGATGCCGTGGCTCACCCGCCGGCTCGCGCCGTGGATCTTCCCGCGCCGCGTGGCACCGGGCCGCTGAAGCGAAACGGGGCGCCCGCAGCGCCCCGCCAGGACCGCAGAGACCGGGATCAGTTGGTCTGGGCCAGCTGCTCGAGGATGGCCGGGTTCTCCAGCGTGCTCGTGTCCTGCGTGATCGCCTCGCCCTTGGCGATGCTGCGCAGCAGCCGGCGCATGATCTTGCCGCTGCGGGTCTTGGGCAGGTTGTCGCCGAAGCGGATGTCCTTCGGCTTTGCGATCGGGCCGATCTCCTTGGCCACCCAGTTGCGCAGCTCGTTGGCGATCTTCCTGGCCTCTTCGCCGCTGGGCCGCGGGCGCTTCAGCACGACGAAGGCGCAGATGGCCTCGCCGGTGGTCTCGTCGGGCCGGCCGACCACCGCCGCCTCGGCGACGAGCTCGGTGCAGCTGACGAGCGCCGATTCGATCTCCATCGTGCCCATGCGGTGGCCGCTGACGTTCAGCACGTCGTCGATGCGGCCGGTGATGGTGAAGTAGCCCGTAGTCTTGTCGCGGATCGCGCCGTCGCCGGCGAGGTAGTAGCCCTTCAGCTCC